>PMOK01000340.1 GCA_003162425.1 Bryobacterales bacterium | reverse complement strand
GTGTAGCTTGGGGTGGTGGGGATTGGAGCGTGGTTGGGGGGATGTGGTTGAGGGGGAAGGGGGGATTTCCGCGCAAGAACTGTCACCGGAAATTCAATTCATGCCATCGCAACATCATCTTGGCATGTGAAAGCAGAGTATGTTCAATTTGATATGCCGGTCGGGATCACCTGGAAAGTGGAAGTCGTAGCGGAACCAAGACTCCTCCTGCTTTCCGATAAAACGGCCGAAGCACGGATGTTTCTGCGTTTCTGACTCAATTGCCTCCAGCACTTCGATGATCTTCTTGTTGTGAACGAAATAAACAATCGCGGTCTTGGAATCCCTCCACGTTATGTATTTGAGCAACTGGTCAATGGTCGGACCATGTTGTCCAGGGCCGTGCCATACCTTGCACTCTGCGACAAACACATTGTGTTTCTCAAATCGCAGAAGTATGTCTGTTTTGCCATCCTTATTGAACGTCTCGCCGGTTGCGCTCGCCATTTCAAAGTGTGGCTCTAACTGCAGGAGGAAGTGATCACGGAGCGTCTCCTCATCCTTATCGTAGTAGGTGCTCGGCAACCGTTCGAAAACTCGTCCAGTATCCTGCAACACCTTCAGAATCTCCTCGTAAATGGTCTCGCTAAGTACAGGGTCAAGCGTCGCTGGCTGACCTATAGCTGGCTTGTCCAAAACAATCTTCTTCCGCGAGGCAGGTACCGTAAAAGTGGTCGGCACTCCAGATGCTTTCTTGACCGGCACGCCTAGCCTCGCGAGAAAATCGTGTTGCTTCTGAATCTCGGACTTCCGCGCGTGAAATATTGACTGAGCATTCGCCCCGATGCTTCTGTTATGGTTTTCGATCTGCTTCGACAGATGGGCAAACTGACGTTCGATCAGCCCACGGTTCCTATCGAATGCTGCCATCACTGGCGCTGGGTCGTCAGAGAATGCAATCACATCGAAGCACACGGCGTTGTCTTCAACGAATACTTCAAATGTGTTCAACTCGCGAGGATTTGGGGAGCAGCGGAGTAGCTCTGCGTCGCCGGTGAAAGGGATGTGGTAGCGGACAACTGGCTTCCTGTATCTCCCCCCTGCACGAACGGCGTATCCCTGTGGGAACCATTCGGCTGGAATCTCCATTTCGTGACGAGATGTTACGACGTTGTCGAGATCCAACTTGAGAGGATCGAACGTGTACATGGATGCCAAGTGCGCTGTGTACTGTTGCTCATCTACATTCAGAATGTAGTCCACGCTCTCCCTGTCGACCCGTCGTCGCAGATCATGGTATCGAGAGGCTTGAACCGCGTCGAACTCTTCTTCGGAGAAAATACGAAATGAGGACATTCGATATTTCTAAATTACTTCAGAAGCTGCGGCGTCAATTCCGTCGCTTTGACCCTTCGCATTTGTGGGCAAGATGCAGTGATCCACCGGGCATTTTCGAATTGAACTTGCCAGAGACTCACCCAGGTAGTCAAAGATAGCATTATGGGGTTTTCAAATTAGCCACGACGTCCCTGTGGAGATAGACCGGTACACGGCAAATTATACTGGCTCTAGGAGGGATCTGTTCTGCGGATATTTCCCTGATAACAGGGTAAGTCATCCCAGCAGCTTGGCATTCGAACAATGCTGGATTGTTGAAGAAGAATAGCTCCTCGTAGGCCTCAAATCCCTCCGGTAGTGCTCCGTCCTCAAATGCTGCGAGTGAGAAGACCTCCAATATCGTTTTGGCTGGATACTCCAGCGGAGCGCGCGCCGCAAGCTGCATGCTTCGCCAGGACGTAGCGCTAAGTGCCTTGATGATCAGTTCGCAAGTGCTTCCGCCTGTCGAGAAGAATTGATCGCGGGTCAATCCGATAACGTGAAAGGCCATATTTGCCATTATCCCGCGTCTTGAGATTTATGGACGCGTCGCTATGAATCTATACGGCGTGAAAACTTCATCCTCGCGCTGAATTGAGCTTTGCTAAGCGCGGCGTCCGTGATGCCAGCTTCTCTCAATGCCAACTGTATTGACAGAAGCAGGCACGGGCTTCCACACTTGTAAGATGAACGTGCATTTTTCGCCTGAGATCCAGGCGAAACTCAATCGCGCTGCTGCGGAGCAGGGACGCAATACCGAGTCACTGATTCAAGAGGCGGTGGAGCGTTTGCTCAATTACGACGAGTGGTTTGCTCGCCAGGTTGAAGTCGGCTTGTCGGCCGCGGACCGTGGCGAGTTTGTGGAGCACGATGAAATCGGGAAACTGATTGACAGCCGCTATTCCAGTTGAGCCGTGTACGCTGGACGCAGCCAGCCGCACGAGACCTCATTCACATTTGCGACTACATCAAGGAGCGTGAGCGCGCAGAAGTGGCGCCAGTGCACGAACGGGTGATGTCATAGAATCCTTGGCATCTTTAGTTGATTCATGAATGACCCGCAAAAACTCAGTCCTCGCTGTACGGACACGAAGCGTAGCCGATTATGTTCGGAGCTTCGCGCCTCCTCCGGACTGGCTGGTGAAGTCGTGGCGACACGCTTGCCTCGAAGGAAATAGACGCTGAGATCGCGGCTTCGCGTCGCGGGCGGCGTGCGCGAAAAACCGAGCCCTAAACGGGCGGCCTGTTGGGTTGGCAGGCGAAAGAAAGCGCCTGCCCCACTTTGCTGTGTCATGTTACATAGAGAGTGCATGAGGATTTTGAGAATTGGCTTGGCGGCTACCGCTCTTTTTGCTGCGTACTCGGCGCTGTTGTGCATTCCGCAACCGTTGTTCTCATTTTCGGTGCGGGCCAATAGTCTGATCCTTCACTCCGACCGGCCGTTTTCACTGCCCGCCGCTCAACATGTGTTGAAGCTGGTTGAAGCAAAGTTGGCAACCTCACCTCTGTATTCGAGCGCGCAGGAGCGTGACATCTTTATCTGCAATTCGCGTTGGCGGCAGGTGCTGTTTTTCAACAAGGATTACGGGGTGGGTGGCGTGGCTCCGTATCCTGTAACGGCCAACGTGTTTCTGCGTGATGCGCTGATTGAGGACAACCGGTTGATCTCTCCTGGCGGGCGCCCCGTTGCGGGCGACCGGACTCTCGACTATTTCATTGCGCATGAAATAACGCACGAGCTCACGGGGCATGCGATCGGCCCCGTGCGCTATTTCAAACTGCCGCAGTGGGTCCGCGAGGGATACGCCGATTATGTCGCGAAGGGAAGCTCTTTTGACTACGACAAGGCGCGGCGCGCTTTTTTCGAGGGAGTACCGGAGATGGATTGGAAGAGGTCCGGCTTGGATATTTTCGATCAGATCATCGCATACTGCTCCGGCGAGCCGATCAATGTGCTGAACCCTGAGGTGGTGTAAACTAGAATTTTATGGGGTGTCGTCTTCAGCAGTAGTTTGCTCATCAAGACTGTCCCGGCTGACGCTACGCGTTCCCTTGTCCATAAGTTCTGCATTGGCCTTTTTTCTCTAATCTTCCCTGACGACTGCCGGATCTGCGAGCAACCCTTGCGGCAGGTCTCGAGGGTTCCGGTTTGCCCGGCGTGTCTGGCGAAGCCCGAGCCATTGACGGCCGAATATTTTTGCGCACAATGCCGGGCGCCGTTCCGCAATTCTTTTCCTTTGGACGAGCAGGGCCTGTGCGCGCTGTGCCGGCGCGGAGTGAGCGGGTTTGACGCGGCGTACTCTTACGGATTCTATGAGGGCGATCTTCGGGAGCTGATTCATCTTTTCAAATACGGCCGGGTGCAGACGCTGGCCAAGCCGCTGGGACGATTTCTGGCGCTGGCGCTGCCGCGCGAGGAGAGTTTCGACGCCATTGTGCCCATGCCGCTGCATTGGCGAAAGCGGTGGCAGCGAGGATTCAATCAAGCGAACCTGCTGGCGCGCGAGATATCGCGGCGCACGCACACGCCGGTGAGAAACGCGCTGCGGCGTGTCCGCTTTACGGCGACGCAGGCCGGTCTTACGAACGCCAAGCGCCGCCAGAACGTGTCGGGCGCTTTTCGTGCCAAGGGCGAGCAGGCGTTGCGCGGCCAGCGGATTCTTCTGGTGGATGACGTGATGACCACGGGCTCAACCGCCGCAGCCTGTGCGCGCGCGCTGAAAATGGCGGGCGCGCGGCAGGTGGTGCTGCTGACTTTGGCTCGCACCGATCGCCGCATTGGATTCGATCTAGAGCTTCGTGATTCGAATTACTCCGGGAGCACCGAACATGCCCAGTCTTGATAGATTGCATAGACCGG
Source organism: Bryobacterales bacterium (assembly GCA_003162425.1). Lineage (GTDB taxonomy): Bacteria > Acidobacteriota > Terriglobia > Bryobacterales > Bryobacteraceae > Palsa-89. The sequence goes on along the minus strand of PMOK01000340.1, from coordinate 7,812 downwards.
TCCTGGTATTGAATGCCAGTTATGAACCCATCAACATTTGCGCAGCGCGGCGCGCGCTGGTGCTGGTGCTGAAGGGCGTGGCCTCGGCCGAAGAGGAGTCGCACGCGCACGTGCATTCGGCGCGGCAATCCTTGCGGGTGCCTTCGGTGATCCGCCTGCTGGAGTATCGCCGCATTCCACATCAGACGCGCGCGCTGTCGCGGAAGAATATTCTGATGCGCGACCGTTACACTTGCCAATATTGCCATCGCGTGATGCCGAGCGGCGAGCTGACGCTGGATCACGTTGTTCCGCGGTCGCGCGCGGGCGAAACTACCTGGGAAAATTTGGTGGCTTGCTGTCACCCTTGCAACAATCGCAAGGGAAGCCGCACGCCGGACGAAGCGGGGATGAAGTTGGCCAGAGCGCCGCGTCCGTTTAGCCTGCACACCAGCCGGCATCTGATGCGGCTACTGGCGAAGAGCGATGTTCAGTGGCGGAAGTATTTGTTTTACTAAAATCACCGGCTCCCTTACGGTCGCGGTTCGGTAAACGTTTTATTTGGGTTTTTGGCTGGCTTGATACATGGCCTCTAGAAGATCCTGTGAGCTGCCATCGTAGTCGGCGTCCAAGGACCACATCCAACTCCCGCCCAGGTTCCGTTGCCAGTCTGAATACCAGACGCGATAGAACGTCGAAGTGGGGTCATCGTAGGTGATGAAGCCGGGGCTACCATCGCTTCTGAGCAGGTAGGGTACTAGCGTGACTTGGTCGAGGATGGAATACCATCCCTTGGCGTTGATTCTCTGCTTGATCCAGGTGCCGTAGTTTTCCGTGAGCACGCTGTTGCTGCAGTTCTTGCAGGCCCCGTAGAGGGCACTGACGTTCCTGTAGAAATAGCCGTAGAACGGCGTTCCGATATTGAGTTTGGCGGGTGCAATATTGAGCTGGGTTACAAAAATGTCGATCGCTTCCTTGATGCTGCCGCCGGGTTCGCATTCGTATGGCTCGGGATTGTTGGGGTCGGGGAAAATCGGAGAATTGAATTGGGCGTCGTCAGTCCAGGGGCCGGCGCAGTCGAAGGTCATGATGTTGTAGTAATCGACGATGGGGGTCACCTGGGGATAGTCGTACTGGGGAGGGCCCCACGGTGGAACGTCCGCGGAGAGAATGTATTTCGGCCTGGGGAAAGCATCGCGGAGGGCTTCCATCAGCGCGTAGAAGGTCTGCTCGTCGAGGGTCGTGCTGGGGTACTCCCAGTCGATATCGAGGCCGTCATATCCGTTTTCCTTGATGAAGCTTCTGAGATTCGCGATGAGATTGGGTAGAGCAGCGGTAGAAGTCTCCAGTCCCGTGAAGTCGCCGCCTAACAAGAGCATCACTTTTACGCCTGCGTTATGAGCTTTGGTGAGGAGATCCGGTTCGAGGAATCCGGTGGGGACGGTCAGGTTGCCGCCCGCATCGAAACCCACGCCGGCGTGATTGATGTGGGTGAGCTTTTGGAACGGAATCTGATCCGAACTGTAGGGCGGGGTCTGGGTTCTGCTCCAGTAGCCGTAATCGGCGATTAATCGCTTGGGGAGATGGTTGGGTAAGGCGGCGGTTTGTGCCGAGACGTTGAGCGCTATTAAGAAGAAGGCTGCGAGTATTGAATATTGCATGGAATCCTTTCGGTCAGCAGAAGTATATCAAGATGCCGACGTGGGCGTCGGCTGCGGACCAGGGGGTCCGCCCCACTGCGTGTGGCACACTGGTTCATCTACTCATGATTGTTACTCCTGAGACTGCGGAGGAGCTGGCGGGGCTGCTGGTTGGGGCTGCTGCGGAGGGGCGGTCGATTAATCTGTGCGGGAACTCGACCAAGAACGGGATGGGTGGGCCGATTGCTCCTGCTGAGGTTACTATTTCCACCGCGAAGCTGAATCGCGTGCTGCAGTATGAGCCGCGGGACCTGACCATCAGCGTCGAGGCTGGGATTTCTTATCGCGAGTTGAGCCGCGTTTTGGCGGAGCACGGTCAGATGGTCCCGCTCGATCCAGCGTTTTCTGACCGCGCGACGGTGGGAGGAATTGTAGCAGCGAATGTGAGCGGTCCGCGGCGGAGGCTGTATGGGACGGCGCGAGATATGGTGATCGGCATGACTTTTGCGACGCTCGAAGGCAAGCTGATCCCGAGCGGCGGAATGGTGGTGAAAAATGTTGCTGGTCTCGACATGGGCAAGCTTATGATTGGGTCGTTCGGGACACTGGCGGCGATCGCGGTGGTGAATTTCAGGGTGCATCCGATGCCGCTGGGGACGCGGACATTTGTTGGCGAGTTTGAGGGAGTGGCGGACGCGATTCGGAGACGCGATGAGGTTCTCAAGAGCCAGTTGCAACCTTCGGCGATCGATTTGGTGAAGAACGATGGTGGCTACCGGCTTTTGATCCAGGCTGGTGGGAGCGCGACGGTGCTGGATCGTTACTCGCGAGAGCTGGATTGGGCGCGGGCGATAGAAGGAGCTGAAGAGGAAACTTTGTGGGAGGAGATTCGGGAGTTCACGGCGCGATTTCTGGCTGAGCATGAGAACGGTGTGGTGATACGGACTCCGTGTGCATTGTCTGAAGTTGGCGGCGTGATGGAAGGATTGCCTGGGCCGGCGCTGGCACGCGCGGGGTCCGGGGTGTGTTGGGGATATTATTTGGGGTCGGAAGATTTGCGGCCGGGTGTCGTTGAATTTGCGCCGCAGAGTTTTCGCGGAAGTATGGAGCTATGGCCTAGGCCAGGCAGCGACTTTGCGATGATGAAGAAGATCAAGCAAATGTTCGATCCGGGATGCCTGCTCAATCGCGGCAGGTTGTATGGCCGCATCTGAAGTGAACTCATACGATAAACCGCAGCAGTCCGATCTCGATAGATGCGTGCATTGCGGGCTGTGCCTGAACGCTTGTCCGACTTATCGCGAGCTGCGCGTTGAGATGGATTCGCCACGCGGGCGGATTTATCAGATGGCTCAAGTGGCGAGCGGGGAGGCGGAGATCGGGCCGTCGTATATTGAGCACATTGAGCTGTGCCTGGCGTGCCGCGGATGCGAGACCGCTTGTCCTTCGGGCGTCGAATATGGGCGGCTGGTGGAGGCGGCGCGTGCCGAGATTGAGACCAAGATTCGGCGGCCGTGGCGCGAGCGCTTTATCCGGCACATGGTTTTTCGAAAGCTGCTGCCCTCGCGATTCAATCTGGGACTCGCGGGCGCTGTGCTTTATCTTTATCAGGCGAGCGGATTGAAGAGATTGGTGCGGACTCTAGGCTTTTTGCCGCGACGGTTGGGCGAGATGGAAAGCCTGGCGCCTGAAATCGAGACGCCGTTCTTCTTTCGCTATTACGGGCAAGTGCTGGCGGCCGAACATGCCGAGCGGTATCGAGTGGCGTTTCTGGGCGGGTGCATCGCGAACATCAGCTTCGCACGATTGAATGAGGCCACCGTGCGGGTATTGCGCAAGAACGGCTGCGAAGTTTCGATTCCGGCGGCGCAAGGCTGTTGCGGGGCACTGCACGTGCATGCGGGGCTGCGCGAGGAAGCGCGGAAGCTGGCGCGGCGAAATATCGACGCGATTTTGGATGGCAATTACGATGCCGTCATCACCAATGCCGGAGGTTGCGGATCGACGCTGAAGGAATACGGGGAGCTTCTGGAACACGACCCGGCCTACGCGGAAAAAGCCCGGCGGTTCTCGGCGTTGGTGAAGGACGTGACGGAGTTTCTGGCCTCCATTGAGCTGAACCCGAACTTGATGGCGGCGCCGTTGGTGGTGACGTACCAGGATTCTTGTCATCTGGCGCATGGTCAGAAAATCCGGTCGGCGCCGAGGAAGTTGCTGGCATCGGTGCCGGGGTTGGAGTTGCGCGAGATGCCATTATCCGACCTGTGCTGCGGAAGCGCGGGTATCTACAATGTCATCCATACCGGGATGGCGATGGCGCTGCTCGAGAAAAAGATGGCGTCGGTGAATGGCACGGGCGCGGAGGTGATTGTTACGGCGAATCCAGGCTGCATGTTGCAGCTTGCTGCGGGAGTGAGGAAGTACGGGCGAGGGCAGAGGGTGGCGCACGTGGTGGAGATTTTGGATGACGCGTATGGGAAGCCCTGATTGATGACTGCGCTGGATTTTCCGCACGCTACTGTGGCATTCGCCGCGGCGTTCGTGGCCGGCGCGATCAATTCCGTGGCGGGTGGTGGAACGCTGGTTTCGTTCCCTACACTGATTTGGCTGGGGCTGCCATCGGTCGCGGCCAACGCAACCAGCACCGTGGCCATCTGGCCGGCATCGGTCAGCAGCATGTTCGGCTATCGGAGGGAACTGAGCACAGCCGCGCCGAGGATGTTGGTGTTGGTGGTCCCGAGCCTGATCGGTGGGATTGTGGGCGCACTATTGCTGCGTCGAACGCCGCCTGCGATTTTTGACGCGCTAGTGCCATTTCTGATCCTGTTTGCCACGCTGCTGTTCATGGCGCAGGAGCCGATTCAACGCAAGTTGAAGACAGCTAACGCTGAGGCGCATACGTCTACACGGTGGCTGGCCGGAGCCATGCTGTTCCAATTATTCGTGGCGCTTTACGGCGGCTATTTTGGAGCTGGGATAGGCATCCTGATGCTGGCCGCGATGAGCATTCTGGGGCTCTCTGACATTCACCAGATGAATGGGCTGAAGAACTTTTTTGGCGGATGTATCAACGGCGTGGCGGCGTTTTATTTTATTTGGGCTCGCATGGTTTATTGGCCGTTTGTTGTCATTATGGCGATGGGGGCCATAGCGGGTGGGTACAGTGGAGCTGGTGTGGCGCGGCGGATCGGGAGAACTGCGGTGCGGCGCATCGTAATCGCGATTGGATTTGGGATGGCGGTGTCGTTGTTTGTGAAGTTTATTTTATCCAGATAGGCAAGGCACCGACTCCCTTACGGTCGCGGTTCGGTAAGGCGCGCGGATAGGCAAGGCACCGACTCCCTTACGGTCGCGGTTCGGTAAGAAGAACGCCTGCCCCACCGCTAACGGATGAAATCGCGGATGTCGCCGTTCACTTCGGCCGGCTTTTCGTGGATCACCCAGTGCGTCCCATCGGGAATGCGTTTGATGGTGAGCTGAGGGACGAACTGATCCAGGCCGTCGAGATTTTGAGTGAGCAATGCGGTGTCTTTTTCGCCCCAGATCACTAGCGTCGGAACCTTCACTGTGAGCGCGGAAGGATCTACGGCGAAATTTCCGGTGGAAGGGGCGTCTTTGCCGGCAGGCGGGCCTACGTGATTGGCGCGGTAGTAATTCAATCCGCCGGTGAGCGCGCCTGGTTGTGACCAAGCCTTGATATATTCCTGCTTGTCTTGTTCAGTGAACGCGCCGCTCTTCAAGCCCGCACCAAGGACGGCGCCGACCAAAGCCGCGTAATCGTTGCCTGAAAGCATCTTCTCGGCCCCGTCGCTACGGAACATCAGCATGTACTGACTGGCCTTCTGCTGGGCGGGATCGGAGCTGAGCAGCTTCGCGAATACGCCGGGATGCGGCGCGTTGATGATCACGAGCTTTGATAGGTAATCGGGATGCGCGATGGCAAACGACCAAGCCACGGCGCCGCCCCAATCATGAGCTACCAGAACGAATTTCTTGTGGTGCGAGAGATGGTCCGCCAATGCGCGGATATCTTCCACCAGAGCGGCCATCTTGTACTGATCCAGCTCCGCCGGCTTGTCGGATAAATTGTAGCCGCGCATATCGGGAGCGACGGCTTGGTGGTCTTTGCCGAACTCGATCAGTTGGTTCTTCCACTCGTACCAGAATTCGGGGAATCCGTGGAGAAAAAGAATCAGCGGACCTTTGCCGGCGGTGACGTAGTGCAAGCGCACGCCGTTCACTTTGACATATTTATCCTTGAGCATTGACTTCTCCTTGGCCGACGCAAGGCAGCATCCGGCGAGTAGCACTGCAGCCAGTAAACAGCGATAGGGCATGATGGTAAGGCTATGACTTCTGGGTACGCGAAGTCAATCGGGGCTGGGGGCTAGGGGCTGGGGACTTCAACGGTCTTGGCGTGGCGCCACAATCGGTCGAGATCGTAATAGGCGCGCGCCTTTTCCGAGAACACATGAATTAGGTAATCGCCGTAGTCGGCCAGGACCCACTCGGCGTTNNCCGATTTCTTCCGTGATGGCCTGGATCTGTTTTGGGTTGCTGCCGGTGGCGACTACAAAAAAATCGGCGAAGGAGGTGACATCGCGCAGATCGAGCACTCGGATGTCGGTCGCTTTCTTCGATTCAGCAGCGCGGACGGCTATAAGCCAAGGCGGGGTGGTGAACGGTTCGGCGAATTGCTGTCGGGCGGTGTTACGTGGGTCGGGTATAGCTCGATGAATCTCCTACCCGTATGGTACACTGAAAACACCAATGCGACAATTACTGGTTGTAGTTTTGTCTCTTGGCTCGCTGGCAGCTTTCGGTGAAACGGTCGTGGATTCTCCGCAAGCTATAGTAAACAAACGAATCCAGCTCGCTCAGGACGAGATCCAAAAAATTGCACAATTGGTTCAGGCTGGCGCTCTTCCAAAGCTTCGATTGGAGCAAGCAGAGCAGGATCTCGCCGATGTTCAGGACGACGCGATTCTGGAGCGCACGCTCTACGGCGAACTGCCCGTGGAGGATCTGACAGACAAATTGATAGAGGACATGGTTGCGGCTGCGCAGCGTCGCGTGGAGCGGCAACAGGCGCGGTTGGACGCGATGAAGAAGCTGGTGGACGAGGGCATCACCGCGCTATCGTCTCTTACTGCTCCTGAACAGGAGCTGGCCACGCGGCGCATGAACCTGGATCTGGCGCATTCCCGCGCTCACGTGATGGGCGAGCTTGCGGCGCTCGCGAAATTCGAGAAATCGAGCGCGGCGATCCAGGATGCGACTCGTGTGGAGTATCGCGATCTGTTCGCGCCTGGTATGGAACACTACGAAGGCAGCGGGATCTTTCGAGAGTCGCGGGATCTGAAGCCGCTAGCGGTAGCGTTCAAGAAGAAGTTCGATCATTCGTTGCCGATCAGCGCGGAGGGGGAAACCGACGTGCATCGCGCATTGGGATTCGACCATACCGGCCGCGTGGACGTGGCCATCAATCCGGGCGACCCCGAAGGTGTCTGGTTGCGCCGCTATCTCAAGTCGCGCCAGATTCCATACTACGCGTTTACGCGCGCGATTCGGGGCAAAGCTACTGCCGCGCACATCCACATCGGAACCGGAAGCACCCGCTTGCATAACGCCGACTGATGGCATTAGTCCCGCGCGTTTTTCTCACGGCCGACCAGATTCAGAAGCGCGTGCGCGAGATGGGCGACCAGATCTCCACCGATTTTCCGCAAGGCCCGATTTATCTGATTGCGATTCTCAAGGGCGCGTTCATGTTCCTGGCTGATTTGTCGCGCGCCATCCGGACGCCGTCGCGCGTAGAGTTCATCGGGATCTCCAGTTACGGCCGCGGCAAGACCACATCGGGACAGGTGAAGGTTACCAAGGACCTGGATGTCTCTATCGAAGGCCATCATGTACTGATCGTGGAAGATATTGTAGACAGCGGCGTGACGTTGACGTACCTGATGAACGTGCTGAAGCAGCGCCGTCCCAAATCGCTGAACATTGCAACATTGTTGGACAAGCCGGAGCGGCGGTTGCGGCCGGTGGATGTCGCCTACGTAGGTTTCAAAATCCCGGATGAATTCGTGGTGGGGTACGGGCTCGACTTCGCGGAGGATTATCGGAATCTGGGAGATATTTGTGTGTTGCATGAAGAGGGGCAGAAGTGACTGGTGGCTGGTGGCTGGTGGCT
>PMOK01000313.1 GCA_003162425.1 Bryobacterales bacterium | reverse complement strand
GCGGAGGCGATACCCGCGATGGCAGCCAATGCAATGAGAGCCGGCGGGAAGGTGAAGTATGCGCGCAAAGCAGCGAGCGCGGCGGTTCCGGCGAAAGAAGCCAGCAGCGTACGGCGCATTCCGAACCGCTGCATGGCGAAGACCGCTAGCATGGTTCCGGCGATATTACCTGCTGTCATGGCGCCCGCAACCAGGCCGAGGAAATCTTCGTGAAACCCCAATTGCAGCAGGTAGAGATTGTACAGAAAGACGAAAACAAACATCCCGAAGTCAAAGAAGGCTTCGGCGAAGAAAAAGCGCCAATATTCGCCGCCGAGGCCGGTGCCTTGGCCGAACCAGCGCATGGCGTTCCAAGCCACGGATGGAAGCGCGCGTGCGTGATGCGATGCACGCGACCCGAAATAGGCCGCGATTCGAAAGTACCGGGCGAGTTGAACGGACCAAGTGAGTTGCTGCTTGGACACGTGGACGGCATCCAGCGCATTGGGCAAATGATCAGGCAGAAGTCTGCGCCGCAGAATGGTCCACCTCGCGGCCCGCGAATCGATCAGAGCCCAGTGCAGCCACAGTTCGTCTTTGTTGGGTCGAAATCGCGTGGTAAGCGGCGACGCACAGTACATGTTCATCCAGCGAGCGATCTCGGAAGGCAACTGCTGGATCTCGTCTTGAACCATGTCAGACACTCGGCAATCGAACCAGTGTTGCGCCAGCGAGAAGCAGATGGCCTGAAGCCGCCGCATCGACGGGTGGTGCAATTGAGACCAGTCGCACCAGAATGAGACGTCTTCGGCTGAGTGGTGGAGATGCCAGGCCAGCTCGTAAACATGAAAAGGGCGCACACCATCGCGCAACAAATGCCGGAGCAAATGCAGAGACGCATAGGCAAGTTCATCGGCGGGATGAAACGCCGTGAAACGTACGTCGTCCAGTTCTCGCGGCTGGCGGCGAAGCCAAAATTGATCCAGGCCTACCGGCTCGAATCGCTCCGTGGGTTCGTCCCAGAGCCGGAAGTGGAGTTCGAGCGAAACGGGACTCTCGGCGTCAAAGAAATCGCCACGCCATTGCCAGCCGGTTCTGCGGACCATCATCGGCAGGTGATCGATGGGATGAGAATGCTCGGCGATGGGCTGGTATCCCAACCCTACGGCGGCGTCGAACGCCTGCGACACTATTTCCTGGGGAAAAAACAGATCGAGATCGCCTTGGGGTCGATACCGTGGGTCACTCACGAAACGCGGGTAGTGAGTGAAGCCTTTCAGCACTAGAAACTCCAGGCCCGCCGGTTCAAATGCGGAAGCGACTTCCCGATACGTAGCTTTGGTACGCTCCCAGCGCGCCGTGTTGCTGGCCAGATTGCCATCGATGCGCAGGCGGACCCATTCCGGTAAGTGCTCGCGGCAGGTCAAGCCAAGACAAAGAGTCAACTGGGTACGATCGCAGAAGTGGAGGACTCTCTTCCAATCCTTTTCGCTGAGTTCCCCGAGCGGCCCTAATTCCGGCGACGAAAAACGCAGCGCTGCCAGAAGCGCGCTGACGTACGGAGGAACAAGTGAGTCGAAGAGGGTCAGAAATCGAATCTTAAAGCAAATTGCATGCGGCGTGGGTCGCCCGCCGATACAGCCTTGCCGAAGAAGGAACCGAAATCCGGATAGGGAATGGGAATTCCGATGTTGGGATGATTCATGACGTTGAACGTTTCCGCTCGAAACTCGATGGTCTTACCCTCCGTGATTACGAATCGCCGGTGCAAGGCGCCATCCACGACTGCGTTACCGGGTCCCGGCAAAATATCGCGGCCAGCGTCGCCGAAGGTATAAGGCGCCGGAGCCGAGAACGCATTCACGTTGAAGAACTCATTGACGCTGCGCTGACCGGCAGGCAGATTGACGCTTACGCCCGGAACAACGTTGGGGCGGTTGGGTGTGCCTGAGTTGGCGTAATCGGTGGCGTAGTAAACCGGGTTGAGGGGTGTTCCGTCCTGGAAGGTAAGGTTACCGCTGAGTTGCCAGTTCCCGAGCACAGGCCGCCAAACCGGCGCCGTTGGAATGGAATACACGTAGCCGCCCGTCAATCGGCGCCGCACGTCGAAGAATGAGAGACCGCGCTCCAGCCGCAAGTTCCGCTCATCCTGCGCGCCGAAACTTTCATACGAGCCGGGGACGATGCCGTCGGCATCATCAATGGACTTGGCCCAGACGAAACTGGCGAGGAAGGCCAGGCGATGCGTGAATCGCTTCTCGGCCTTGACCTGCAGGGAATGATAAATGGAGTTGCCGATATGCTGATCCTGGTAAAGGGTTCCGAGCTCGGGAAACGTTCGCAAGGATTGTAAATCTCCGGGGCGCGGCGGCAGATCCTGACCAATCTCGACGTGCGCGGGTGTGTTGAAGCGGCGGAAGATGCCAAGGTCGGTTCCCTTGGTTCCCACGTAGCCGAGTTCGAACAGCGTGTCACCCGGAAGCTGATGTTGGATGCTGGCCGCCCACTGTTGTACGTAAGGCATCGGCGCGTGTTGATCCACACCGTAATAACTGGGAAAACCGGTTGAGCTGGTTTGTGGAAAGCCGTTTTCAAAGGTAAGTACCGGTAAGAGCCCGGACGGCTGATTGAGCTCATTGCTCTCGCCATTGCGGAGAAGATTATAGGTCTCGATGGCTTGCTCGGGGCTGTAGTAGATGCCGTAGCCGGCGCGAAACACGGTATCGCGCGAAGTTCCGAATATATGGGGAAGTTGTGCGGCCAATCCGAGTCGCGGCGCAAAATTCTTGCGATCGGGATAGATGCCGCTGGTAACTGGCTTAAGAACCGGCGCCGCTGGCAGCGTCGAATAATCCAGGTTCAGAAGATTGCCGCGGTCTTCAGTAAACGGCGTAAAGTATTCGTAGCGTAACCCGGCCGAAATAGTGATGCGCGGCGTCACGCGCCAGTCGTCTTGAATGTAGCCGGCGTAGTTATCGTGGCGCAGGTAGGCCTGAGCATTGCCGACTGCGCGCTGCGTCTCGGCCGGATAACCCAACAGAAAATCGGCCATTGCATCGCCAGTTTTGTTCGGATTATTCGGGTCGTTCGTATAAGTTCCGTTAAATATAAAATTACCGCGCACGAACAGGCTCTGCAAATACGCCATGGTGAAGTGCGTGAACTGAAACCCGGCTTTCCAGGTGTGACGGCCGGAGGTCCGCGAAAAGCCATTCGAGAAATACCAGGTGTTGTCGCGCTGCGTTTGCGGCAAATTATCGGAGTCTTGCACGGTCTCGTAATCGGTGACGGTCAGCGCGGGCAGGCCATAGCTGAACGGATTGGTCGACAAGCCTGTGATTCCTAAATTGGCGAGCACGTTCGAGCCGAAAGCGTTCTGCGGCAGATCGAAGACACGCAGCCGCATGAAGGAGAAGTGCGTTTCGCTCACCCACGATGGACCGGCGTAAGTGTGTCCTATGACGGCCTGCTGCGCGCGCGTGGTCTCCAAGGTGGGCAGGGCGGGAAACGATCCAGCCAGGTCGGCGCGCTCGTCGTTGATGGTATAGCGGACGAAGATACGGTTGCGCTCGCCCCACGCCCGGTCCAGGCGAATGGAACCGTTGTCGGAATGGTCGCGGTTGGGCGTCGCATCCACATAGTCGAATCCATTGGCTAGCGGGTAGTTCGGCAGCGGCTCATAAGCGGCCAGATACTTCGCGGCAGCCTGATCGATGCGGCTCAAGGGAATCACGTTGTTTGCAAACGGCGCCCGGGTGCCTCCGGAAGTGAGGGTCAAGGGGTCGAAGATCTGCATACCGCCGAAGAAATTGCCGCCTCGCACGGCCGCATCCGGTACCGAATGTTGCGTGGCCTCAGCAGAGCGGTTTCGCAACCCCTCGAAAGAGGCGAAGAAATACGTGGACGCCGCCACGGGGCCGCTCACAGTTCCGCCGTATTGATTCTGGCGAAAGACGCCTCGCTGCAGTCCAGGCACTTCGAAGAAGCCCCGAGCGTCGGTGGCTTCATTGCGGAGAAATTCGAACGCGTTGCCATGAAACTTCGAGCCTCCGGGCTTGGTTACGATATCGATGACGGCGCCGAGGGATTGCTCGAACTCGGCTCCAGCGAGCGAGGTTTGAATTCGGAACTCCTCAACGGATTCCATCAACGGGACGACGGAAATAGCGCGGACATTTTGGTCCGTGTCGTAACCGCCGTCCACAATATAGGTGTTTTCGTCCGATCGCGCTCCGTTAACGGGCGCATTGAAGGCGACGGCCCCGCGATTCCCCTGTTGGTCGTTATTAATATCGTGCGTGAATCCGCCAAGCTGGCGCGGAATGGCCCCCGGCCCGAGAGTCACCAGGGTAATGATGTTGCGTCCCAGCAGCGGCAGCGCCTCGAAGAAATCAGAGCCTAGCAGATAGCCTTCCGACGCATCGTCGGTTTGAAGCGACGAAACGTGCGCGGTCACGGTGATGGATTCGTGGCTGGATCCGAGATGCAGATCGAAGTCGAGATGCGATTTTTTGTTCAGCTCAACAAAAACGGGCGACACGGCCACTGTCTGAAAACCATCGCGCTGTGCGGTGACTGTGTACGCCCCGGGAAGAAGATCGTCAATTCTGTAGCTGCCGAAGGCGTTCGAGGCCGCCTTCCTGGCGAAACCAGTGGCTGTGTTGGTGGCTTGGATTTCGACGCCCTCGATGACCGCGCCTTTTTCGTCGCGCACATCGCCCAGCAGGCTTCCAGAGGAAACCTGAGCTTCCACGGGAAGCGCCAGGACCAGAAGAAGCGCGAGAAATACAAGCGCGGCAAGGAACAGAATAAACCGGCACGACCGCTCGGGTTTAGTCATGGATAGCTAGCCTCCGGAATCCACCAGTTGTTCGAGCCGGGAAATAGCGTCATCGAGATCGCTGTAACGCATCTCCCAAATGCCCGCAGTCATCAAGCGTTCATAACATCGAATTTGCGCCTCGCGCGTTTCGCGTGCGCCAAACGTAACGTAGCGTTCGCACCAACTGAGCGCCTCGTCTTTCGGGTAGCGCCGGATACGCGCCGGACCGGGCTCGTTTCGATTGAGGAAAACAATGTGGTCGATGGAGCAGCCGGGGGCGCTTTGAATCGGCAGCTCGCTCGTAAATATTTCGATGCCGATCTTGCCGTTTGGACGCTTAACCGGCATTCGATCCTGCAATTCCGGAAAAAGCCGGCCCGCATCTTCGCGTAGACGAATCGCATAAGGATCTCCCACCGAATAGCGGTCCGAACGGTCACGCACCAGCTGGACCCCGTCGTCCGAAACGAATGTCCAACCGGCGCGAGCACAGGCGTAGGAGAGCGTACTCTTCCCTGCGAACGAATCACCCATAAGCGCCACGCCGCTGCCATTCCGAACCACCAGTCCACAGTGCAACGATGCACCGGACTGTTGCTCAATCAGAGTCAACCCAGCCGCGGTCAGAAAACGGTAACGGACCAGCCCGTGATCGGCTGCGACCAGCTCGTTGATCCAGCCGAACGCGAAATTCTGTTTAAAGTCGCAGACCATGAAATTCTCGGAGTCTGCGGCGAAAAACATCAGATGCTCGCGCGAGCGGAAGACGGAATCGGTGGGCATCTGAGCATTGCTGCTCGCGGCTACACCCAGATGCATTCGCACGGGCGTCGCGTCGAATTGCTGCGTGAACTGTCCCCAACCTTCCTCCGCGGCTTGTATTACGTGGGCCGAGTTGGTAGCGAGGTCAAGCGGAAATCCGAAAGGGTAAAACCTCGCGCGCAGAGGCAGGTCGAACGCCGAAAGCACGGGATCGGGAAGCACCATTTGAAGAACGCTTTTCTCGGTCATTCGTTGTCAGATTACGTCATTTGACGGCTGAAAGCCAGCGGTTTAAGTACGCGCAAGGGATATTTTACAAGAAAGGTACAAACAGGAAACAAACCGGATAGCAAATCCGGCAAGTGCGATGCCAACCACGCCCCACCAACGCATGAATCCGTAGTCCAAAACAAGCGTTAGCGCCAGGCTCAGCGCGGCCACGCGATACAACAAGTGATTCGCTTTGAGCGCCGATGTCAGTCGAATTTCGAGAGCTAACAAAACCGCAATCGGCAATTGCAACAACGACGCTCTCTGTACCATCGATACCAGGTGCGTGGCTGCTTCACTGAATGCACCCTGTTGAAAGAGAACTCGAATGATCGGCTCCGAGAAATACATCAGCGCGGCGGTCACAGGCAGAATCACCGCCAGGATGGCGAGGCCGTAAGTTCGCAAGGTGCGGCGCAGCACGTGTGCATCGCCGAGCATGGCTCCTACAGAAATGTGTGGCAAAACAGCGGTACCAACCGCAGTGGGGCCGATCACGATTAGCACACCCAGCAACCGCGTGCCGTAATTCAAAGCAGCCACGCTGCCGGAGCCCAATCGAGCAGCCATGCCTTGATCCACCAACGCACTCCCGGTCATGACTAGAGTGACCGCCACCAGCGGCGCGTATTGATCTGCAACTTGACGCAACGATGCTGTGACGCCTGCCCAACGCGGGACCATCGGGTAACCGGCACGCTTGACGCCGATACCGGCGGCAATAGCCTCCAGCGTTCCGCCGGCCAGGGTTGCGATGGCCAGCGCCATCACGCCGTATTGCTTCCCGCCGCCGAGCAACGCCACGATGGACGCGATGGGCGTGATCAGAGGCACCGCGGCGGAATACGCGAATTGGTGCTCGGAATTCAGCACCGCGCGCCAGGTGGACGCCAAACTGCCGAACGGCACCACTGCGATCATCACCAGCAGCAGCCGCTCGGTTAAAGCCAGCTTATCGGGCCCGAAACTGGGAGCAAGCAAGGGAAGAACAATGCCGGAAACTGCTGCGGCACCCAAGGCAGCGATAACAAATCCCGCACCCGCGGCCGCTAACACGTTTGAATAAAGCGCTTCCGCCGCGGCTTTTCCTTGCTTTTGTCGCAATTCGATCAACGCGGGAATCAGTGCCGAATCCAGAGGGCCGGCCAGCATATCCATGAAAAAGGCCGGCAGGAGAAACGCGATGAGGAACGCATCCATGGCATCGCCGGCGCCGAAGAGCCGCGCGGCCAGGATCACTTTGACGGCGCCAGCCACCTTAACAGCGGCGGTCCAGCCTCCCACGGTCGCGGTGTCTGCCAGCATGCGCCAACTGGTGGAGCGCGGCTGGAGCGTTTCGCGGCTGTACTCGGACGGCCGATTCATGCGTCAGCCAAGCATGGCATACTTCCTACGATAGTCAATGAGGGCAAAGGGTCCATGCGCGCAGCGATCGTTCATTACTGGCTGCTGAACCTGCGCGGCGGCGAAAAGGTGGTGGAGGCGCTGTGCCGCTTGCTGCCGGACGCCGACATTTTCACGCTGTTTTACGATCCCGATGCCGTGTCGCCCGCCATTCGCTCGCATCGCGTTCACACCTCCTTCCTGCAGCCCCTTCGAAAACACTACCGTTCGCTTCTTCCCTTGATGCCGATGGCACTGGAAAGTCTCGATCTGCGTGATTACGATCTGGTGGTGTCGAGCGAGTCCGGGCCTGCCAAGGGCGTGATCGCCCCTTCCACCACACGGCACGTCTGTTATTGCCACACACCGATGCGCTACCTGTGGGACCTGTATCCCGCTTATCGCAACGACTGGACACACTCGCGTTGGAAGCGCGCGCTGATCACACCGTTCGCCAACTATTTGCGGCTGTGGGATTATGCGTCGGCGGCGCGGGTGGACGATTTCGTGGCCAACAGCCAAAACGTGAAGCGGCGCATTTGGAAAACGTATCGCCGCGAGTCATTGGTGGTCTCGCCGCCCGTTGCAGTTGAGACGTTCTACTCAGGACCGGCAGAAGATTATTACCTGATCGTATCCGAGCTCGTTGCTTATAAACGCCTGGATTCAGCCATCCGCGTATGCGCTGCTACAGGCCGAAAACTCCGCGTAGTCGGAGACGGTCCCGAATATAAGGCGCTCAAGCGAATCTCGAATGGGAGCATCGAGTTTTGCGGGAAAGCCAGCGAGGACCAACTGCGCGGCTTGTATTCCCGGTGCCGGGCATTCCTGATGCCGGGCGAGGAAGACTTCGGGATCACCGCCGTGGAGGCTTTGGCGAGCGGAAAGCCAGTCATCGCATTGGGCCGAGGGGGCGCGCTCGAAACCGTCCCGATTGACAAGCCTCAGGGTGGCATTTTCTTTAGCGAGGCCAGCGATGAATCGCTGCGAGAAGCCATCGAACGTTGGGAGCGGCGTGAAAATCAGGTTCAGCCACGCGAGCTGCAAGTGTGGGCGTCGCAGTTTTCAGAGGCACAATTTGCGAGAAAAATGCGGTCCGTGTTGTTTCCTGAGCCCCCGCGCTAACGCTGGGAAAAAATTGTTGGCAGGCGAAAGCGCCTCCCCCACGGGCATGTAAACCTTTGCACGTCAAGGTGGGGCAGACGCTTTCGTCTGCCAACCCCGCGATCATGCCGTAAGGGGACATTGCCAACTTGTAAAAGTGTTGTAAAAACCGACGGATGCCTGTCAGGTTGGCAAGTTGCTCGGTTACAATTTCGTTGGGCATGCAGACTGTTCTGGTGATCGACGACGACCGTAGCCTTCGGGACACCATCGGCGTGATGCTGGAGCAGGAGGGTTTCCACGCCCTACTGGCGGGCGATGGCGCCAGCGGCTTCAATCAAGCCGTGGAATTGAAGCCCGGCCTCATTCTAGTCGACCTGCGGATGCCGGGGCTCAGCGGCGAAGAAGTGTGCAGGCAACTGCGAGCCACTGGAATGACAACGCCGCTCATCGTCCTCAGCGCCATGTGTGGCGAGATGGATAAGGTGCAGCTGCTCGAAATCGGCGCTGACGACTACGTGGTGAAGCCATTTGGCGCGCGTGAGCTGCTCGCGCGCATCCGCGCAGTCCTGCGGCGCGCAACACCAGAAGACACGCGGGTGATAGGGTTTGCGGATGTGGAGGTGGATCTGACGCGGCGCGTGGTAACCAGGCGCGGCGAGGAGTTGAAGGTCACGCGGGCGGAATACAATCTGCTCACATTCTTCCTTCAAAATCCCGACCGCGCGCTGACACGGGAAATGATTCTCAACTCGGTCTGGGGATACGATTCGTTCCCAAACACGCGAACCGTGGATGCTCACGTAGTGCGCCTGCGGCAGAAGCTCGAGCCTGATTCCGGCAACCCTCGCCACTTTCTCACTGTTCATGGAGTCGGCTATCGTTTCCTACCCTAGGCTTCCATGACTCGCATTGTGCTGATAGTCGAAGACACCGAACTGTGCCGGGACACGCTGGAAATGGCTCTTATGAAGCTTCCGAATCTGGCGGTGCAATCGGTGACGTCAGCCGAAGAAGCGTTGGAATGGCTGGACGCCAACGAAGTTTGCGCGCTCGTAACTGACCTGCACCTGCCGCTCATGAACGGATTCGAGCTGATTGAAGCAGTACGCGGGCGGCCCTGGCGCTCCTCCCTGCCGATTCTGGTAATCAGCGGAGATAGCGATCCACGCATACCGACGCGGCTCGCGAAGCTGGGTGCGAACGCGTTTTTTTCGAAGCCATATTCGCCGGCCGAGGTACGACACACGCTGGAGCATTTGATTGATGGCCCACCGAGCTAGCGCACCCAAAACCTAACCGTTGCGATAATCAGGTCAGTGCAAAATAATCGGCTCCTCTTGTTGTCCGCCCTCACCGCTTTGATCTGTCTCGCGCAGGATCCGCAGAAACTGCTGCACGATCCCGCCGTGAAAGCCGCGCTCGAAGCCGCAAAAAGCAATGAGCCGCAGACCATCGAGCGTCAAATCCAAGTTTGTGAGATTGCTGCCCCGCCCTTCCACGAAACCACACGTGGGCTCGACCTAAAACAGCGATTCGTGGATCTTGGCCTCAAAGATGTTCGCATTGACAAAGCCGGCAACGTGATCGGTACGCGGCCGGGAGTATCCCCACGCCCCAATCTGCTTTTCAGCGCCCACCTCGACACAGTGTTTCCGGAAGAAACCGCTGTAAAAGTATCGCGTGAGGGCCATATCCTGAAAGGCCCCGGGATCGGCGACGATTGCCGTGGACTGGCCGTGATGCTGGCCACGATACAGGCATTGGATCAGGCCAAGGTGCAAACGCCGGGTACCATAACGTTCGTCGCGGATGTCGGTGAAGAAGGCCTGGGCGATCTCCGAGGGGTCAAGAATCTTTTCTACGAAAGCATGCCGGGCCAGATCGACAAGTTCATTTCCGTGGATGGAAACGGCCTGAGCATCGTGAATATCGGCGTTGGCAGCATGCGGTATCGAGTAACGTTCAAAGGCCCAGGGGGACACAGTTACGGTGCGTTCGGAATGGCCAATGCGATTCAGGCCATGGGCCGCGCCATTGCGAAGATCTCCGATTTCAAAGTACCTACTAATCCGAAAACCACGTTCAATGTCGGACGCGTGGGAGGCGGCACATCCATAAACGCGATTCCCTCTGACGCGTGGATGGAGGTGGATATGCGCTCCGCCGATGTTTCGTCCTTGAAGACGCTGGACGACGAATTTCTAGCGGCGGTCCAAGGAGCGGTGGGTGAGGAAAACCGGCGCTGGAACAACCGCGGCAAGGTCAGCGCCTCGCCCGAACTGGTGGGGCTTCGTCCAGCGGGCCAGACTTCGGAAGGATCGCCCATTGTTCAAACTGCTTTGGCTGTGTCGCGCACGCTGGGGATTGTGGAAGGCCTGCGCGAAGGTTCCACCGACGCCAATGTTCCGATGAACATGAATATCCCGGCCATCACCATCGGAGGCGGCGGCTCAGGATCGGGCGTTCACACGTTAAACGAAACTTTCGACACCACGGATTCCTGGCAGGGTACGCAACGTGCCGTGCTGTTGGCAATCGCCTTGGCCAGGTAGCCCCGCACGTGAGTAAGGGGAAATGTTTTGGCCGCCAGTGTCTTGCCCGCCAGTGGCAAGCCGGAGACCCACCCGACTATAATCAAAGAAATGCCTGAGGTTCGCCACTCGGTCTGTGCACTGGATTGTCCCGACACCTGCTCGCTGCTGGTGAACGTTGACGGCGGAAAAGGGAGCCACCTGCGGGGTGATCCAACTCACCCGATCACGCGTGGATTTCTGTGTGGAAAAGTCGCGCGCTATCTGGAGCGCGAGTACTCGCCAGAGCGGCTGCTCTATCCGCAGAAACGCATCGGATCGAAAGGTGCGGGAAAGTTTGAACGCATCTCATGGGACGAGGCGCTCGGGACTATCGCCGTCCGATTGAAATCGATCTCCGCCGATCACGGCTCGGAAGCCATTTTGCCTTACAGCTACGCCGGCACCATGGGTCTGCTCAACGGGGGCGGCATGGATCGCCGTTTCTTTCATCGGTTGGGAGCGTCGCGCCTGGATCGGACCATTTGCTCTTCAGCCGGTGGAGCAGGACTGGCGGCAATGCTCGGCTTCAAATACGGCACTGAGCCTGAGCAGTTCCGCCACTCCAAGCTGATCATCGCCTGGGGCGCGAACATTCTGGGCAACAACGTCCATCTGTGGCCCTTTATTGTGGACGCCCGGCGCAACGGCGCCCGTCTCTATACCATCGATCCGGTTCGAAATCGCACCGGACGGCTGTCCGATAAGCACTTCAGCATTTTCCCAGGCAGCGACCTGGCGCTCGCCCTGGGCCTGATGCACGTCATCATCGGGGAAAATCTGCACGACGCCGATTACGTCGCGAGTTATACCGAGGGATTCGACGCACTGAAAGAACTGGCTGCAAAATATCCGCCGGAGCGTGTGGAAGCGCTCACCGGTATTGATCGTGCCGATGTAGTTTCGCTTGCAAGAGAATATGCCACTACGCGGCCGGCCGTGATCCGGGTGAACTATGGGACGCAACGAAGCGAGCGTGGAGGCACTGCCGTCCGTGCTATCGCCGCGCTCCCTGCCCTGATTGGTTCGTGGCGTGAAATCGGCGGAGGCTTGCAGCTCTCCACCAGCCAGTCGTTCCGCTTGAACAAAGAAGCTCTGGAGATGCCCGAGCTCCAATACGTTTCTCCGCTGAGGCGCGAGGCACGCATCGTCAACATGTCGGAACTGGGCAAAGCTCTAACCACGCTCGACCATCCAGCGGTGAAAGCCATGATCGTGTACAACTCGAATCCTGCGGCCATCGCTCCCAACCAGAACCTGGTGCTCAAGGGGATGCGGCGCGAGGATCTGTTCACAGTGGTGCTGGAACAGTTCCAAACTGACACCGCCGATCATGCTGACATTCTGCTTCCGGTGACTACTTTTCTCGAGCACACGGATCTCTATTTGGCCTACGGCCATTACTATCTACAACTGGCGCGGCCGGCCCTTCCCGCGCCGGGAGAGACCAAATCGAACGTCGACATTTTCCGTTTGTTGGCCGAGCGAATGGGGTTTGAGGACCAATGTTTTCTCGATTCGGAAGATGACATGATCCGGACCCTGCTCAACTCCGAGCATCCTTTCGTTAAAGGAATCACGATCGAGCAACTGGAGCGCGAGCGTTCTGTCCGCCTGAATGTCTCGCCCGAGGGACAACCTTTTCTGCCGTTCGCCCAGGGTGGATTCGGTACAGCTTCCGGCAAGTGCAACTTTCATGCTGAGGCGTTGGACTACCAACCGCCCACCGAGTCGCGTTTAGGTGCGGCGGAATTACGTTCGAAATTTCCGCTTGAAATGATTTCCGCCAAAAGCCATGACAGCATGAACTCTACTTTCGGCAATCAATCCTGGACGCATCGCCAGACATCCGTGTTGTTGTTGAACCGCGCCGATGCGGAACCGCGTGGAATCACAAGCGGCGACCGAGTCCGGATGTTCAACGCGCGCGGTAGTTGTACTTTGGTGGCGGAAGTGGACGGCGAGGTTCGTTCGGGCGTGGTATGCGCGCCCTCGGTTCGCTGGAACAAGCTATCGCCGGACGGTCTCAACGTGAACGCGCTCACCTCCGATCGCCTCACTGATATGGGCGGCGGCGCGACGTTCTATAGTTGTCTGGTGGAAGTTGAAAAGTGCGGCGACTAAGCGCAGGCGCCGGGCGGCAGGCTGCAGGCCCCAGCTCCCAAGCTTCCCTGGTCAGTCGTAGGAGTCGATCCCGCTTTCTGCCGCCTGCCGCCTGCCTCCTGCCGCCTGCCTAAATGTCTCCCCGTTCCCGGCAAATCCTCTACTACGGCCTGCCCATGCTGTTCTGCCTGGTGGTGCATTGGCTCGCGCTGAAGATTTGGTTTTTCGGTGATGACTTTGCCTGGCTTGGGCTCCGGCTCGAGCTCCACACTCCCCGAGATCTCATACACGTATTGTTTAGCCCGCAGGCCGAAGGCACAGTTCGCACTCTCAGCGAGCGGTTATTCTTTCTAGTCTTCAGCTCCGTATTCGGATTGGAATCGCCGCCGTTCCGAATTTGGGTATTTCTTACTCAGTTCGCTAACATCGCCCTTCTGATTCAAATTGCGCGCAGGCTGACTGGATCGGACACGGCCGGATTCCTGGCTGCCCTGCTCTGGACGGCAAATGCCGGAATTGCATTAGCCATCAGTTGGAGTTCCGCTTACAACGAGATCGCCGAAGCTTTTTTCATTCTTCTGGCGTTTCGCTTGTTCCTGGCTTACATCAACACTGGCAAGGTGAAATATTGGATCTGGCAATGGGCAGTGTTCCTGCTGGGATTCGGTGCTCTGGAGTTGAACGTGGTGTACCCGGCGATAGCGGCGGGCTACGCGCTGTGCTGCGCGCGCCAGCATTTTCGAAGGACTCTCTATCTGTTCATTCCGTCGGCACTGTTCACGATGGTTCACCTGTTTTTGATTCCGACATCGACCGACGAACACTATAAGATGTACTTCGGGAGCAGCCTATTCACGATGCTCTGGAAATATTGGGCGTTCGCGATCGGCGCCGTGCGCGATTCTCAAACAGACTGGCGCCCGTTGTGGCTTGGAATCGGATTCGCAATGCTCGCAACCGCCGGGCTGGCGGCCTTCGTCTACCGGAAGCTGCGCACCGGCGAATGGAAGGCATTGTTTCTGGCAGTCTGGTTCGTCATCGTATTGACGCCGCTTTTGCCATTTAAGAATCACTTCACCGAGTATTACGTCATCGTTCCCGCCATCGGGCTCTCGATTCTGGCAGCCTGGGCGATTGCATCCAGCAGGCAAGCGCTCACGCTGGGAGTTGCCGCGGCACTTGCCGTCGGGTATTTCACCTTGTCGATCGCCGATGATCACATGGCGGAGAAGTATCACTACAACAATTCACGCCGCATGAAATATTTGATAAAAGGGCTGGAATCACAGCAGAAGCTTCATCTCAGGGAAGTGGTTCTGCTGAGCGGCATCGACAACGATCTGTTTTGGAGCGGATTCTGCGACAACCCATTCCGGCTCCTCGGAATCTATCATACTTATGTGGTTCCCGCCTCCGCCAAAGCCATTCAACCGCATCCGGAATGGGGCTGCGACACGTCCCGTTTCTTCGTCAACGTGGATGACGCCGTGCCCCTGCTGCGTAACGGACACGGTAGTGTTTTTGACCTCGAAGGGCGAAGCTTGCACGATATAACCCAGCAGTATCTTAAAACCGTAGCGGCGGAATATGCCGAGAGGCATCCCGACTTCATCGATATATCCGATCCGATGTTTCAAAACCGCCTGGGCCCAACCTGGTATCCCGCCGAACGCGGCTATCGCTGGATGCCCAAACGAGCAACTCTGAAAATCCACGGCCCCACCAAACAGGGACAGGTCCTGGAGGCCAGCGGATATTGTCCGGCAGCAGTGCTGGCTCAAGGCCCGCTCCAAGTTTCATTTCAAGCGGACGGAATTGCACTGGGAACTTCCATTTTGACCCAACCGGATCAGCTCTTCGCCTTGAAGTTCCCATGGCCTGCCGAATTCGTAGGACGGCCCATGGTGGAGCTTGAAATCGAGGTGAGCCGCACGCTGGAACCTCCTGGAGAAACGCGGCCGCTCGGACTGGTCTTCACAACGTTTACGATTAAATAAGCCATGAACTACTATCAACAGCATCATCAGGATTATCTGGAGGGACTCAAGACGTTCCTTCGCATTCCGAGCATCAGTACGCTCTCCGAACACAAGCCGGATATTCAGAAGGCGGCCGAGTTCGTCCGCGACGAGCTGACGAAAGCCGGCCTCAATCAAGCGCAGCTCATCGAAGGACAAGGGAATCCGCTGGTATACGCCGAGTGGCTGGGCGCTCCCGGGAAACCGACGCTCCTGTTTTATGGCCATTACGACGTGCAGCCGCCGGACCCGTTGGACGAATGGAAGACGCCTCCGTTCGAGCCGGCCATTCGCAACGACAACATCTACGCGCGCGGATCGGCGGACGACAAGGGCCAAACCTACATTCTCATTAAGGCGGTGGATGGGTTGCTGAAGCAGCATGGCCGTCTTCCCATCAACGTGAAATTCCTGGTGGAGGGCGAGGAAGAAGTTGGAGGCGAGCACATTGAGAGCTACGTGGCGTCGAAGCCCGCGCGCCTCAAAGCAGACGCCGCGGTGATCTGCGATACGGAAATGTTCGCCCCGGAACTACCCACCATTTGCGTGGGGCTGCGGGGCATCGTGTATGGCGAGCTGTGGGTGCAGGGCGCGGATCACGATCTGCACTCCGGCATTTATGGCGGCGCAGCGCCGAATCCCATCCAAGCAATCGCGGAGATCCTGTGCGCTTTGAAAGATGCGCAGGGACACATTCGGATTCCGGGGTTTTACGATCGCGTGCAAGCGCCGAGCGAAAAGGAGCGTGCCGCGTGGGCACGCCTTCCACTCAACGAGAAAGAATACACAGAAAAGGAAATGGGCGCCAAGGAGCTTGTCGGTGAGCCGGAGATTCCGTTACTGGAGCGCACCTGGGCGCGGCCCACGCTTGAAGTGCACGGCATTCGCGGCGGCTTCACCGGCGAAGGCGCGAAGACCGTGATTCCGGCCCGAGCGGTTGCCAAGATCAGCATGCGGCTGGTTGCCGATCAACATCCCGACGAAGCCACCGCACAGCTCCAGAAAGCGATTGCCGCGGCGTGTCCCAAGGGCGTCACCGCCGAATATAAACCGATCCACTCCGCCCGGCCCTCGCTGGTAAATCCGGACAATAAGTTCATCCAGGCGGCGGCGGAAGCGATGAAGCAGGTGTTCGGCAAAGAAACGGTGTACATCCGCTCCGGCGGGTCCATCCCGATTGTGGCGGCCTTCGATGAATTTCTGGGCATTCCCAGCGTGATGATGGGCTTCGGCCTGCCGGACGACAATCTACACGCGCCAAATGAAAAAATGCATTTGCCGAATTTTTTCCGTGGCATTGAAGCCGTAGCGCGCTACCTGGAAATTCTGGGTCAGTAGCGCGCTAGAGGACAGGAGCCTATTGGTTAGCCCCGAAAAGGTCGGACATCACGCTAATGTTACTGTCGCAGGCATGATTCAAGCAGGGTAGCCCTAAGCCTCCTTCGATCGTTTTCAGCAAGGAAAAGTGGTTATAGGGTTGCGCGCTTTGGATGCCGTGGACTCCGTAGCTAGTGTCCACGATCAACAGTACCTTGTTCGTGTTGGGGGAGATGCTGTAGTCGTTTTCGTCCCACACCACCACGATCGCATTCTGCCCCTGGAACCACATGGGAGATTCCTTGATTGCGGTTACCAGGCGCCGCACCGACACGTCGCCTTGCTGGATCAAGGCCGGGTTTAGTCCCGCCTGAGTACCGTCGTCGTTCGGATCGAAGGCACAGAAGGGACCAGCGTTGCCCCGTCCATGCTGATCGTTGCACTGATTCGGCACCACGAAAGAGTAGGCCGGGACATTGCCTGATCGAAGGTCGGCATAAAGCCCGTTCGGTCCGTCAAAACCAACAATGTTGGCAAGGCTGCTGCCGGGTTGGTCGCCCTCCTGCACGCTGCGAAAATAGACGAAGGGATTGTGCTTGGCCGCGTACAGTAGTACGATGTCGCTGGACGAGAGGGCGGGCGTGAGCGCCGGTTTGATCGTGGTGAAATCGGTAAGGTTGGTGAAGAACCCGTCGCTGTAGTTCACCATGTCGATGCTTCCCAAGGGCAAGCTTTCCTGATAACTCTTCCAGGTCCGGCCGCGCTCGGCCAACTGATCGGCAATGGTCTTGCCGGAAATGTTGCTAGCGGCTGGAATCGACTGAACACCGTCGATATTGAGTACTCCGGGAGGGCCTGTGGTCTCATTGGTCATATCGATGGCCGGCGTCGCGGCATCCGTGCCTGTGCCAACGATGGGGCAGATCGGCGGACTCGCGGGATTGTCGGTGGCTACGATCTTGGACGCAAGATTGGTTATGCAAGAACCGTTGTGCCAGTCCGGATAGTTGTCGGTGTGAACACCGAAATTTGAACCGCCCGCCACTTCCAGGTAGTTGGTGGAACTGGGGTGAGCGATGGCGAAATAATTCGTGGCCATGTTCGCAGCATTGGCCAGTTCGTTAATGTAAGGGGCGTTCGGATTGGTGAGAACCTGACTGTAACCATGATTCTCCATCATGATCACAAAGACATGGTCCAGACGCGGAACACCGCCGGGAATTGGACCTTCCGCGGCGAACACCATATTCACCGTCGCCGCAGTCAAACAGCTGAGAAGTTTAGCTTTTCTTTTCATACTTTCACCTTTTCTTGTTGAACAGTTTTCGGCCTCTTCGTCCAAATCTAGAGGCGCGACTCAATGAACTGTAACAAGGGATCACTACGGTTTCGTTAGAAGACGGTGAATGTCGTGTGAATAATATTACAGCGGCAACGCTACTTCCCGGCGGCGCTCATATCCAGAATCGCAAAGTTGGTCCACTTACCATCGCTGTTCTTGGATTCCAGCACGAACTGCCATTTCCGCAGCTCAGGCTTCCAGACAAACGTATTGACGAATGGCCCGTCGGGATATTCGAACAGAAACCGGATCGAGTTTCCGTCGCGTTTACCAAACCCAAGCGTCTCTGAATAACGTCCGCCAAACACGTCCAGCCAGTGCGCGACGTAGCGCTCGCTCATGTTGTCGTAGCCGATATAAACGTCCACCTCATACGCAGGTGGATCGGCAGTGTCCTTCTCATGAAAGTGCAAGAACTGGTGGTTGAGCGCCCATTCCGCGGCGAGCCGATGAGTTACCGGTTGTCCCAGAATTTGTCCGGTCATTTTCCAGGAGCCAGAGAGATGATCCAGTAGATCGTCAAAGAACTGGCGGTTCTGACCGTCCAGCGGCACCTTCACATTTTGAGCTCCGGCTGGTACGGCGGCTATCAGGGCCAGCATAAAAGTCAATTCGCGCGTCGACATCGGATTCAGAATACATGGACTGGCTAGCCGGTTATTGGATTTTTCGGACATGCGTCCGATATTCGTTTTCCAGGATCGACATCATCACCAACGATGCATATCGTTCCTGTTGCTTGACGCACTCCCTGAGCACGCCCTCTTCGACGAATCCAACCGAACGATAAACGTGGCGCGCGCGGGCATTGTGCTCAAACACATCCAGCCACAAACGGTGCGCGAACAGTTCGTCGAAGGCATTGCTCAGCACTGCCTCCAGAACCATGCGTCCCAAGCCTTTTCCGGGCTCCGAAATCACAATTCGCATCAACTCTACCGAACGGTTGACGGACACAATACCTTGCAAGATCACATGCCCAATCGGGGAGCCCTGATGCTCTGCGATCCAATATTGCCAATCCGGATCGTTCATCCGCCGCTCATGCGTTGGGAGATCATCGGCGCCGACTAGGTTGAGCCCGCGAAACTGCTGCTCCAACGCGACGATAAATGGGAGATCCTGCTTGGACGCGCGGCGCAATGTCATGCTGCAGCTAGTCGGCGCGGCGGAATGCCCGGCCGTTGACGAAAACAAATTCAATCCGGCCGCTTGCATCTGGGACCAGGACCAGTTTCGAAGGTTGCACCGCGCCGTTCGCTTCGCCGATCAGAAACTTGTCGCCGGCACGAGTGAATCGCGCAACGGTCCCGTCGATATTGGCTTTCAACGCGCCGCCATCGGCTTCCAATCTAACCTTGCTGGTTCCGTTTACGTAAACACCGGCGCATCGGCGCAGTTCCGCGGCATCCAGCCCGTGCGTGGCAGGCTCCGTCTCCGATTTACGATCGAGCGCGAGCATGGAATCCGAGATCGCATCGGCGAGTTTCGGCATTCCGGACCCGCTTCGATTGGCGACGATGATCACCGCGAACTTCCGCTCCGGCGCCATCCGAATGGTTGACTCATAGCCTGCCCGCGACCCTCCGTGTTCCACCCAGTGCACGCCGCGGCTTGTCGAAAGCTGCAGGCCATATCCGTAGTGATCGTCACTGCCGGGCATCTCAGCATGCGGACTCGCCATGATCGCAATTAATTTCGGCGGAAGAACCTGCCGGCCGTCCAGGCGCCCATCGTTCATGAACGCAATCACGAATCGCGACAGTTCTAGCGCGCTCGAAAAGATCGAACCCGCCGGCCAACCCGACGCATTGTCCGCCGCGGGCCGGATCACGGCCGGTTTGCCATCCCGAATCTCGTGTCCTTGCGCCAAGGGCCACGTCATCGCCATGCTGGGGCGCAACGTGCTGTGCGTCATTCCCAGCGGCGAAAAGACGCGCTCGGCAATTACGTCCGCGTAAGGCTTCCCGGCGACGGTCTCGGCAAGATAGCCCGCCAGCCAATATCCTGGATTGGAATACGAATAAATCCTGCCAGGTGGCGCAAACAGGAAATCCGCTTTCCACGCGTGGATCCCGATTCCGAGCGCTGTTTCGTCGTGCGATCCGAACATTGGCGCTTCATCGTGAAGACCGGATGTATGGCTGAGCAGCTGATTGGCAGTGAGCTGGCCGATGGCCGGGTCCAGTCCGGAGATGTACTGGCTCACCGGCGCATTCAGATCAAGCTTTCCTTCGAGCGCCAGGCCCACCACGGCGGACGCGGTGAACATCTTGGTGGTCGATCCTAAGCGGAACAGCATATCGGGGGTCAGCAGCGCGCCGGTATCTACGCTCGCGACGCCGTATCCACGCGAGAAAACTACTTGATCGCTGATCACCACGGCCACAGCGGCGCCGGGAGTTTTGGTGGCCTGCAATTCTTCCAGTGCTGCGCGTTCGATGAAAGCCGGATCAAGTTGACGGATTTGCGCAGGCGCGGTAAATACAAAAAACGCGAGTACCGCAGCTAGACGGTGCACAGCTTCACCGCTTCTTCAAGCGACTGCATTGGATCGCGCGTGGGTATAAACTCATGCGCCATGTACCCTTGATAATTTAAATCCGCAATCGCCTTTGCGACCGTCCGCCAATTCAGCTCCTGTGTATCGTCAAGCTCATGCCGCCCAGGCACGCCACCCGTATGAAAATGACCGATGTACTGGATGTTCTCGCGAATGGTGCGGATGATATCGCCTTCCATGATCTGCATGTGGTAGATGTCATAGAGCAGCTTCATCCGAGGCGAGTTGATCCGCTTCATCACGTCCACGCCCCAAGCGGTGTGGTCGCACTGGTAATCCTTGTGATCCACTTTGCTGTTCAGCAGCTCCAGGCACAGCGTGACGCCCTTATCTTCAGCCATCGGCGTCAACTGCCGCAGCCCAATCGCACAGTTTTCCTTGGCTTCTTCGTCCGGCATTCCACGCCGGTTGCCGGACATCACAATTACGTTGGGCGCCTTGGCCGCAGCGGCGCGTTCGATGTTTTCCCTGGTCTCCCGGATCAGCTTCTCATGATTCTCCTTGCGGTTGAAACCCACGGGGATCGATACCGTGCCCGGCGTCATGGAGGGTACCAGCCCATACTTCTGGACAGCCGGCCAATCTTGATGATTGAGCAGATCGATGCCCTTCAGTCCCATGCGAACCGCATTCTTGCACAGATCGTCCAGGCTCATCTTGTCGTAGCACCAGCGGCACACAGACTGCTTGATCCTGCCGTCGGTCTGGCCGCGCGCCTGATTCAATAGTCCGGTGAGCGGCGCCGCTGCGGCTGCCTTGAGCATCGAGCGTCGGTTCATGCTGGGGTTCATGGTGGGTATGATATCTGAGTCGGTGGCCGGTCTACAAGGGAACTTCTGGATGCAATTATTCGTCTTCCCTTCGATCGCTATCTGAAAGGACGCATGACAATGAAGAAACTTGCTCTCCTGTTGCTTGTTACGTTCGGCACGATGTCCGCAGCCGACATCTCCGGGAAATGGAACTTCACTCTCGTCAGCTTCGGCGAGGAGATCGGTCACTCCAACCTGGAGCTCAAGCTCGATGGAAACAAGGTTTCGGGCACCCTGAGTGAATTGAAGATCGAAGGGACGCTCCAGGGCGACACCCTGAAACTGACCGCCACGCGGCCGGATGGCGAGAAGTTCGGTGAGCTAGAGGGCCATCTCTCCGGAGCCGAGCTCACTGGAACGGCAAAACGCGGTGACGACGATTTCGAGTGGACCGCTCGGCGCACCGTCGTAGTCCACGCCGCTCCTCAAACGCGCGATTTCACGCCCACACAATTCCACCGATTCTTTTCCGGCACCATTCCTCCCGCGCTGCACATCAATCCCGGCGATACCGTCCGCACCTTTACTGTGGACGCCGGAGGGCGGGATGCCACCAACAAGCGCCGCTCCAACGGTGGCAATCCCGAAACCGGGCCGTTCTACGTGGAGGGAGCCATGCCCGGCGATACGCTGGTGGTGAAATTCAACCGCATCCGTCTGAATCGCGACTCGGCGGAAAGCGGCGATCGCATTGTCGGCAGCGCCCTGAATTCCGGGTATATCGAAGACGCCAAATACAACGACAAGTTCAGCAGCGAGTGGAAGCTGGATCGCGAAAACGGATTCGCGATGCTCGCCAAACCTTCCGAGCACCTCAAGAATTTCCGCGTCAAGCTGCAGCCCATGCTCGGGTGCGTCGCGGTTGCGCCTCCCGATAAACAAACCTTCCAAGCCGGCTGGCTGGGAGGGTGGGGCGGCAACATGGACTACAACGGAATCCGGGAAGGCGTTACTGTTTATCTCCCCGTGAACCAACCGGGCGCTTCGCTATTCGTTGGGGACGGCCATGCCACGCAAGGCGACGGCGAACTGACCGGAGACGCGCTGGAAACATCCATGGACGTGGAGTTCACGGTAAACCTGATCTCGGGAGAAGGCTTGGGCGGCGGCCCTCGCGCTGAAAACGACGAATACATTATGGCGATGGGAATCGCGGGTTCGCTTCCGGACGCGCTTCGGCAAGCCACCACCAGCCTGGCTCGATGGCTGGAGCATGACTATCACCTCAAACCCAATGAAACCGCCATTGTGCTGGGATCATCCATGCGCTACGAAGTGGCGGAGATTGTGGATCCGCAAGTGAACGTAGTCGCGAAAGTGAGTAAGGCCGTTTTAGCGACGTTGAAGTAGCGCACGCACTTTGCGTGCTGCGTTCACACTCGTGTGAACGCCCAGATCGTTCCCGGGCACTTGTGTTCGCAGGAGTGCGGTCAATACCGGCGCATGGTATAC
>PMOK01000334.1 GCA_003162425.1 Bryobacterales bacterium | reverse complement strand
GGCCAGCGCCTCTCCCGCCAGTTTCAAAAGACCCTCAACCAGCTCCGCGAAATCCAGGCCGAGCGCCTCGAGCGCGAGCTTCGTTTTTTCCAAAACCGAAATTGAAGCGTTCGCCCAATGCACCATGCGCCTGAACCAGGCCTGGAAGGTCGAAAGTTTCACCCTCCACGGATTCCGAACCCCGCGCAACGCGCGAATCCTCAATAGCGTCGACGCCCTATGCTAAATGAACCGCCGCAATGTAGCCCCAAGCGTCAGCGCGGGGACACTCCCCGTAGGACAAGACTCCGTCTTGTCCGCTACCATCATGAAGATGCAGATGAACCAAATCCTCCCCGCACTCCTCCTGACTCTAACCGCGACCGCCCAAACAATCCCAACTCCCGAATCCGTGCTCGGCCACAAACCTGGCGATGATTTCTACCTCGCCAATTACGGCGAGTCGCGCGATTATTTCCGCAAGCTGGCAGCCGCTTCGGATCGCATCAAGCTCATCTCGGTGGGCAAGACCACGCGTGGCCAGGATTGGGAAATTGCCATCATCTCCTCGCCGCAGAATCTCGCCCAGATCGACAAGTACAAGGACATTTCGCGCCGCTTGGCGGAGGGTCGCGGGCTCTCGGACGATCAGGCCAAAGCTCTGGCGCACGATGGCAAGGCCATTGTGCACATCGATGGCGGACTCCATTCCACCGAGGTTGCCGGAGCTCAGCAATCCATTCTTCTGGCCTACAAACTTGTGTCGACCCAAGGCGACCCCGCAGTGGATGCGATTCTCTCGAACGTCATTCTCATGCTATGGCCCACACTGAATCCGGACGGCCAGAATGAAGTGGTGGCGTGGTATCGCAAGAACGTGGGGACGCCGTACGAGGTGAGTCCGCTGCCGGATCTGTATCAGGAGTATGTGGGGCACGACAACAATCGCGACGGCTACATGAACAACATGCTGGAGTCGCGCGATGTAACGCGCGCGGAAATCGAGTGGGACCCGGTTATCTTTTATTGCCATCACCAGACAGCGCCGTTTCCCACGCGCATCTTCATTCCGCCTTTCACCGAGCCCATCTCTTCGAACATCAATCCCCTGATGGCGCGCTGGCTCAATGTGCTGGGCATCAACATGGCGGCCTATCTGGACGAACATCAGATGCCCGGAGCGGTGCATCGCGTGGGCTTCGACAATTGGTATCCGGGTTTTCTCGACTTCACGCACATCTTTCGAAACAGCATTTCCTTTTTCACGGAGACCGCGCTCTATCATTACGCGACGCCGCATTTCTATACTGTCGACGAATTCCCGAAGGATCGCCAGCAACTGATGTCGGAAGTTTTTTACAGCAGCCCGTGGAAAGGCGGCTGGTGGCGGCTCGCGGATGCGGTGCGCTATATGGAGGGCGCGTCCATGGCCGTGCTCGATACTGCGGCGAAATATCGCGAGACACTGCTTTATAACCGGTATCAAGCCGCGCGCGACAACATCGAGCGATTCCGTAAAGAGCCGCCCTTCGCATACGTGATCCCGCGCGAACAGCGCGATCTTCCCACCGCCGCCACGCTGGTAGAGAAGCTGCTGATCAATGGCATTGAGGTGCATGAGGCCGAGCAGCCGTTCGTGGCCAATAGCCGCGAGTACAAGGGCGCCTGGGTGATCCTGATGGACCAGCCATTCTCGCCGCTGGTGAAGGAATTGTTCGAGACGCAGCAGTATCCGGATTTGCGCCAGTTTCCAAACGGACCGCCCATGCGTCCCTACGATGTCGCGGGTTGGACGCTCCCGATGCAGATGGGTGTGGAGACGGCGGTCGTTTCCGA
Source organism: Bryobacterales bacterium (assembly GCA_003162425.1). GTDB lineage: Bacteria > Acidobacteriota > Terriglobia > Bryobacterales > Bryobacteraceae > Palsa-89. The sequence goes on along the minus strand of PMOK01000334.1, from coordinate 21,526 downwards.
GCCACTCAACGATAGCCAGCGAGCGGCGCTGAAGTTGATCGACCACGTGACGCCTCCGCCGGGCGGCGTGCAGGGAACAGGGTCCAGCTACTCGCTGAGCCACCAACCGAACAACAGTTTCGCCGCCATCAACAAATTCTCTCGAGCGGCGGCCAGGTGAGCTTCTCCGCATCTGGCGACATCATCGTTTCCGGCTTGGATCGCGAACGCCTGTCAGAAATCGCACGCAAGCATTCCGTCACCGCGCAGGCGGCCGCGAAGCCGCCGCAAGACACCATGGCCACCAAGAAACCTCGCGTCGGCCTGTATCGCTCCTGGACCGGAAACATCGACGAAGGCTGGACGCGTTGGATTCTTGAAAACTACGGCTTCGCGCCTGTGACCCTGCGCAATGGCGACATTCAAGCCGGGCACTTGCGCGACCGGCTGGACGCCATCATCATCCCCGATGCTGGAACAAGGCAGATCATGAATGGTTTTGCTCCCGGCACCATTTTGGGCGAATATTCGGGCGGCGTCGGAGAGACTGGCGCCGAGGCGTTGCGCGTGTTTGTGCGCGCCGGTGGCACACTCATCGCCTTCAACAATGCTTCGCTCATGGCTATCGCGAGCCTGGGCCTTCCTGTAAGCAATATTTTGGACGGGTTGAATGACGATCAGTTTTATTGCTCGGGTTCGCTCCTGCGAGTGGAGCTTCGCGACGTGAATCATCCGGCGTTGTGGGGAATGCCGCGTGAGCCGATCGTCATGTTCGAGCGCGGGCCTGCGTTCGATACCAAGAGCGGGTTCCGCGGCACGATTCTGGCTTCCTACCCCAAGGAACGGAACCCGCTGGCCAGCGGCTATCTGCTGCATCCGGAGCGCCTCCAGGGAAAAGCTGCGGCACTCGAGGTTTTCTATGGCGATGGACGCGTGTATCTGTTCGGGTTCCGTCCGCAGTGGCGTGGCCAATCGCACGGCACGTACAAGCTGGTATTCAACGCGATTTACGATTCGCCGAGCGCGGCGAAGCCTACCGCGTATCAACGGCCGGCCGAGCCCGCGAATGCAGCGCTTGAAAGCTGGCGGGCGGCCACGGGCAAAGTGCGCGGCGATCTCGCGTCGCTGCTGGCCGACAACCGGGCGTTCTTTGCGGCGAAGGGGCCCGCGGCAGTTGAGGCGCGGGCAAAGCTCGGGGCCGCGGTGGATCAGTTCGAAAAGGAGCGGATCGCGGAGATAGATGATGCCGGCGCAGGATTGGACGATGCGGCGCGAAGAAAATCCGCCGAATATGTCCGGCAGTTACGGCGATTGGCGACGGACCTGCGTGGTAAGGAATTCGAAGGCTCGGTGGATGCGGATTCTCTGGCCGAGCGGTATCGGTTGCCGGCCATCGAGCAAGAGATCGCTGCGCCTGCCGCGAAACCCAAGTGAACCTACGGCCGGGCGAGCCATTTTTTTCAATCGCTAGTGGAACGCGACCGCGCGCCACCGGAGAGAAGCCGAAGATCACGGGCCAGGACCGGCTGGGGGAATAATTCGAGGGCAGATACAGCGCGTAGCTCTGCGATGGATCTGCCGCGCATTTCACGTCGCCGATGATGCGGTAGGGTGCAGGGTGAGCAAAACGGCACGCATGGAAAACTACTTACTCAAGAGCTTCTTCCAGCGTTCCCAGGCGTCGGCACGCGCCTTGCGATTGGCTTCCGCTCCGCTTGGATCTTCGCCGGCGCGCATGAAACCGTGTCCCGCGCCTGCGTACGTTTCCGGTTCGTAAACTTTGCCCGCGGCCTTCATTGCGGCTACGGTGTCAGGAATGGTGGCGCCGATGCGCGCGTCGTTTTCAGCGTAGAAACCGTAGACCGGAGCTTTGATTCGCGCCATATCATCTTTGTTCGGTGGGCCGCCGTAAAAGACGAACGCCGCAGCGAGATCTCCCCGATTCGTCGCAAAGCGGAAACTCTGGCTTCCGCCCCAACAGTATCCGGCGACGAATAGCTTACCGTTGGCGGCGGGCAAATGGATGCCGTAATCGGCCACGGCGTTCAGATCGGCGGTGATCTGATCCGGATTGAGCTTGCCAATGGCCGGTCCCACACCGCCTGCTGGAAAATCGGGCGTGCGGCCGCCGTTGGGCGCCATGCCGGAAAGAAGATCGGGCGCCACGGCGATGTAGCCTGCGGCAGCCACCTGATCGGCCAGATCCTGCACCCAGTCCGTCATTCCGAAGATTTCGTGAATTACCAGTACCACCGGTGTCTTAGCCTTCGATTCGGGATAAACCACGAATGTCTCCACCGAGCGTCCGTCATGTTTCACGGTGACCCATTCGCGATGACGCGGAGATTTTTCAAGAGTCGCGCGCGCCCAATCCTGGGCGGAGAGGAGTGACGCGGCCAGGGCGGAGAGCAGAAGGATGCGTGTCATTGATTCATTGTAACGACCTTCTTCGTAGGACAAGTCTCCGACTTGTCAAAGAAGCAAGCCGGAGGCTTGCGGTACGGGGACGCGCGACAGTTACGCTTGCCGCGGTTCGTAGGCACAGAACGGGTCGGACGCTAGCGGGTTGCCGGTGGCTTCAAATGCGCGGGCGCGCGATCCGCCGCAGAGGGCGTGATACTCGCAGTATCCGCAGCGTCCCTCGAACTGCGTGGGATCGTGCAGCGATTGGAAGACCGGCGCGTTGCGGTAGACATCCGCAAGGCGGTCCTTGAGAACATTCCCGGCTATCAACGGCAGAAAACCGGCCGGGCAAATGTCGCCGGTATTGGAGACGAACACGATGCCGTGGCCATCGCGGATTCCAAAACCGCGAGTTGCGCCGCTGCGTTTGATCTGTTCCCCAGTCAGGCCTTCACCGCGCATCCGTTCCAGCGCTACTCTGCGATAGGAAGGCGCCTCGGTGGTAGCTACAGTGAAAGGCGCCTGGCTGGACGTCTCATAGACCCAACCCATCAGCTTTTCACCGTCTTCGGGCGAAAGAGGTTGTAATACCTTGCCGCGGCCGACCGATATCAGGAAGAACAGGCTCCAGCGCGAGACCGCGAATGGCTTCAGCAGTTCGTAGATAGCGGGCACATCATCGACGGTTTCAGCTGACGCCAGCGTGTTCACCTGCAGCGGCATCTCCAGTTCCTGGGCCCAGCGAATGGCCTGCATCGTACGATCGAAAGTGCCGGGAACGCCTCGTATGGAATCGTGCCGCTGAGCGGTCGATCCATCCAGGCTGAGACCGAGGCCTTCCACGGAATGCTCCTTCAGACGAACCAGCACCTCGCGAGTGAGCGCGGGCGTCGCGGCCGGCGTGATGGAAACGCCGATGCCCAGTTTGCGCGCCTCATCGATCAATTCATAGAGGTCTTTACGTTGAAGCGGATCGCCTCCCGTAAGAATCAGCTGCGGCAACGGATCGCCGAACTCCAGAATCTGATTGAGAAACGCCACGCCCTGGTTGAAGTTGAGCTCCATGGGATGCGGCTCAGGAACCGCCGTGGCGCGGCAATGGCGGCAAGCGAGGGCGCAGGCTTGCGTCATCTCCCAATAAACGTTGAGCGGCGTGCGCGAGTAGTCGCGAGGTTTGCCGTGTGAGGAACTGCCGTGATGCAGCGATCCGGTCATATGTAAAAGCTAAGCAATCCAGATGCCAGAGGTTGTTTTTCAGTAGCTTAGCGACGGACGGCTATCCCGCCTGGTTCAAGAAGCTGTCCAACTCCGACGCTGGACACCGGATACCCACATAAAACGAACCGAACAACGCGTACACGGCACTGACCTCGTCAAAGCGCATTTCGTAGATCAACTTCTTGAAGACTAGCGGATCGTCGGCGAATAGATCGACGCCCCATTCCCAGTCATCGAAGCCGATGGAGCCCGAAATAATCTGCTTCACCTCGCCGGCGTACCGGCGGCCGATCATGCCATGTTCATGCATCTGCCGCTGGCGCTCCGCCATGGGCAGCTGATACCAGTTCTTCTCCTCGCCGCGCTTGCGGTCCATGGGGTAAAAGCAGATGTACTTATGCGGCGGAATGTCCGGGAACAGCCGCGGACGCATGGCTTCGCGCGACCGGTTTAGGACTTCTTCGATTTCCGCGCTCCATTCCAGCGAAAAGGGCGCGATGCCGCGCGCAGCGAGCGAGGTGTACGTTTTCAGGCTCGACTCGTATAATCCCAGTTCGACAATCGAGAGGTAGGAGCTGGTGGGCTCCAGGTAATCCGCCAGCCGGAGCTGCGCAATATGGCGCTCCACCCGGCCCAGTTCATCGAACGATTGGCGGAAATGAACGATGATCAAATCACCTTTGTGACCGAGCAGAGAAAAGACCGCGCTTTGGCCGGAGGGATTCCGCTCCATGTTTTCCAGGGCTGTGGCGGCTTCGCGGACGATTTCCGACCGCTGAGCAACAGGAACAGCCTTCCAGGCGGTCCAGCGCACGCGCATCATCTGATGCAGCACGCTGGCCCCTTCGAGCGTGAGCGGAACAGCAGGCAGATTTTCTACGGCTACCTCCGGCGGGGTGGTAGTAAATGACATTCGAGAAATTCCTCACCTTATTTTTGCATCTTCTGCGGGACAAGCCTCCGGCTTGTCCTGGGCAAGCCGGAGGCTTACCCTACCTATGCCGAGATTTTTGGGGCCCAGAACACACTCGTTTGCATGCGAACTTTCCTGTCCGGCATTTTGGCATTATCTTTATTGGGCGCTTCATCCCTCTCATTCGCTAGCGAGAAGAAGAGCGAGGGTAGCAAGTCCCATTCCAGTTCCACCCACCAGCGCAAAGCCAGCTCCAGCCATACGCGCAGTAGCACTGGCAATCACAGCCGTAGCAGCTCCTCGAAGAGCAACATTCCCAAAGACTAAAATTAGCCGCCAGGCATTCAGACATAGGGCGGGCTGTGAGCGCTGACTTCAGCCCGTTCGATTCTTTTGCGAGGCTAGTTTTCGCCTTTCTTCGACCACGGCGGCGTTACGCCGTTGGTCCTGGCATAGGCGATGGACTGGCCCAAGTGTTCGTGCATGTGATTCGCGATCAGGAACAGCACACCCTCGTAAGTGGTATCTTGGCCGAACAATTTAACCGGTTTTTCCAGGTCGGCGTCGGACAGATTCAGCGCGACTTGCCGCAGGTGCTCGAATGAGCCCTTCAAGGCGTCAATCACCTTGGCTTTGTCTGTCTCCTTCGTTATTGCCGGACTAAACGTGGCGGGAGGCTTTACGCCGATAAAGTTGGGCAGGAAGTAATTGGCGCTGGCGATATGCGTATACACCTCGGAAATCGAGCGCACGCCTTCTGCCGGCCTCCAAGTGTACTTCTCCTGAGGCATGGCCTCGGCTAAGCTGACAATCTTACTCTGAACATCGTCTAACTGTTTCAGGAACAACCCGCGAAAACCGGGTACCTTGGCTGGCGACGGTTGCGCGGTGAGAGTGACGGCGGCGCCGGCGAAAACAAGTGGCAAAAACAGCAATCTGGTTAGGAGCTTCATTCCTCTTTTGTACCACTCCATTTGGTTCAGTACCGTGCAGTACCCCGGTTGGGATACAATTTCAAAACGGATACGGCATCATTGCACCTAGTGGATGGGCTGGTAAGAGAAACAAAAATGAAGCTGGCAAACTCAAGAAACGGTTTAGCGGGTAACCGCTCCATCCACGCCAACAAGGTGCTCCAAGATTGGGAAATCAGGTTCCTGGAATACCGTCTGGAAGTGGTCGGGTCCTGGCCGGATTCCGCGCGCAAAGTTGCGACCCTGGAAGCTATCGTGCTGCGGCTGGACTCCGTCCGCGAGCGCTGATGGTACCATCGACGCAGACTGATCATGTTCTCCTCCCGGCTGGACTGGGCTGCTGGTCCCAACCCGCTCTCCCGGCTGCTTCACAATAAGCGATCCGCTGGCGCTGAGATTCTGGACCTTACCGAGTCAAACCCGACCGCGGCCGGATTCTCATATTGTTCCCAGCTAGTACTTGCGGCTCTCGCCGATCCACGGTCGATGCGATATGAACCGGCGCCCGCCGGAATAATCGCGGCCCGCGCAGCCATCTCGGAGTATCATTCAAATCGCATCCCGGTTGACCGGATTCTCGTTACCGCCAGCACCAGTGAAGCGTACGGATTTCTCTTCAAGCTGTTGGCCAACCCGGGTGACGAAGTGCTTGCGCCTCGGCCGTCCTACCCGCTTTTCGAGTACCTGGCGGCCTTAGACTCGGTACGTGTAGTTCAATATCCGCTGGTTTATCATGGCGGCTGGGCGATCGATTTCGAAGCACTTGGCAGCCGCATCACCGCACGGACCCGTGCCATCGTGACCGTGAATCCCAACAACCCTACTGGCTCCTTCTTGAAAAAAGCCGAACTATCCCAGCTCACCGCGCTTTGCCGCACTCACGATTTGGCCATCATCTCCGATGAAGTTTTCTCCGATTACGGTTTTGAGGACGACCCGGCGCGTGTTCGCTCGCTGAGCGAAGTGGAGGACGTCCTGACGTTTTCCCTGAGCGGGCTCTCGAAGGTATCCGGCCTGCCGCAGTTGAAACTGGGGTGGATTGTAGTCAGTGGTCCGGAGTCGCTGCGAAAACAGGCACTCGATCGCCTGGAACTCATCGCCGATACGTACTTATCGGTGGGGGCCCCAGTACAATGGGCGGCGGCATTGCTGGTGGGCTCGCGCGAAGAGATCCAGGGCCAGATCCTGGCGAGAGCGCGCGAGAACCTGGCGTTGCTGCGAAATAAGATCGGCGCCGATTCACCCTGGCAGGTGCTGGACGTCGAAGGCGGCTGGTACGCGGTGATTCAAGCGCCGCGGATCCACACGGAAGAGGAGTGGGTGCTGACCTTGCTCGATCAGGACAACGTGTTGGTGCAGCCGGGCTTCTTCTATGATTTCGAGAAGGAAGCTTTCCTGGTGTTAAGCCTGCTGACGCCGTCTGATATATTCGGCGAGGGTGTCCAGCGGATATTGGGGCGCGCGTAGGACAAGCCTCCGGCTTGTCCACTGGGCAAGCCGGAGGCTTGCCCTACGCTGCCTATCCTGGAATTGGCGAGGTCCATCACTTTCTGGCAACATCCGCTGATCGAAATGCTGATGTCGCGAAGCGAGGTCCCCTGGAAGCGGAGCCGGGGAGCTTGCCGGTGTTCCGGACAGCGCACATCGCGCAGTTTCTCCTCAGTCGCCTGCTTGAACCGTTCGACGCATGTTCTGTCGAAGTCCGTGAGCACCGACAACATTCTAACATGGAAATGTTGCAAACAAAAAACTAGCGTTGTGTAGGCAAGACCGAACCGCGACCGTAAGGGAGTCGGTGACTTCAGCAAAGGCGAGCCTACAAGCACCGACTCCCTTACGGTCGCGGTTCGGATTCACTGCTCTCGATCGAGTGGCCGCACGGTGGAGAGACCCAGGTTCTCGCGGCTGCGGTGGCATGGAAAACCCCCGCAGGCACCGTATCGGGCACGTTGGAGCTTCCCAGCCCCGTTCAGAACGCTGATTGCGATAATTTAACGAAGTATCGATGAAATTCACGCCGGCTGCCAGGGTGCCCGTTACCGCCTCCGCATAGGCTCGGTCGGTGGCGGCGTCCATTTCGTCCCGGTAGGTCCCGATTCCGACGCTTGAAACGGTAAGTCCTTGGACATCATGGTAGAAACGGGCTGCTTTCGGGGCTGGGAAGCGGGCAGCGAAGCGAAGAGTGGCGGCGGAACCGGCCAAATCGGGAAGCATGGGCTTCTTGATAGTACGTGAGCTGACAGTGGCCTACTCTCAAACATCTTGCCCAATTGAGGTGAATTGGGGGCTTGACAAGGGAAATGGCGCGCTTAGAATGGGTTTAATCTCTACTATGCAGCCCTGCAATCACGGTCGTACCGAGATTCTGGCGAGGCGCGACGGGGTCGATTATGTCCGCTGCCTGGAATGTGACCAGGTTTTTGAAGCCGAAGACCTCGAAGCTATCTCCATCTACGAAGAGGACGACCAACCCGCCGCCTGAGCGAACTCGACAATATTCACGACTAAGAACATTCTCCACGACTGAGAACTTTCTTGCGTGGATAGTACAACATTCCTATCCGATGGTTTGGGGTGCGATTGATGCTACAGAATCAGGCAGGGCGGGTGAAGAACCTGCGATCCTATAAACGATGGAACCGTTGCGCATAGTTGCGATCGGTGGGGGCACCGGGCTCTCGACGCTCCTGCACGGGCTGAAACGTTACGCCCAGCATCCTCAAGAGGCCGAAATCACGGCTGTTGTCACCGTGAGCGATGACGGCGGAAGTTCGGGGCGATTGCGCCGCGACTTCGAAGTGCTGCCGCCCGGCGACATCCGAAACTGCATGGTGGCGCTTTCCGAGGACGAAGGCCTGCTAGCCAAACTCTTCCAATACCGGTTCTCGGGGGGCAAAGGACTCAAGGGGCACAGCTTCGGGAATCTGTTCCTGACAGCGCTCACGAATCTGACCGGAGATTTCGCGCAAGCCGTCAAGGTATCCTCGGAAGTTCTGGCCAGCTTGGGCCGCATTTATCCCGCCACGCAAGCAAACGTAATCCTCGAAGCTGAATTGGAGAACGGCCGCATCGTGACGGGAGAAAGCAAGATCAGCAAGAGCCGGTCACCCATCAAATGGGTCCGCTTGCGTCCTCGCGTGTGCAAACCGTTGCCTGAAACACTCGAAGCCATCGAGCGAGCGGATTTAATCACCTTCGGCCCCGGATCGCTCTTCACCAGCGTTATTCCGAACGTGTTGGTGCAGGGGATTCCGGAAGCAATCCGCCGCAGCCGCGCGCTGAAATCCTATTTCGTGAACCTGATGTGGCAGCCGGGCGAGACCATTGGGTTCCGCGCTTCTGATCACGTGGCAGCGCTCAATCGTCACGCCGGAGGGAACCTGATCGACGTGGCGGTGGTGAATACGCGCAGCATCACGCTCCGCCAAAGACGGAAATACGCGGCTGAGGAGGCACATTCGGTCATGAATGACGTGGACCGGTTGTCGGCGATGGGCTTGCAAGTTGTGGCCGCCGATCTTCTGGCCGAAGGGGAGATTGTCCGTCACGATTCCCGTGTGGCCGCCGAGATTGCGATGGACTTGGCGCGGCGCGGCCGGGCGAACCGCCGAAAGATCCGCGTGCTCGGGGAAAAATAAAACGGGAGAAAATTAACTAGTGGGCTGTCCGCGCACGAACTATAGCATCGAAATTCCAAGCGTTCCGAGGAGTGCGAACGCGGCAAACACGATTGTTCGCGCCACGCGCGTAGCGCACGGCAGTAGTAAAGATTCAGAGCGGACAGCCCACTAGGACTAGAAATGAAACCGCCTGTCAACGTGGTTATCAATCGGGTTATCAATGTGGTCATCCTGGCTGCTGGCTTGGGCACGCGGATGAAGTCCAAACATGCGAAGGTGCTCCACCGCGCCGGCGGACTCTCGCTAGTCGAACATGTGGTCCAGGCTGCTTCAGGAATTACCGATGCCGCGCACATTACGGTAGTGATCGGGCATCAGGGCGAGCAAGTGAAACAGCGGCTAGCCTCAACCGGTGTCCGTTTCGTGGAACAAACGGAACAAAAAGGTACCGGGCACGCCGTAATGGCATGCCGTAGCGCGCTCGAATCCGAGGACGGCCAGGTGGTGGTGCTCTACGGCGATTGCCCGCTGCTTTCAGTCGCGACCTTGCGGGAGTTGGTGAATCGCCAGGCTTCGGGCGATGCCGCAGTTACACTGATCACCACTCGTTTGGAAGATCCTACCGGCTACGGCCGAATTCTGTTCGGAAAACGGGGCGAGGTAGCGGCCATTGTCGAGCAGAAAGCAGCGACCCAGGAACAGCTCGCCATCCAGTTGGTGAACCCAGGTATTTATTGTTTCCGCGCTGAGCTGCTGTGGAAGCACATCGGCGAAATCCGGCCCGACAATCCCGCGCACGAATACTATTTGACCGATATGGTCGAGATCCTGAACAAGGCGGGGCACACTACGGCGGCCTTCGAGGTTCCCGATTCCGCGGAACTGTTGGGAATCAACACACGCGTGGAGCTGGCGGCGGCGGACAAGATTTTTCGCGACCGCAAAGTGCGGGAATTGATGCTGGACGGCGTCACCATTGAGAGACCGGAAACGGTTACCATCGATGGGCAAGTGCGGATTGGTGCGGACTCCATCGTGGAACCTTTCGCGCGGATTCTGGGACGAACGGCGATAGGCGCGGATTGCCGGATAGGAGCCGGTTCGATCATTGAGAATTCAGAATTGGGCGACGCAGTTCACATACTGCCGCTCACCTCGATCGCGGACTCGCGCATCGAGGCCGGCGCTCATGTCGGACCCTTCGCCCGATTGCGGAACGGCAATCTCGTCGGCGCGGGCGGCCACATCGGAAATTTCGTGGAACTCAAGAATACGCAGTTTGGCGCCGGCGCCAAAGCGAGTCACCTGGCGTACTTGGGCGACTCGGAAATCGGTGAACAAGCCAACATCGGCGCGGGCACCATCACCTGCAATTACGACGGCGTAAAGAAGCATCGCACACGCATCGGTAAGAAGGCATTCGTGGGAAGCAACTCTACGCTGGTTGCGCCCATTGAGATCGGCGAGGGAAGCTATATCGGCGCGGGATCCGTGATCACAAAGCCTGTGCCGGCCGATGCCCTGGCGCTTGGCCGAGCCCACCAAGTGGTAAAGGAAGGCTGGGCAACCAAGAAAAAGAAGAAGCCGGAATAGAAGCTACTTCTTGTCCGGCGGTTTCTGCCGCACTACGATCAATCGAGCCACGTCGCCATCATCGGAAGTGACGAAGCCAATGGTCACCTTCAGCTTCACATGCAGCTTACCCTCGATGCGCGTGTCGGAGTTGATCAGGAATACGCGCTTCTCAGCCGGTTTTCCAAGGATGCTTCGCGAGACCGTGATTTTTGAGGTGGTGAGTTCTATGATGGAACCGGAGAAGGTGTCGTCATACTTCGGTTCGGTCTTAGGACTGTCGGGCTTCGACAAATCCGGCTCCTGCGCCCAGGCCGGGAGTGTTGGCCAGGCCCCTGCGAAAATTAGAAATGTTGCGAGACCAAGCCGCACACTTGAATCATAAACCAAGCGCAGGGACCAATGATTGGGACGGGAATTAAACTTGCTTCATTCGTCTCATAAAACCAGGACGGGATGGTAAAGATGCGGGAGCCGCGCTTCTCCGATAGCCACCAGGTCGCCTTCTTGGCTGATTGCCTTTACATATTTTGACGCGGGCGTCTGAAGGAACGGCGAGAGCCGGAAGTCCTTGCCTTGCCGGATTTGGCCGACGGTTAGGAGGTCGACGGAGGCGCTGGAGAACTGAGGCAGCAGCCGCGCGGCAGGAATCAGGGCCTCGGGCAGCCGGCCGGCTTCGGCGAGCTTCGCCAGTTCATCCAGAGAGACGGCTTGCTCTTCGGTAAATTCGCCGGAAGCCGTTCGCCGGAGTGAATCCAGGAATGCCCCGCAGCGAAGCTCCTGGCCAATCTGGTGAGCAATGCCGCGCACGTAGGTTCCGGCGGAACAGTGAACGCGAATCCGTGCTGATGAACCGTCGAACTCATCCAGATCCAGCGCGAAGACCTGCACTTCCACTGGCGACAACTTTACAGGGATATTCTTGCGCGCGAGCTTGTAGGCCGGCGTGCCCGCAATTTTTTTCGCCGAAAATGGCGGTGGGGTTTGCAGAAAGGTCCCTCGGAAGGGTGCCAGGGCAGCTTCGAGCTCTTCGCGCGAGAAGCTTGGATTGACCGGGTCGGAAACCGGCGCGCCCTCGCGATCGTACGTATCGGTGGCCCACCCGAAGCGGACGCGGGCGTCATATTTCTTCTCGGCCGTCGAAAAGAACTGCGCAAGGCGCGTGGCGCGGCCGATGAGAAGAGGCAGGACGCCTGTGGCCATGGGATCGAGCGTGCCCAAGTGTCCGATCTTGCGAGTGCCTGACAGCCTGCGGAGGCGGTTGACAACATCATGCGATGTCATCCCCGCGGGCTTGTCAACGATGATGGCTCCATCCACGCCTTACTGTAACAGGTGCCTAAAGCCGGTTCTGTGCGCTGTGATAAATCCGCAAGACTTCTACGCTCTGCTCCTTCATGCGGTACACAGCGATATAGGGCATCGGGGGGAACAAAAGCTCCCGCGTTCCGTCCTCGCGTCCCTGACGGCCGCGGTGTGGCGATTCTTTTAGGGATTGGATAGAAGCGTACAGCTTACGAATGGTCGACTGGCGGTAGCGGGGATGGCGCTCTTTGAGGTAATTGTTGATGTGTTCGAGGTCCGCTGCGGCTGCGGGCGTCCAGCGGATTACGCATTTATGAGCGGAGCATTTGCTCCAAGCGGGCGTCCATTTCTTCTTCCTCAATGAACTCACCCCGGTCGGCCTGCACAATGCCCTCCTGGACGGCGGCGCGGAAGCGGGCATCTTCTTGAAGCAGGCGTAACGCGGCATCCTTCACCAGCCGCTCTGCGTGGGTGCCTGACTTAGTGGCGATTTGCGAAAGCTGCGCTTCCTGCTCGGGGGTGAAATGAACTTCCATAAGTTTCAGAATACGGTAAAGGCTTCATTGATGCAATACTTTCAAAACTCGATGGCGGCCAGAACTTCCGACGGGCGTTTATCGAAGGCGCGGCAGATAGCCAGCAGGCTCTCGATGCTCGGCAGGTTCGCTCCGCGCTCGATGGAGCTGATCTGCGAGATGCTGAGCTTGGTCGCGGCGGCGAGGTCTTTGAGCGACCAATCGCGCTCGACGCGCAACATTTTGATGTGATGCCCCAGCCGCTCGCGAAGACGATCCTGAGCAGTGCGGCCGAGTCCGAATTTTTCGATTGCATTGTGCAGAGTTTGGCGGAGCTGTGCGAGGGAAAACGGTTTGGAGATGTAATCGAAAACCTTCATCTTGAAGGTGGCGCGCATGTCTTCAAGCGACGGATAACCGGTGATGATGATTACGCACAGCCCGGGATAAGCGGTCTGGAGCTGCTCCAGCACCTTGTCGCCTTTGAATTCGCCCATTTTCATGTCCAGCAGGACGATGTCCGGCAAGCGCTGCTCACAACCCGCGAACAGCTCCTCCGGATGCACGAAAGTACGAATAGAGTAGAGACCGTCGTCTTTGAGCGCGTCGTCCAGGTAAGTACAGAAGTCGGGATCGTCGTCAAGAATCGCCAAGTCCACTTGGCCGGCCAAGCTGGGCGGTTCGGGGCTCTGCTCAGAAGGGTTTTTCATACTTTCGCGTGGTTGCCTATCCGTCGCGCTTCGGCGGACGGCAGCGTGACCTCAATCGACGCACCACCCTGAGACCGATTCGAGGCTGCAATCGTGCCGGCGTGTTGATGCACGATGCCTTCCGCAATGGTCAGCCCGAGGCCCGTCCCCTTGGCGTCCAGGCGGCTGGATACGAACGCCTCAAAGATCTCCGGCAGCACGTCCGAAGGGATGCCGGGGCCATCATCTTCGACGGTGATGGAGATCCAGGATTGCGCGTTGCGGTTCAACCGGCGCGCGTTCACCGCGATGCTGCCCGTGGGGCGGATGGCATACAGAGCGTTGCGAAAGAGATTGACGAAGACCTGGATCAAGCGGTCTGCATTGCCGGTTACCAGATCGCTCTCGCCCACGCGATTGGCGAAGTTCACTCGCGCGGCTTTTTCATCGATAGCCACCAGGTTCCACGCGTCATCGATCAAGTGTCGCAGCGGTACGGGCTCCAGGTAGTGCTTACGGACGCGGGCGAAGTCCACCAGGCTTTCGCTTATCTTTCGAATCCGCTGCGTAACGCGGAGCATGCGCGCGAGGCGCTCCAACGCCGCGGGGTCGCGTGTGGTCTCGGTCAACTTCTCGATGGAGCCTTGCAATACGGCGAGTGGTGTGTTCAGCTCGTGAGCAACGCTAGCGCTCATCAGGCCCAGGCTCACCAGGCGATCCTGCGCCTCCAGCTTGCGCAAGGCTTCCTCCAGCTCTTCCTCGCGCTTGCGAAGATCGAGGATGGTGGCGTTGCGCGACCGCATGATCTGGCCAATCTCGTCGCCCGGAATCATGTTTTCGTCGATGAGTTCGTGCCCACGGTCGCCGTGCTGCGTGGCTTGATCGGCATTCAACATGAGCCGTAGTGGCCGATACACATACAACGGCATGATGGTGGTTTCAAGCACCAACACGGCCAATAAGTAGATTGCGCCCAGCACGACAAACAGGTTGGTCTTGGCTTGGTCCGGCAGGTAGGAGTAGAGCGCAAAGTAAACGCCCAGCGCCAGGATTGCAAAGAACACGTTGTGCAACACCATCAGCTTGGGCCGCACCTTTAGATCGCCGAACAGCCGGCCGACGCGCTTTTGAGCCCTGGCTCCCGCAGGGACCCCGATGGAATTGATTTCTGTCAAGGAGATCTCGCTCCTTACTTATAATACGCAGCCTGAGCTTTTCGGAGGGAGCGTCGGTGGGGCGGACCCCCTGGTCCGCGCGGGTCCACCTGGACCCGCTACCTCAAGCATTGACGAATACCAGCAGCAGGCCGACGTGGGCGTCGGCCGCGGACCAGGGGGTCCGCCCCACTTTGCATTCGTCCATCCAATACGGCGCCGATAGTTCTACTGGTACGCCAGAGTCTTGGCGGTGGTCACTGACGTTCCAGAGAAACCGTAATCTATACCCGTCGCCGTAAACGTTACGGGCAGCGATGAGGTCCCCACCGAGAGTGAACCGGCGTCTATAGAGACGCCCGCAACAGGCGAGATCACCGAGCTCGGAGGCAAGCTCAGCAGAACCGGGGCGGGGATCGTAAACTGACCGGCACTGACCGGTGCGTGACAAGTGAAGAACGCACCCACCCCAACGCTGTTACCTGTCGAATCGGTATTTATCACGATGGAATCTCCCGAAATCGTTATGATGCCGTTGGGATCGCCACCGGTCCAGGTCACAAGTTGGCCGTTTGCGCGAATAACCGGCCCCACACTGTTCATGTTGGTCCAAGTCAGCGGCGGCGGGACCGTAAGATCGAACTTGAAACTTCCCACATCGGCGCCGCCGGCTCCATTATCGATGGCGTAGGTGCCTTGATCGAGATAAAGCGGCAAAACGTTCGGGCCCGACCCGCCGCCCAGCGTGGCGGAATAGGACCCCTTGGTGGTTGGGTCCGGGAGTAATTGCTTGGCCCCGTTCGGACCGCCGACGTTAATCAGCTTTCCGGCATCCAGGCCTACCGGGGTGGTGGGGTCCGTAAAGATGGCGGACTGTCCATTGAATTCAAGGACGATGCAAGCGCCAATCGTATAACTTTGGAAGATGTTTTCAGCAATGCTGAATTGCTCGGGTGTGTATTTCACGAAGTCCGCCGATCCGCTATCGGTTGTTGTTGTGGTCGGTGACCCGGTCCCAAAAGGAGGCGGCAGGGCGGGGGATGTACTGGTTCTCCGGCTCAGACCCACAAAGCCGAAGCTGCCTCCCTTCTCCAAGAAGGTTAATAAACTCCCGGAGCTTGGACCTGTGGCATCGGAGCAGACGCGTTGCCCGCCCGCTTCGGCGATGGAAGTGGTCACCCAGTTACTCACGATATGTTCGGCGCCATCGATTTCCACGGCTACCGGAACATGGCATCCGGTGACGCCGGAGGGAACCACGACGGCAATCTGGTCGACCCCGGCGCAGCAGCCGGAACGCCCTTGATAAGTGATTTTGGCCTCTATTGATCCCACATAAACCTTCACGGGAATGTTCGGCAAGTTACCCGGTAGAGGACCGTCCGCTTCATTGCCAGTCACGGCGCCCAGACCAGTACCCCAGATAATAACCACGTCGCCGGCTTCAGCCGCCGAATTCTGCGTGATCAGGTTGTAATTGGAATTGTCTACGATGCCCGGCCCGGCGCCGCTCTGATTTACGCTATTGATCCCGAAGCTATGGTCGACCACTTGGAAAGTTGCCGGCGCGCTGGTTCCAGCAGAAGTGGTAACGATCAACGTAGCGCTGCCTGTCGGCGTTTTGGAGGGAAGTAGCGCGTTTATCTGACCGGGGCCGACGAATAGTGGAATAGCGTCAACCGAAGTGCCTCCCGAAGTGACCTGCACGGTCACGCCACCAAGCGTGGTCTTCAAAGGAAAAGAGAGTCCGGGGCTTTGCGAGGGCCCTAAGTTCGTTCCAAAGATAGAGAAAATGGAGCCTTGCGCGACGTTAGCGTTTGGCAGGCCGGCAGGGACCAAGCTGTCGGCATTCACCACGCCTCCGGTAAAGACGGTGGGCTGCGCAGACAGCCAGGTCCCGGTTGCAACTACGAAGAGAATCAGAAAAGCGAATCGTTTCATATAGTTATCCCCCAATCTTTCATTGGCACGGAATCTATGCCGATCGTGACCGTACCTGCAAAGACACGCGAGAAACGGCGGCCAATGGGATCACTCGAGTTCCATTTTTCCGGAGCCGAAGGATAGCTATACTTGAAACGAATGCTGGGTTCGTCCGCGTGAATGAGTCCTCATCCCAAGACGTAACGAAGCTGCTAGCCGAATGGAGCAAGGGCGACCGGGCGGCACTCGAAACGCTGATGCCTCTGGTTTACGGCGAATTGCGCCGCGTGGCTGGCCGCTATCTAAAGCAGGAAAAGCAAGGGCACACGCTGTCTCCTACGGCGTTGGTTCATGAAGCCTACCTGCGGCTGGTAACGCAGAAGCTTCCATGGCAGAGCCGGGCACACTTCTTCAGCGTGGCCGCGCAAATGATGCGGCGGATCCTGGTGGATCACGCGAGAAGTCACCAATACGCCAAACGCGGCGGGGGCGCTGTGACACTGGAATTAACTGAGGCGGTGGCGACGCCCGCGCGGCGAGAAATCGATTTGCTGGCGTTGGACGACGCGCTCGAGAGCCTGGCGAAACTGGATGGGCGGCAAAGCCGTATGGTGGAGCTGCGGTTTTTTGCGGGCTTGTCTATTGAGGAAACGTCGGAAGTAATGGGTGTGTCGGCGCCCACCGTAAAACGGGAGTGGGCATCGGCACGAGCTTGGCTATTCCGCGAGATCAGTAGAGGATCCGTTGACGGCTGAGGAGTGGGTAAGGGTTCGAGAAATTCTGGAGCGCGCTCTCGAGCTCGCGCCCGAGGGCCGCGCCGGGTACCTGGATTCTGCCTGCTCAGGGGATTCTGCGCTACGCCGTGAAGTGGATTCACTCATCGCTTCCGATGAACAGGCCAGCACGGATTTTCTAGAGCCGGGTGCATTTGCTCCGCCTGAAGCCGCCGACGTTTGCGCACCAGCCGAATCGCTGGCCGGAAAACGGATCGGCGCCTATCAGATAGTGGAAGAGATTGGACACGGCGGCATGGGCAGCGTCTACCGCGCCGTCCGGGCCGACGATCAATATCGCAAGCAGGTTGCCATCAAGTTAGTACGGGGTGGCCTGGGCGATGCCTTCCGGAGGCATCGTTTCAAGGCTGAGCGTCAGATTCTGGCCAATCTCGATCACCCCAACATCGCGCGGCTCCTGGATGGAGGCACGCTGGAAGATGGCCAGCCTTACGTAGTGATGGAATTCATCCAGGGCCAGCCGATCGACAAATTTTGCGATTCGCGCGCGTTACCGGTGTCCGAGCGGCTCCGGTTATTCCGCACCGTGTGTTCAGCCGTGGCGTACGCGCATCAACACCTGGTGATTCACCGCGACCTCAAGCCCGACAACATTCTGGTGACCGAATCGAGTGAACCGAAACTGCTGGATTTTGGGATCGCGAAGATTCTGGACGCCGACGTTGCTGCTGGGTCTGGAAATGCCACGGTGACCGTGCTGCGGCCGATGACGCCGGAGTACGCGAGTCCCGAGCAAGTGCGCGGAGAACCGATGACCACGGCCAGCGATGTTTATTCACTCGGCGTGGTCCTGTACGGGCTGCTTACCGGGCAGCGCCCTTATCCAGGAACCAGCCGGTTACCGCACGAGATCGCGCAAGCTGTTTGCGAAGCGCAACCCGAAAAGCCCAGCACGGCCATCGATCGCGAGGAAGCAAGGCCCGAGAACAGGGAGAAACTGCGGCGGGGCCTAAAGGGGGATCTGGACAATATCGTGTTGAAGGCTCTGCGAAAAGAGCCGGAGCGCCGCTATGCGTCAGTGGAGCAATTCTCCGAGGACATCCGGCGCCACTTGAAGGGATTACCGGTGATCGCCCGTGCGGACACGTTTTGGTACCGGACCGGAAAGTTCGTGAATCGCCACAAGGCGAGCGTCCTGGTGGTGGCTTTAGCGGTAGCGGCGCTGGTGGCAGGCCTGGTTATAACGCTGCGCGAGACTTACGTGGCACGTTGCGAGCGGGCCCGCGCCGAGCAGCGCTTTAACGACGTCCGGGCGCTCGCAAACTCGCTGCTGTTTGAAGTACATGACGCGATTCAAAATCTGCCGGGATCCACGGCCGCGCGAAAGCTGATCGTAGACCGCGCTCTGCGATATCTGGACGCACTGGCCAAGGAAGCCAAGGGTAATCTCTCGCTGCAGCGCGAGCTGGCGGCAGCTTACCAGAAGGTTGGCGATGTCCAGGGAGGTTTTCGAGAGGCGAATCTCGGCGATACGGCCGGCGCACTGGTGAGCTACCGGAAGTCGCTGGCGATTCTGGAAGCAGTGGCGGCCGCTGATCCCGCGAATGTCGAAGCTGCTCGCGAATTGATCCGCGCCCATGGCAAGCTGAGCGATGTATTGATCCTGGCTGGCGACCGGGCGGGCGCCATCGAGCAATCCAAGCAATTGGTTGCGATTGCGGAACGGCTCTCCTCAGCCGATCCGGGCAATCAAGCGGAGCGGCGGAACCTGGCGCTGGCTTATTTGGATTACGGCTTCAAAAGAGCCGACAGGGACCAATGGCAGGCGGCCCTCAAGGACTGTCAAAAGGCAGTCGCGCTACTCGAATCCGTGGTGGCCGCTGGCGACAAAAAATCCCACCGTCTTCTCGCGCTCGCGTACAGCCGAACTGGTGATCTGTTATCGCGCTTCGCGCATCGGCACGCGGAATCCCTGGCGATGCACCAAAAAGCGATTGACCTGATGCAATCCATGTTGATAGAAGATCCCGATAACACCGATCTGCGGCGAATCGAGGCCTGGGAGATAGTGCTTACAGGCGATGAGATCGGCGGCCAGGGAGACGCCACCATGGCACTAGAAAAGTACCGCGACGGCCTCGAAAAATTGCGCGGGCTGTCGGCGGCCGATGTGAACGACGTGCAGGTGCAGATCCTGGTTGCTATCGCGACAGGGCGTTTGGGGAGCGCCTTCCTGCAGCAGGGTAACGCGAAAGCGGCGCTGGTGGAACTGGAGAACTCCTTGGTCCAAGGCCGCCGTTTCTCGAAACCAGGTTCAGCGAACGCCGACCTCGCGTGGACTACGGCGCTCGACGAATTCCAAATGGGCCAGGCGCACTCGCTGCTGGCTTCCGACGCAAGACTCTCTCCCGGCATTCGACGAGAAAACTGGCAGCAGGCGCTCGAGTGTTATCAGCGGAGTCTTCCCGATCTCACTGCGGCGACCAACGGGATCTTTCAGGAGATGGCTCAAACCACGTTGAAAGAAGCACGCAGCGATATGGCCAGGTGCGAGCAGGAGTTGAGCCGGTTGTCGACCAGCCGGCGGTGACGAAGAACGCCTAAACCAGTTCCAACCTTTTCAACTTCATGCGGTCGGCGCGAACGTGGGCAAGATCGTACTGGGCTTGTTGCACAAGCCAGCTTTCAGCGCTGCCGCCGAACACCTTCGATAGACGAACAGCCATTTCAGGGGATATGCCGCGCTTCTCGTTCACCAATTCCGATAGCGTGGTGCGTGTTACCCCAAGTGCGGCGGCGGCGTCGGTAATGCTCAAACCCAAAGGCTCAATGCACTGGCGAAATACAAAACCTCCGGGGTGAGGCGGGTTCTTCATCGGCATGTTCACACTCCTTTTCAGTGGTAGTCCAGATAATCAACGTCGAACGCGTCAGGGTCGGCAAAACGAAAAACCACCCGCCAGTTTGCACGAACCGTTACTGCCCACAAGCCTTTCAGGTCGCCCTTGAGCGGATGCAACCGTAACCCGGGAAGGTTCATATCGGCCACAGTGCGGGCCGCGTCGAGCCTGGCCAGAATATCACGCAGCTTTGTGACATGTTCGAAAATTACGCCTGAGACAGCTAATCGCCGCTGACTGCTTCCGGCTCCCGCGCGAATTCCTGGTCCTTGTACTGAAGCTGATATAGCTTCCAATAAATTCCGCGCAAGGCCAGCAACTCCTGATGCGTGCCGAGCTCGCGAAGTTTTCCTTTGTGCATCACCAGGATTCTGTCGGCGCGCTGGATGGTGGAGAGGCGATGCGCGATTACGATTGAAGTGCGGCCCTCCACCAGCCGGCCGAGGGCATCGCGAATCCGCAACTCGGTCTCGGTGTCGACGCTCGAGGTGGCTTCGTCCAAAATCAGATAACCGGGACTATGGGCCAGCGCTCTCGCAAAACTGATGAGCTGCTTCTGACCGGTGGAGAATCCGGCGCCGCGCTCACGCACCGGCTGCTCGAAACCCTCCGGTAACGTGTGGATGAAATCGAGCAGATTGACGCGTTCGGCGGATTCGGAAAGTTGATTGTCTGATATTCCGGGAGTGCCCAGGCGGATGTTCTCCGCAATGGTCCCTGTGAACAGATGCGGATCTTGTAACACTACGCCGAAGTTGCGCCGTAGTTGTTCCAGATCGAATTCGCGGATATCGGTTCCACCGATGCGGATGCTGCCTCGCTGCACCTCATAGAAGCGCAGCAGCAAGCTGGTGAGCGTGGTTTTGCCCGCGCCTGTGTGACCCACCACCGCGATGGTCTCGCCCGGCTCGATCCGGAAGCTCACGTCGGCAAGGACCCAGTCCTCGTCTTTGTATGCGAACCAGACGTGATCGAACTCGATAGCTGCTGGCCGCGGCGGGAACGGCTTTGACCGCACTTCGGATTGGATCTCGACCGGAGTGTCCAGCAGTCTGAACACGCGCTCGGAGGCGGCCATCGCCGATTGCAGGATGTTGTACTTCTCGCTCAAATCCTGAATGGGACGGAAGAATCGCAGGCCGTATTGGAAGAAAGCAACGAGGATGCCAAGGCTCAGCGCGCCGCCGCGAATGCGGAAGCCTCCGTAGCCGAGCAGCAGCGCTAGCGCAAGCATTCCCAGGAACTCGATCACGGGATAGAACCACCCATAGGCGGTGATTGCGTCCTTGAAGGCTTCCATGTGATCGCGATTGATACGGTCAAACTCGGCGCGGCTCTTCTCTTCGCGGTTGAAGAGCTGCAATACGGCGACGCCGTTGACGTGCTCCTGCAGATACGAGTTGATTCTTGCGATGGCCACGCGAATGCGCCGGTAACTCTGCTGCACGCTACGGCGAAATATGATGGTGACCAAAATCACAAATGGCATAACGGCCAGCATGAAGCCGGTCATTCCGGGGCTGAGCTGCAGCATCGCAGCGATGACGAATAACAGCATCAGCAAGTCGCCCAGAATCATGAGCAGGCCGGAAGCGAACAGCTCATTGAGCGCGTCCACGTCGGTGGT
>PMOK01000118.1:1462-2640 GCA_003162425.1 Bryobacterales bacterium | reverse complement strand
GATCTGATGTTGGAACGCTTCGAGCGCGCCCTTGCGGACACGCTCGATATGGTGAGGGAACGCGGGCTTATCTAAAACACGATACGCCCAGTTAACTGTATCTGGCGCGGCCCTCCGGCTTCAGCGGTCTGCATAGCGGTGATCGCCCCAAATGCCGCGACGCTCACGTTCAGGTTGCCCGGTGGCTGATAGTTCGGGTGATTCGTGAGGTTCGCGACTTGCGCGCCAATTTCCATGCGAGCTCGCTCGGTGATTTGGAAACGTTTAATCAGCGACGAGGAGAGAACTCTCTGACCGGGCCCCGTCACATCGCCCTGTGTGGCGTCGCCGAACCGGCCGATCGCGTTTCCGGGGTCTTTAAAGGCTGCTAGATTGATCCACTGGCTGAGCGACTGGCCAGCATAGGGATTCACGCCGGGCACGGTGTCCGCGCGGCCGCCGTTTCCGTAGTTGCAGGGACAGAGATTGTAGCCGGTACCTGAGGGATCTGAGCTTGTCGTCACGGTCAAGAATGGCCCGCTCTGGAAAAGAAGGATGCCGCTCAACTCCCACCCCCCGAACAACGCGTTCGCAAAACGGTTAGCGTTATTCAGATATTTCCTGCCCTTGCCGAACGGCAATTCGTAAAGAAAGGTGGCCAGGAAACGCTGGCGGCGAGCGAAGCCGGTATTGCCGTAGTCGAGTCCGGGGCGCGTAGGGTCACTGAGCAAAGCGTTGCCGAATTCGTTGACAGTGGCCTGAGCGCTGTTATTTGTCCCGGATCCGTTGATGTTGGTCAGGTCTTTTGTAAACGCGTAGCTGGCCTCAAGTTGAAGACTGCTGCTGCGCTTCCGCACCGAAATGGTTCCGGAATTGAAGTTGGTGAAACCCAAATTCGTCTGGTAAGAAATCGCATATAGCTGGGGGAACGGCGCGGTCGAGGCGAGAGTGCTGTAGCCCACGTTGTTGGTGGGAATCTGGTTCAAGTTTATGTCGGTGGGAAGATTGGATCCATGATTGCCATCATAAGCTAGACGCACTCCAAATCCCTGGCCCAGATCGCGCTCGATGGTGAGGTCCCATTCCTGGACGACGGGATCCTTGTAGTGAATGGCTGTCGCTAAATCGAACCACTGCGTTCCAGGCAGAGCGATGTTCGACGGGAACGAATAGGGCTCTTTGAGCGTGGGCAGTCCGTT
>PMOK01000118.1:0-1453 GCA_003162425.1 Bryobacterales bacterium | reverse complement strand
TCGATGAATCGTCCATATCCTCCCCGAAGCACTGTCTTGTTATCGAATATACGCCAAGCGAAACCAATTCGAGGCGCAAAGTCCGTTTTCTGAGAATCGCGCAAACCTACCGGAACCCCCGCTTGAGCGGCGGTCAGAATCGGAGTCGGTGCAATGGACTGAGCAAAACCTGGATTGACCAAGCCCAGCGACGCCTGCACGGGTACGATTACCGCTCCGTGGACGGCCACGCCGTTTTGGACGCTGTTATAGTTCGGATCGAAGTTAGCAAGATTGTTGTTGTAGTCACGAAACACGGGATGGTATTCGTATCGCAGGCCGTAGTTAAGGGTGAACGACGGTGAAACCTTGAAATCGTCCTGCGCAAAAAACGCGTAGTGATTCGCCCAGGAGTTGGTGGTCGGATTGAGAACCGTGGAAACGATAGTAGAGTCGGGGTAACCAAGCAGCATGCCCGCAATCGGCGCGGCAATTCCGCTGCCCAGCCAGGGGACGCCAGAACTCGTCTGAGTCTGTCCGTTAAAGGTATATTGTCCCAGACGATAGTTTAGAAACACGTTGGTGAAAAGGGCGGTGAGGTGGCGAAAATCTCCGCCGATCTTGATGGTGTGTTTTCCCTTCGTGTAGGTGAGGGTATCCGAGAACTGCACGGTGCCTTGCTCCGGATTAATGTCGGCATTGGGTGAGGGAACGGACATGAACCCAGTCAAGAATATATTTGGAATCGTCTGGATGGTGGGCAGAGCTTCGGGGAAACCGTTTGGTGGGCCGGCCAATCCCAGTTCATTTGCGACTGCCTGAGTCTGGAGGGCGAAGGTGGTGTTGGAGCGAGACCTGGTGAACCCGCCGCGGGCCTCGTTGACGAGACTCGGCGAGACAATCCAGTTATACCCGACGGTGAGGGCATTATCAACTTCCGGCTGAGAAGTCTCGCCGACCAATGGAGAAGCAGGACTCGAATTGCCCCCGGGGGCGTTCGTCACGCGGCGGTTTTTATAAGTGTAACGAGCAAACAGGAAGTGCTTGGCGCTGATGAGTTCGTCGATGCGCGCGTCGAATTGGGCGCTCAAGATCGGGATCTGATAAGTCGCAAGGTAATTGTTCGTGATAGCGCCGGGCGCGCCATAGTTCGGCAGCGGGTAGAACGCATTCAGTGCCGCCTTCGCCCACGGGTTGATCTGGCTGGCCGGGATGATATTGCCCGGGTAGCCGGTCAGCGCTACACCGTCACCACCCAGGTTGGAATTTAGATAGGCCGACAGATCCCCGTTCCGCATAGCCTCCGTTGGCGTGCTCAAGATCTGGGTCAACCCATTCGGCAGGGAAAGCCTTTCAAAACTTCCAAAAAAGAAGGTTTTGTTATGCCCGTCATATAGCTTCGGAAGTACAACCGGCCCTCCGAGATAAAGGCCATAGTCATTCAGCTTGATGATCGGAGTGGTGTGGGCAAAAG
>PMOK01000258.1:25951-49520 GCA_003162425.1 Bryobacterales bacterium | reverse complement strand
CGCAAATGTGCGTGCGCTACGCGAACGCATGGGATTTCGCCTAAAGTTCTTTCGCCGACAGCCCACCAGCCGGTTCGAAGGCGAAAGCGCCGGCGCCACCCTGTTAGCCACGGCGGCAGTTGTCCAATAATGCACCGGATGCGTCCCGCAAATCAATATCCAGCGGCATCTGACCGATGGCGTGCGTCGAGCAACTGAGGCACGGATCGAAAGCGCGAACTACGGCTTCTACGCGATTCAACGCGCCTTCGGAAAGCTTCCCGTCGCGCACAAAATAAGTGGCGGCCTGTTTGACGCCGCGGTTCATGGCGAGATTGTTGTGTCCGGTGGCGATGATCAGGTTGGCCCATCGCATAAGTCCGTTGCGGTCCACCTTGTAGTGGTGCAGCAACGTCCCGCGCGGGGCTTCCGACATCCCCACGCCTTCTTCGCAGTTCGGTTCGGCGAAAGCGCGCACGTGCGGGCTCAATACGTCCGGGTCCGACAGCAACTCATGCATGCGCTCGATTACGTGCAGCATCTCGATGAGGCGCGCGTGATGATAGTGGAACGATCCGAGCAAAGGGCTTCCCGCGAAAGTGCGCAGCAACCCCAATTCGTGATCCGCTAGCGGCGTGCCGCAGTTGGTCACCAGGTTCAAACGGGCCAGCGGCCCCACGCGATAAATACCATCCGGATAGCCGAGCGGCTTGTAGAATGCCGATTTGAGATACGAATCATCCTCAGCCACCTCGCTCATATAATCCGGATAATCTTGGGCACGGAGATGATCCGCGACGACAGCTCCGTCGGCGCCCACAATGCGCAGCGGCCCATCATAGTATTCCAGTTTGCCGCTGCCGTCCGTCAAGCCGAGAAACAACGACGGAAAATTCGCGAAAGATGCCATCTCCTCCGGAAAGCGCTGGAACAAGCCGCGAAAGCGATCGAGCGTGCGTTGAAGCGCGGCAATACCATCTGGCAGCATGGCCTGGATGTGATCCCGCTTCTCTTCAGCCAGCGGACTACTCACCCCTCCGGGCACCACCCAGGCCGGATGAATCCGCTTGCCGCCCAGCATCTCGATGATCTGTTGTCCAATCTGACGAAGCCGGATGCCGTCGCGCGCAACTTCCGGCGCCACGGCCGCTACTCCAAAAATATGCCGGTTTTCAGGCGGTGAGTCCATGCCGAGCAACAAATCCGGCGAGGAGAGATGGAACACGCTGAGCGCGTGAGATTGCAGGATCTGCGCCAGGTTCATAATTCGGCGCAGCCGTGCTGCATTGGGTGGAATATTTACACCCAGAATCGCGTCGCACGCCTTGCTGGATGCAATCAGGTGGCTGACCGGGCAAATCCCGCAGATGCGCGCCATGAGCGATGGCATTTCGTAGAAAGGCCGGTTCTCGCAGAACTTTTCGAAGCCGCGCAGTTGCGTGATGTGCAGGCGTGCATCCGCCACTTGGCCGTCGTCACCCAGTTGGATGGTCACCTTGGCGTGGCCCTCGATACGTGTAACCGGGTCGATAACAATTCTTTGTGACATGAACTCCTTGTCAGGCGCCAAAGCGCAGATTGGATTTCCCGTCCGGCTTGTGGCCGGCAATCAAATCCGACAATACCTTATAGATCGCGTCGGCGGACGGCGGACAACCCGGCACAAAAACATCCACCGGCACCACTTCATGCACCGGACGCACGCGATCCAGCAAGCGCGGGATCACCGTGCTAGGCGCCGGACGCGGGATCGCGACCGTGTCGACATAAGCGCGGTCGATGATCGATCGCACGCCAAACGGATTTCGCATGCCGGGTATGTTGGATGTAACCGCGCAATCGCCCAGCGACACCAGCACGTTGGTGTGCGCGCGGACCTTTTTGATTTTCTTCAAATCCTCTTCGTTCGACACCGCGCCTTCCACCAGCGTGATGTCGACCAGCTCCGGAAAGTCCTTGCGGTCCACCAGCGGGCTGTACACCAGGTCAACTTTCTGGGCGAGCTCCAGCAGCCGCTCATCTATATCCAGGAAAGACATGTGGCAGCCCGAGCAGCCATCCAGCCACACAGTGGCGAGCGTCGGCTTGCGTTCATTCATTTCCGGTTTCACCTCGCATCATGGTCAGATAGGGCAGAAACTCTCTGCGCTTGGACATCTCGGCCACCGATCGGCCCTTCTCGCTCAATGCGCCCGTGGGACACACCTGAACGCACTTTCCGCAACTGGTGCAGCTTTCCGACTCACCCCAAGGCTGCGCCAAGTCAGTGATCACCAGGCTCTGAGCGCCGCGTCCCATCACGTCCCAGGTGTGCGCGCCCTCAATCTCTTGGCACACGCGAACACAGCGCGTGCAGAGGATGCAGCGATTCTGATCCAGCACAAAACGATCGTGACTGGCGTCCACCGGCAGGTTCGGATAAACGTAAGGGAAGCGGATGTGATCTATCCCTAAGTGCTGCGCCAGCCACTGCATATCACAGTGGCCGTTGGACACGCACACGCTACATACGTGATTGCGCTCGGCGAATAACATTTCGAGGATCATGCGCCGGTATTCGGTAAGCCGCGGAGTGACCGTACGGACCTGCATCCCCTCGGTGACGGCGGTGGTGCAGGCCGCCAGTAGTTTGCTGGTTCCCTCCACCTCCACCAGGCACATCCGGCAGCCGCCGTAGCTGGAGAGCCCCGATACGTAGCACAGTTTCGGAATACGGATGTCGCTCTCGCGCGCGACCTCGATCAGCATTTGGTCATCGCGCGCGGTGACATCGCGTCCGTCGATCTGTAAAGTGACGACACGGGCCGGCATCTTACTCCCCTCCTTCGGTGGCGAAGGTCGCTTCATATTCCGGCCGGAAATAGCGCAGCGTGCTACTCACCGGATTCGGCGCCGATTGTCCTAAACCGCACAAGCTGGTGTTGCGCACCAAATCGCATAGCTGTTCGAGCTGGGCTAAGTCTGCCCGCGTTGCGGTGCGATCCACAAAGCGCCCCAGCAGGTTGTACATCTGCGCGGTGCCGGCGCGGCAAGGGATGCATTTCCCGCACGATTCCGTCATGCAAAACTCCATGAAATAGCGGGCTACGTCCACCATTGACGACGTCTCGTCCATGACGATCATTCCGCCCGAGCCCATGATGGAACCGAGCTTGGTGAGCGTCTCATAATCCACCGGAGTATCTAGGAAGCTTTCCGGAATGCAGCCGCCCGACGGACCGCCGGTTTGCACGGCTTTCAGATGCCGGCCCTCGGGAACTCCACCGCCGATCTCGAAAACGATGTCGCGAAGAGTGATGCCCATAGGCACCTCGATCAGTCCCGTATTAGTGATTCTGCCGGCCAGCGCGAACACTTTGGTCCCTTTGCTGCGCTCCGTTCCGATGCCCGCAAACCAAGCTCCGCCCCGGCGAATGATGGGCGCGATATTCGCGAAGGTTTCGACGTTATTGATCAGCGTGGGATGGCCCCACAAGCCCGACTCGGCCGGATAAGGTGGACGTGGCCGTGGCGTGCCGCGCTTGCCTTCGATAGACGCCATCAGCGCGGTTTCTTCGCCGCACACGAACGCTCCCGCTCCCAAGCGGATCGCAATGCGGAAATTGAACTGCGTCCCGCAAATCCCATTGCCCAGCAGCTCCTGGCGCTCCGCCAAGCGGATGGCTGTCTTGAGCCGCGCTACCGCCAACGGGTATTCCGCTCGAACATAGATATAGCCTTCACTCGCGCCCACCGCGTAGGCTGCAATCGCCATGCCCTCCAGCACCCGGTGCGGATCGCTTTCCAGCACGGCGCGATCCATGAATGCGCCCGGATCGCCTTCGTCGGCGTTGCACACCACCATCTTGGGCGATCCAATGGCCTTCGCCACTGTGCCCCATTTCAGGCCGGTTGGATACCCGGCCCCGCCGCGTCCTCGCAGTCCGCTCTTCTCGATCTCCGCGATGACATCGGAGGGAGTCATTTCACTGAGGACGGTGGTCAGCGCCAGGTACCCGTCAGCGGCGATGTAATCTTCCAGCCGCTCGGGATCGATGCGGCCGGAATTCTCTAGAACAATTCTCTGCTGCCGCGCGAAGAAAGGCAGCTTCGAATCCAGATTGATCCGCTTTACCGGCGGCCCTTGCAGCGCATTCACGATATCCGGAGCGTCCGATGGCTGCACTCGCTGATAGATGATGCCCGCCGGCTCAACACTCACCAGCGGCCCGGCTCCGCACAATCCGAGGCACCCCACTTTGCGGACCACGCAGCTTTCCGGCCCGTAGCCTTGCGCCGCGGCAGCCTCCACCAACGCTTTGGCCAGTGCGTCACTCTGCAAAGACTGGCATCCGGCCGCCCCGCACACGTTCACGCATGCACCCACGGCAGCTTTGGCTTCACGTTCGTGGACGGCTATATTTTTGAGTTCCTCAGCCAGCATGACCCAGCACCTTTCGCAAACGTTGTTCTAAAACATCGGTCGTGATGCGGCCAACCACATCGCCATCCACCACCACTACCGGCGCCAAGCCGCAGGCTCCGAAACAACGCGCGGTCAGGATGCTCAAGCGGCCGTCGGGCGTTGTTTCACCCGGTTTTACTCCCTCCGCGTTGAAAATCGATTTCAGCAGGTCGGCGGCGCCCTTGATGTAACAGGCCGTGCCAGTGCAAACCACGCAGGCATGCTCACCCTGCGGCTTCATCGTGAAGTGGTTATAAAATGTTGCCGCGCCATAAACTTGGCTCAGCGGAATCTTGAGCGACGCAGCTATATAGGTCAACCCCGGCTTGTCGAGATATCCAAATGCCTGCTGATAGGAATGCAGCGCTTCAATCAGCGCTTGCCGCTCGTTACCCAGCTTCCGCATGGTGGCGGCGATGATCTTCCAGCGTTTGTCATTGGATGGTGGTTCACACTTCTGAAGGTAGGCAAACATGTCCTTGATCTACTAATGTGCACATGTGACGCCAAAGCTCTCTTTTGTAAGTCACTGATTCCTTATAGCCCGAGCTCGGGAAAGTGGGTGAAATGCCCCAGCAGGATGGGATCGCAAGATTGGGACACGAGCCTCTAGGAGTTATCTTGATTTGTCCCCTTGCTGATGCGCAGGGCTACATACAATGTCCCCTTGCTGACACGGGGCTACAATCCCGGCGCCCAGAGGAGCCCCGCGCGTAAGCAAGGGGACGGCCCGGTTTTACGAAACCGTGCAGCGTGTTTTGGAAGAGCACTCCGTCCAGCGAAAGCCAGAATAATGGCCGGAATTTTGAAAATTACATGAAAGTATTCGTTCATGATTCTGTAACGTTTTTGTCAACCTCGCTTAACCTCGCATTGCCAAACTAGGCCTTCTTAACCGCCCGTTTCGCGACTGATCCGAAGCTTCAAAACTAGGAGAAAACCGATGCGCAAGTATCTTAATTCGCTATGTGTACTCGCTCTCTGCACTGTGGGGCTGACGACAGCTCAGGCGCAGGAACGCAAAGGCATCATCACCGGATTGATTACGGATTCCGCCCATGCCGTCTTGCAGGGAGCGAGCGTGGAGCTACAACCTACGGGCAAGAAAACCGCCTCCGATAACACCGGTCAATTCAGCATCACCGACGTATCGCCGGGAACCTACACCTTGAACATCTCCTTCGTCGGGATGGCGCCGTACTCCAAAGAGATCACAGTGACTGGCGGCCAGGCAACGCGCGTGGAAGCGCAAATGGAAATAGCGTCAGCCAGCGACTCTGTCACCGTCACCGCCGATCGCGTGCACGGGGAAGCGGAAGCGATTAATCGCGAGCGCACGGCCGAAAATATTCTCCAAGTTCTCCCCGCCGAAATCATCACCAGCTTGCCGAATGCCAACGTGGCCGACGCCATCGGCCGATTGCCCAGCGTGACGCTGGAGCGCGATGAAGGCGAAGGCAAGTACGTGCAAATCCGAGGCACTCAGCCGCGTTACAGCAACGTGACCATCGACGGCGTCAATGTGCCGTCGCCTGAAAGCGGTGTGCGCCAGATCAAACTGGACACCATTGGGTCGGACCTGGTGGAGTCGGTGGAGATTAACAAGACGCTGTTGGCCAATATGGACGCTGATGGCATCGGCGGTTCGGTGAACTTGCGAACCAAGACGGCTGGCGACCAGCCCAGCATTTCGTTGTACGGCTTGGGAGGATACACACCCATCCAGAACGGGCGCTCGGCCGATCAGTTCGGCGGCACGGTCAGCCAGCGATTCGGACAAGACAAACGCTTGGGAATCCTGTTCGGAGGTACATATGACTGGAATGGCCGCGGCATCGACGATCTCGAGCCGGGGTTAAACGTGGTCAACATCCCATGCAGCGGGGGTTGCGGCGGCGCTGTAGCGGGCTTGCCCCTCGCCGGCGTGGATCAGAGTGAGGATATCCGTTTTTACACCTACTACCGTACCCGCTATGGGTTTGCCGGGACCGTGGATTACAAGCTGGGCGACAATTCCAGCATCTATGTCCGCGGCCTCTATTCGCACTTCGACAACTTTGGCGACCGCTGGGTAGAGACTCCGATTATCAATAGCTTCACCGCCGTAAATCAAGGCGGCCCGGACGGCACCGTTGGATATAACGCCTCCATTCGCCGCCCCATCGACGTAATCGGAAGCATGGTGGCTGGAGGACATCATAATTTTCAAACGTCCTGGTTCACCTGGGAGATTTCGGCGTCACGTTCTTCCGAGGATCAACACGGATACTCGACTGCCAACTTCAGTCCGGACCCCAATAACCCCAATGCCCCGCTCAATAACGTCCAGTATGGATTAAACCTCAGCAATCCTTTAATACCCAAGATCCAGGTTCAGAACGGCGTCAACATCTACGACCCAACCCAGTTGTTCCTACAAAAATTCGATGTCGATGGCAGCTACAGCCCACAGCTCAATCTGGGGGCGGCTGCCTCGTTCACCAAGCAATACAATTGGAATGGCCATTCCGGCGCGCTTCAAATCGGGGGCAAGATTCGCAACGCGCATAAGTTCGACGAACCGGACGATGTGGTGTACAACACTAATAACCCCGCCTCAATTCCTTTAAGCATGTTCCCCACCAAATTCAACGCAACCAGCTATTACAACGGGAACTTCAGGCCGGGACCGCAAATCAACTATAGCTCGCTCCTGTCGTTCTATCACGCCAACACCAGCGACTTCTCGGTGGATCCGGTCGCAACGCTCCAAAGCAACGCCGGCGGCCTGTACAACGTGGTGGAGCGCATCGGTGCTGGTTACGTGATGAATACCATCAGCTTCGGGAGGTTCCGGTTGAACACCGGCGTTCGTTTCGAAACAACCGCGGAAGATACCGCCGGCACTGTGTTGCAACAGGACGATCAGGGGAATTTCACCGGTCTCTCCTCGATAAAGAAAGATTTCACACACGTTGATGTACTGCCCAGCGCGGAACTGCGCATCGGCTTGGCGCCCGACTCGGCACTCCGGCTGTCTTATGGAAGGGGATTAGCGCGGCCGGACTTCCAGGACCTATTGCCGAACCTACAACTGAGCATATCGAGTTTGGCTGGGGGGCGGAATACCTCGAGCGAGGGCAATCCGAATTTGAAAGCCACGCACGCCGACAACTACGACATCCTCTTCGAGCAATATCTGAAGCCGCTGGGACTAATTACAGCAGGCCTTTTTTACAAGAACATTCAGGATCCGATTGTCTATGTGCAGACCGCTGGAGTAGAATACCCGGGTTACCCCGGAACCTCGTTCCTCCAAACTGCACCGATAAACGCGGGCAGCGCTCATGTGTGGGGCTGGGAAGCAGCCTACGAACAACGCTGGTCGTTTTTGCCGGGCGTTCTGGGAGGCTTGGGTTTCTCCGGCAACTATAGCTTCACGTCCTCCAGCACGAGCGGTTTACCCGGACGCTCCGACCATCCCGCGTTGTTGCGGCAAGCCCCAAATACCTGGAACCTGAGCCCAACCTATGACCGTGGCCGGCTCTCCATGCGAATCGGCTTGTCGTACAATCAGGCGAACATCTTTGCATATCAGTATCAGGATGGCGCGCTGCTCGGTAAGACGGGGCCATTGGGCGACAACTACTTGTACAGTCACCTTCAGTTCGACGTGCAAGGCAGCTATCGCCTGCCAAAAGGATTCAAACTCATAGTTTATGGGCTGAACTTGACCAACGAGGTGTTCGGATTCTATAACGGTAGCCCCATCTGGCCGAACCAGCGCGAGTTCTACCACCAGACCATCGGCGCCGGACTGCGCTGGGCTTCGCTCGAACGCTGAGGCCAGTTTGGTTGTAGGGCAGGATGTCATCCTGCGCGCCGATTGCCAATCGGCGCAATCCGCCGCAGGAATTTAAGAGCAATTTCAGGTTCGCCGGTTATGCTAGCGGAATGATTTCCAAATTTAGCTTGATCGTGCTTTTCCTGACGGCGGCTCTATGCTCCGCCGCTGAAGCTCCAGGTTTCAAAGTAACCAAACGATATCCGGTACCCGGCGATGGCGGCTTCGACTATATTGTGTTTGACAGTTCCGCGAATCGCCTCTACGTCTCCCATGGAACTGAGATGGACGTTTTGGATGCCGATTCCGGTAAGTTGCTCGGGAAAGTGGAACCCACGCCCGGTGTACACGGCGCGGCCATTGTTCCTGAGCTGCACCGCGGATTCATCACCAACGGCGGAGATGCGACGGTCTCTGTCTTCGACACCAACACTTTCAAAACCATCAAGAAAATTCCGGTTGCCAAAGATCCGGACTTCGTGTTTTACGATCCCAAGACCAAGCGCGTGCTGGTCTGCCATGGCGACGGGGAAGTGATTACGGCCATCGATCCCGCGACAGAAGCCGTCATCGGCGAGGTCAAGCTGGGTGGCGGAGCGGAAGCCGGCGTCGTGGATGGAAAAGGCAACGGGTTCGTGAATCTGGAAGAATCGGCCCAGCTTGTAAATTTCGATCCCGAGAGTTTGGCTGTAAAGCACAAATATCCGATCACCGGATGCAAGACTCCCACAGGACTGGCGGTTGATGCGGCGAACTCGCGGTTGTTCATCGGCTGCCGGAGCAAGGTGTTGGCGGTGATGGATGCAACCAATGGCAAAGTGATCACCACGCTCCCGATCGGCGATCGCGTGGATGCGGTTTCCTTCGACGCGGACAACAACTTGATTTTCGCTTCGAACGGAGACGGTACGGTTTCGGTAATTCATCAGAAAAGCCCGAGCGAATACGAATCCGTCGGCGATATCCAAACCCAGAAGAGCGCCAAGACCATGGCGTTCGATCCGAAAAGTAAGCGCCTATTCCTTTCCGCAGCCGAGATGGTATCCAATGGTGGCGGCGGCAGGCCGAAACCGAAGCCCGGTACCTTCACGGTGCTGGTGGTAGAGCGGCAGTAGCCCCTTCGATCTATTGAAGACCCCGTTCTTTGAGCTGGGTGAAATGCCCCAGACGCCCTGAATGTCCACGCATTTCCAATAACTTAGTCACGGTGGCTGGCGTGCACTATTCAAGTCAGCATGACACCCGTGAAACGTCCCCAAGTAACAATTGATGGCAACGAGGCCGCCGCTTATGTGGCACACCATCTGAGCGAAGTGATCGCGATTTACCCCATTACCCCTTCGTCAGCGATGGGAGAGTGGTCGGACCAATGGTCGTCCGAAGGAAGTACCAACGTGTGGGGCTCGGTCCCCACCGTGGTCGAGATGCAAAGTGAAGGCGGTGCGGCTGGAGCGGTGCACGGAGCATTGCAAGGCGGCTCGCTGACCACCACGTTTACTTCATCGCAGGGACTGCTGTTGATGATCCCCAACATGTATAAGATCGCGGGCGAGCTTACGCCCACGGTTTTTCACGTAGCGGCGCGGGCGCTGGCAGCTCAGGGGCTATCCATTTTCGGCGACCACCAGGATGTTATGGCGGTTCGCCAAACGGGCTTCGCGCTGCTGGCGTCGCATTCAGTGCAAGCCGTCATGGACATGGCTCTGATTGCGCATGCGGCGGCGCTGGAATCGCGGCTTCCCTTCGTTCACTTCTTCGACGGCTTCCGCACCTCGCATGAGGTGGCCAAGGTGGAACAGCTCACCCTCGATGACATGCGGGCCATGATCTCGGACGATTTAGTGCGGGCGCATCGGTCGCGTTCTTTGAATCCGGACCGGCCCGTGCTGCGCGGAACCGCTCAGAATCCGGACGTGTATTTTCAAGCACGCGAAACCGTGAATCCTTTCTACGATGCCGCGCCCGGCATTGTGCAGCGCGCCATGGATCGTTTGGCCGCGCTGGCCGGCCGCCAGTATCACTTGTTCGATTATTTCGGCGCTCCGGACGCCGAACGCGTGTTGGTGTTGATGGGCTCCGGCGCGCTCGCCGCCGAGGAATGCGTTGAGGCGCTCATGAAGAAGGGCGAGAAGGTGGGGCTGGTCAACGTCCATCTTTTCCGGCCATTTTCGGCGGGCGCGTTTGTCGATGCGTTGCCTCCCACCGTGCGCGCCATTGCGGTGCTCGATCGCACTAAGGAACCGGGCAGCTCCGGAGAGCCGTTATATCAAGATGTCCTGGTCGCCTTGCAGGAAGCGGGAAATTTTGCGCAGCCGCCGCGGGTGATTGGAGGCCGATACGGTTTGGCGAGTAAGGAGTTCACGCCGGCCATGGCCGCGGCCGTCTTAGGCGAACTCGGTCAGTCCCAGCCACGCAACCATTTCATGGTGGGAATTACGGACGATGTCTCGCACCGTAGTATCGACTACGACCCACGATTTTCAACCGAAGACCCCGAAACCGTGCGCGCCGTCTTTTATGGATTGGGCGCGGACGGAACTGTCGGTGCGAACAAAAATTCCATTAAGATCATCGGCGAAGATACGGACAATTACGCACAGGGATATTTTGTCTACGATTCAAAAAAATCGGGGGCGATGACCATTTCGCATTTGCGCTTCGGAAGCAAGCCTATTCGGGCCAGCTATCTCATCGATCGCGCCAGCTTCGTAGCCTGCCATCAGTTCTCATTTCTGGAGCGCATGGATGTTCTCCACGTAGCGGAGCCCGGCGCGACGTTTCTACTCAACAGCCCGTTTGGTCCCGATGAGTTGTGGGATCACCTGCCGCAATCAACCCAACGGCAGATCCTGGAGAAACGGCTGCGGGTGTATGTGATTGACGCCTTTCGAGTGGCCAAAGACAACGGAATGGGCGGCCGCATCAACACCGTGATGCAGACCTGTTTCTTTGCGCTGAGTGGTGTCCTGCCGCGAGAAGACGCCATCACAGCCATCAAGCATGCCATCGAGAAGACCTACGGCAAGCGAGGCCAGGCGGTGGTTGAGAAAAACTTTGCCGCGGTGGACAATTCGCTGGCGAACCTGTCGGAAGTGCGGATTCCGGAATCTGCGACCAGCTCCTTCGATCTCCCCCCGACTGTATCGAACCAGGCGCCCGAATTTGTTAGGCACGTCCTTGGGCCCATCATGGCCGGCGCGGGCGATGGCCTGCCGGTGAGCGCAATGCCGGTGGACGGCACCTATCCCACCGGAACCTCGAAGTGGGAAAAGCGAAACCTGGCGCAGGAAATCCCGGTTTGGGAGCAGGACATTTGCATACAATGCGGCAAGTGCGTGATGGTGTGCCCGCACGCGGTGATTCGCGCTAAGGTGGCCGAGCCTGCCTTGCTCGCCGCGGCGCCGGAAGGCTTCCGCTCCACGGTGGCTCGCTGGAAAGAGCGCCCGCATATGAGCTACATGCTGCAGGTTGCTCCTGAGGATTGTACCGGTTGCGGGCTGTGCGTGGAAGTCTGCCCGGCGAAAAGCAAGAGTGAAGCCAAGAAGAAGGCCATCAATATGGCGCCGCAAGCGCCCATCCGCGACCAGGAACGCCGCAATTGGGACTTCTTCCTGAGCCTTCCGGAAGTGGACCGGCGCACGGTAGCGATGCATAACGTCAAGGACGTTCAGTTGCTCCAACCGCTTTTTGAATTTCCCGGAGCCTGCGCGGGTTGCGGCGAGACACCGTATATCAAAATGCTCACGCAGCTTTTTGGCGATCGCACCGTGATCGCGAATGCCACCGGCTGCTCATCAATTTATGGCGGAAACCTGCCCACCACGCCTTACACCGTCAACCGCGACGGCCGCGGCCCGGCTTGGTCGAATTCGTTGTTTGAGGACAATGCTGAGTTTGGCCTGGGCCTGCGCGTCTCGCTCGATAAGCAAGCTGAGTTCGCCAGAGAATTGTTGCAACGCTTCGCGTCCAAGATCGGAGACGAGCTGGTGCAAGCGATTCTGACGGCGGATCAGTCCTCGGAAGCGGGTATCCAGGAACAGCGCGGGCGGATATCGGCGCTGGACGAACGCATTCGCGCATTGAACGATCCCGGCCTGCGTGATCTCGGAGCCCTCACCGGCGCACTGGTGCGGAAGAGCGTCTGGTTGATAGGAGGGGATGGATGGGCTTACGACATCGGCTACGGCGGCCTGGATCATGTCTTCGCTTCCGGCCGCAATGTAAAGATCCTGGTGCTGGATACCGAGGTCTACTCGAATACCGGCGGCCAAATGTCGAAATCCACTCCACGCGGCGCAGTGGCGAAGTTCGCCGCGGCGGGAAAACGCGGCCCCAAGAAGGATCTGGGGATGATGGCCATGACCTACGGAACCGTCTACGTCGCGCATGTTGCCATGGGCGCCAACGACACTCAGACCGTAAAGGCGTTTCTCGAAGCCGAAGCTTACAACGGTCCGTCGTTGATCATTGCGTATGCCCATTGCATCGCGCACGGCTACGATCTGGTGCACGGTTTGGAACAGCAAAAGGCGGCTGTGCAGTCCGCGTATTGGCCGCTCTACCGCTACAATCCGGCTCTCGCGGCGGAAGGCCGGAATCCCTTCCAGTTGGATTCGCGGCCATCCTCGCTGGCCCTTGAAAAGTATGTCTATAACGAGGGGCGCTATACCATGCTGGTGCGCAGCGCTCCCGAAACTGCGGCGATGTTGCTGACCGAAGCCCAACAGGACGTGAATCTGCGCTGGAAGATCTATGAACATTGGGCCAGCCTGCCTTACTCAAATGGAGAAGCACACCCATGACCGATCTCTCAAGTGGATACCTTGGATTCGAATTGCGCAGTCCGCTAGTGGCCTCGGCGTCGCCACTCGCTAAAGATCTCGCCAACCTGCGGAAGATGGAAGATTCGGGCGCGGCGGCGGTGGTGCTCCACTCGCTTTTCGAGGAGCAGATCACGGCCGAGGAACAATCGCTCGACCGGCTGCTCAGCCAAGGAACGGAAAGCTACGCTGAGGCGCTGAGCTACTTCCCGGAACTGCAGTCCTACGGCATGGGCCCCGATGCATATCTCGAGCACATCCGCAAAGCCAAGCAAGCGGTGAGCATTCCGATCATCGGTAGCTTGAACGGTGTCTCGACGGGAGGGTGGATTCGGTACGCGCGCGAGATTGAGGAAGCGGGCGCCGACGCGTTGGAACTGAACATCTATTTTTTGCCGACCAGTCTCGAGATTGAAGGCCGTGAAATTGAGGCCAACTATTGCGACCTGGTGGAGTCCGTTAAGAGCAAAGTGAGTATCCCGGTGGCGGTGAAGCTCGGTCCGTATTTCACGTCCATGGCGAATATGGCTTTCCGGTTGGATCGGGCCGGTGCGGATGCCCTGGTTCTGTTCAATCGCTTCTATCAGCCGGACTTCGATTTGGAAGCCCTGCAGGTGGCGCCGCACTTGACCTTGAGCACTTCCGAAGAACTGCGCCTCAGGTTGCATTGGGTGGCGCTCCTGTCAAGAACGGTCAAGTGCGAGCTCGCGATTACCGGTGGCGTTCATACCGCCGAGGGCGTGCTGAAGGGGATCATGGCGGGTGCGCAGGTGGTGATGCTGACTTCGGCCCTGCTCAAGAACGGCATCGGCTTTTTCCGGGATCTCGAGGCCGGAGTAATTGAATGGATGGAACTGCACGAATACGAGTCGATTCGTCAGATGCGAGGATCGATGAACGCTGCCGCGGTGGCTGAGCCGGCTGCTTTCGAGCGCGCGAATTACATCAAAGTGCTAGGCAGTTACCGGGCGTAGCAACAACCGGTCGCTTGCGCTCGCGGCTCGGTAACGTTCGTTCGTAACCGAACCGCGACCGTGAGGGAGTCGGTGCTCTTACCGCAGATTGAACTTCTTCATCTTGTACCGCAGCGTGTCGCGCGTGATACGCAACAAGCGCGCGGCTTGTGTTTGGTTACCCTCAGTGTTTTCGAGCGCCTGCACCACCAGTCTGCGCTCCTGGTCGGCCAGAGACAATCCGTCCACGGACTCGCCCCCTGCCGCCGAGGCTACGAAACTCATTTCCTTCCAATCCTCGCCGCGTAAAGCGATCGGTAAGCTTCCGGCGCGGATGAAAGCTGTGTCTTCCAGGATCATGGCACGCTCAATGGCGTTACGGAGCTCGCGCACATTCCCCGGCCACTCATGGTTTAGCAGCAGATCCTCGGCATCCGGCGCCAAGCCGTCAATCTGTCGTTTGAACTTGAGGTTGTAATGAGCAATGAAGTGCCGGGCCAGCGGTAGAATGTCCTCCGTGCGTTCCCGCAGCGGTGGAACCATCAGTTGGATCACATTCAAACGATAGTAAAGATCCTGCCGGAACGCGCCTTCCTTCACAGCCTCATGCAGGTTCTTGTTTGTGGCCGCAACAATCCGGACATCGATCCGGATATCCTGTAGCCCACCCAACCGCCGGAAGCACTGGTCTTCGAGCACACGCAATAGTTTGGCTTGCAGCGAAAACGGAATCTCGGCGATTTCGTCCAGAAAAAGCGTACCCTTGTCGGCCAGTTCGAACAGCCCCCGCTTCTGGGCACGTGCATCGGTGAACGCGCCTTTCTCGTAGCCGAATAATTCGCTTTCAAGCAGCGTGTCCGGGATGGCGGCGCAGTTAATGGCCAGGAACGGCTCCGCCTGGCGCATACTCTGATAGTGAAGCGTCTTGGCGATCAGGTCCTTTCCGGTTCCGTTTTCGCCCTCGATGAGGATGGAGGTTGCCTCACTCACAGCCACGCGGCGGACAAACGACAGCAGGTCGCGCAACGCCTGCGATTCAGCAATGATCTGTCGTTTGGCCGGCTCAGCCTCTTCCGTGATGTCCTTCACGGTTGCGACCACGCCTTCCAAGGCCCCGCCTGAATCCACGAGCTGCACGGTTCGAAATACCACCATGCGCTCCCGCCCGTTCTCCATGTGCAGGCTTACGGTACCGTTGGGCATACAAGCCGACTCTTCAAGACCCTGCAAAATGCCGCAAGCCGGCTCGCAAGCGCTGCAGCGAA
This sequence comes from Bryobacterales bacterium, assembly GCA_003162425.1. Classification (GTDB taxonomy): domain Bacteria; phylum Acidobacteriota; class Terriglobia; order Bryobacterales; family Bryobacteraceae; genus Palsa-89. Next base: position 34,236 of record PMOK01000258.1, on the reverse strand, counting down.
AAACCTCCTGGCAGTGCTTTCCTATCATTTCTTCAGCCGTCATGCCGAACAGGGACTGGGCGGCTCGATTGGCGCCAACAATGCGAAGGCGTTTGTCATAAACGAACAGGGCGTCCGACAGCTGGTCAAAGATCGATTCCAGGATCTCTGGCCGTTGCCACTGGGCGGGGAGATAGGGCACAGTCTAACACCTCGGTGTGTTAATACAATCTTCATTGTACTCCCGTTTGCTGGCACTTACTGTGGGTTTTCACCCACCCTTCCAAGCGGAGAGTGGCTCAAGTAGATGCGAACAATACCCGAAAGCTACTGAAACTAAACACGTTGACTCTGATGGAAAGTGCCGGGCGAACGGTTTCCAAATTGCAAGATTGGGGACGGAGAGTGAAAACGAATGCCGAAATTGATGCTCAAGATCGCAGTCCCCTCGGTTGTTCTGCTGGGTGGGTTGATGGTGACGTCTTCGTCTTTCGGGAAGACCGAGTACACCAAGAAGGAGAAAAAGGCCTGCACCTATTGCCATGTCGCTCAAGGCAAGAAGGAATTGAATGAGGTCGGCAAGTGTTACGGTGAGCACAACCATTCGCTGGAGGGCTGCGAAGCGAAGAAGTAGCTGGAAACTAAAAAGGGAGGTTGAAAGTTATGCTGACTCTATGGATTGCGTGGGCCGTGCTCACGATTGCGGTGATTACGCTTGCGCTTTTTCGGAAATACTCAACGCGCAATGAGGACAGCGTTGTGCATCTGGCCGACGCCGAGGCACCGGTTATCTCCGAACAGGTCACAGTTGCCCGCAAGCTCGACAAGATCGACTATTGGGGCAAGACCCTAACCGTGGTGGACATTGCATTCTTGGCTGTGATGCTGGGTATAGTGTTTTACAATGCCTGGCGGACTAGCCTGGAAACAATCAAGTAGGGTGCCATTAGAAGGCGCGGGGGCGCGGCCTGTTTCTCTCTGTGCCTCCTCAAAAACCTTCCCAGACGTACGCGGAAAATACCCGCGTCTTGCGGAATCCCATCCGCTCATAGACTAGTATTGCGTCCGTGTTTGCCGCCGTTACCGTAAGGCTGGCTTTGCGGCACCCGTGCTTGGCCATCGATTCGAGCGAACGCCGAATCAGCTCATAGCCCGCTCCAGTTCCACGCGTTGCGTGAGAAACACACACCTGCGTGATATGGCCTATGTCTCCATGCACCAGACTGCTCAGCGAGATTCCCAATAGCTTTCCGGTCGCCGCTTCTAACGCCACAAAGGAAGCTGGCTGAAAAAAGCTTCCGCAACCAGGGTATTGAATGATGTTGAGAAGGAAGCGGCGCGCTCCGGCAGGTGACCGGTACTGGTCGTTTATCTGGCTGTCGATGTGCCCCTGATACGCGCTCACGATCAGCGCTCCAGCGTCGTCCTGTTTGCGCTCCGTCCAGCTATCGATCAGCACTGCTTGCGAAATCTTTCGCTGCGGCAACTGGGCAGCCTCGGCCAGATCCACTTCCATGAAATTCCTGAGATGCGCGCGCACATACTGGCGCTGCGGCAATGCGATTCCTTGCCCTGTACGCAACATCATCAGTTGCGATTCAATTCGTTTGACGAAAGGGGTGGCCATCAGGCGCTTCACCACCGATTCGAGCAACACACCCTCGTTTTCCGCAGTGACAAAATCTTTCATGACGTACAGGTCGCCGATCAGCCCCTTGTGTTCTTCGGAAACGAAATAGCAGTAGCCAACCGGATAACCATTTATCAAAAGCGCGGAGCCGTTGAGCGCTTGCATATCGTGGAAACGGCGGACCAGCGCGGCCGAAGCACGAAAGTCCCAATCCAGGGTTTCGTACCAGGTTTGGGTCTCTTCGAGTAACAACGAATCCAGGTCCCCGGGTCGCAACTCCCGCAAATCGACGATGCGCGCCGGGGGCGAATCGGAAAGAGCGGCCATATGGTCAGCCTACACGAAAACCGCTAGTCACCACCAGCGGGCGCCTTGCGGTTTTGACATACACACCCATAGTGTGTACGCTGGAGTCAGAGGACCATGCGAAAAACCGCCAATGCTAACCAGCGCATTAACGTCGTTCTTCCCCGCCAAACGCTGGCGATTCTGGACAGAGTCGCCTCCAAGGGCAAGCGCAGCAGCTTCATCTCCAGGGCGCTCCTGCATTACGTGGATGTTTGCGGGAAGCAGAATCTCAGAGAACGCTTGAAGCGGGAAGCCCTGCTGAATGCCGAGCGCGACCTCGCGATCGCAGCGGAGTGGTTTCCGGTCGAGGAAGAAGCTGAAGCGTTAACGTCCACTCTGCCGCACAAGCGAAAGAAAGGGAATTCCAAGCGCGCATGAGATTTCCCCGCCGCGGTGAGATCTACTTGGTTCGGTTCGATCCTACCGTAGGCCACGAGATACAAAAGACACGCCCTGCGTTAATTATCCAAAATGACGTGAGTAACGAGTACAGTCCAATCACCATCGTGGCTGCGATCACCTCACAATACGCCAATCCTCCACACCCCAGGGAAGTCCTCATCCGGCCTGGGAAGAGTGGGTTGAGCCTGGTTTCCGCCGTGGTACTCAACCAAATCCGCTCCATCGACCGGCGGCGGCTTGTAAAGCGCCTTGGAATTGTCGATGCAACAGTGATGGGTAAAGTGGAACGTGCCATCCAAATAAGCCTGGGCTTGATCGAGATCTAGAGAACCGTGCGAGTCACTTCTTTAAAAATTGCTGGATCGATTTCGTGGCCTGCTTGATTCGATGCTCGTTCTCCACCAGCGCGAATCGAACATACCCCTCACCCAGCGGCCCGAACCCGATTCCAGGTGATACGCCCACCAGCGCTTTCTCCATCAACAGTTTCGCAAACTCCAGCGATCCCAACGCGCGGTGCCGCTCCGGAATCGGCGCCCAGACAAACATCGAACCTCGCGGCGGTTCCACCGGCCAGCCCGCCCGCTTCAATCCCTTCACCAACACATCCCGGCGATCTTGATAGGTGGCGCAGATCTTCTTGGTTGCGCCGCCGCACTCACGCAGCGCGATAATCGACGCAATCTGAATAGGCTGAAAAATACCATAGTCCAGGTAGCTCTTGATGCGCGCCAGCGCCGCGATCAGCCTCCGGTTGCCCAGACAGAATCCCACGCGCCAACCCGCCATATTGAAACTCTTCGAGAGCGAATAGATCTCGACGGCAATCTCCTTGGCGCCCTCCACCTCCAGGATGCTGGGCGCTTTGTACCCGTCGAAGCAGATGTCGGCGTAAGCGAAATCATGCACGATCATGGTGCCGTGCCGCGCGGCCATTTGAACCACGTCGCGAAAGAACTGCAGGTCGACGCACTGCGTGGTTGGGTTGTGCGGGAATGAAATCAGAATCAACTTCGGTTTGCGCGACGAGGTGTTGTATAGATGCTCCAGGCCATTGAGAAATGTCGCCGGATCGGGCATCGGAAGCATGCAGGCGTGGCCCTCCGCCATGATCACGCCGTATTGATGAATCGGATAGGCCGGATTAGGCGAAACCACCGCGTCGCCTGGACCAATGGTGGCGAACAGCAAATGCGCCAGTGCGTCTTTGGCGCCGATGGTGACGATGGCCTCGGCTTCGGGGTCTAGCTCGACACCATAACGCGCCTGATAATGCTTCACAATCTCGAGCCGCAGTTGCGGGATGCCACGCGACATGGAGTAGCGATGGTTGCGCGGATTCTTCGCTGCTTCGATCAACTTCTTGACCACGGGCTCCGGCGTTGCGCCATCCGGATTGCCCATCCCCAGGTCCACCACGTCCTGTTGGGCCGCCCTCGCCTTCGCCTTCATTTCGTTGATCACCGCGAATACATAAGGTGGCAACTTTTGAATGCGGTAGAATTCTTCCGTCGTGGGAGTCATACTTTATTGTAAGAGAGCATGCTTACCGACTTGGTTCAGATCGCCCGCATCGGCCGCCAAAAGCGCGATGAGAATTTCCGCTTCCGCGCCTATCTCAAGAATCACCGGCATTCGGATCGCCGTTTGCGCCGCTTCGGCGAAGAGATTCAGGCGCAGATCGATTGCACAAAGTGCGCCAACTGCTGCCGCGTGACCGAGACCGAAATCACTGAACGTGATATCGAGAAATTGTCGAAGTTCCTGGGAGTCACACGCGATGAGTTTCTGCGGGACTACACGATGCGAGCCCCCGAGGACAACGAGTTGATCCTGAAGCGCGATGCAAACGGTTGTGTATTCCTGAAGGACAATCTGTGCAGCGTTTATGAAGGCCGCCCCAACAATTGCGCCAACTTTCCGCACTTGGTTCGTGGCGACGGCTCCATTGCCAGCCGGATGTGGCAATTCGTGGATCGGACCAACTACTGCCCCATCGTCTATAACTGGATGGAAAAAGTGAAAGACGATATCGGCTTCCGGTAACAACTCTCCTTTTGTTCACAGCCCATCCAATAGAAGTGGGGCGGACCCCCTGGTCCGCGCGGGTCCCCCTGGACCCGCTCTCCGAGCCGTGATAAACGTCCCAACAGGCCGACGAGGCGTCGGCCGCGGACCAGGGGGTCCGCCCCACGTGCGAACACGGCACGCAAGTGTGCGTGCGCTACAATCGCGGCTTGCGCATCGGCGTACACACTTCCATCGGCAAGTCCCTCGAAGACGCGGCGATCACTGCTGCCAAAGCCGGTGCGAACACGTTCCAGATTTTCTCGTCCAGCCCGCGGCAATGGCGCGCCGCTGTCCGGACCGAAAGTGAAGTCAAGCTGCTCCACCGGGCGCGCGACCGGCACGATCTTTATCCGCTTGTCATCCACGACAACTACCTCATCAATCTCGCCTCCTGCACCGAATCGCTTCGCGCGCAGTCCACGGCTGCGTTCCGCGGCGAGATCGAGCGCGCTCTCGCCATCGGCGCCGAATATCTGGTTGCTCATCCGGGAAACTGCAAGGGGCATTCGGTGGAGGAAGGTATCTACAGTGTCATCCGATCGCTGGCCGAAGCCGCGCAAGGTCTGGATACGAAGAAGTTGACGGTGCTGCTCGAAAATACTGCTGGCACAGGCGCGGCGCTGGGCAGCCGTCTTGAGGAACTGGCCATCATGCGGCAGTTCGCCGCCGAACTTACCGATCTCGCCATCGGATTCTGCATCGATACCTGCCATTGCCACTCGTCCGGCTACGATGTCGCGACAGCGCCCGGTGTCAAGAAAACCGTCGCCGAAATCGACCGCGTGCTCGGCATCGACAACGTCAAGGTGATCCACGCTAACGATTCCAAAACTCCGCTCGGGTCGCATGTCGACCGGCACGAACACATCGGACACGGCTATATTGGAGAAGAAGGGTTTCGCCGGATCCTGAACCATCCGAAGCTTCGCAGCAAAGCCTTCATTCTCGAAACGCCCAACGACAATGAAGGCGATGAAGCGAGGAACATCGAGACACTGAAAAAGTTATGCCGGAAAAGCAGTACGACGCTAAGCAGATAGAAGAAAAATGGCAGGAACGCTGGAAGGACTCGGCTCTCTTCAGGGCCGAAGAAAATTCCACCAAGCCGAAATATTACGTGCTCGAGATGCTGCCCTATCCAAGCGGCACGCTGCACATCGGTCACATTCGCAACTACACCATCGGCGATGCGCTGGCGCGCTACAAGCGCATGCGCGGTTTCAACGTACTGCATCCCATGGGCTGGGATGCTTTCGGTCTTCCGGCGGAGAACGCCGCGATCGCCAACAAGCGCGATCCCTACGAATGGACCATGTTCAATATCGAGAACATGAAGCGTCAGCACCGGCGAATGGGCTTCAGCTACGACTGGTCGCGCGAGGTGGCCACCTGCGATCCCGAATATTACCGCTGGAACCAGTGGTTCTTTCTGAAGATGCTTGAGAACGGTTTGGCCTATCGCAAAAAGGCGCTGGTGAACTGGTGTAACGAGTGTGGCACCGTGCTGGCGAACGAACAGGTGGTGGACGGTTGCTGCTGGCGTCATGAAGGCACGCCCGTGGAACAGCGCGCCATCGAGCAATGGTTCCTGCGCATCACCAAGTACGCTGATGAATTATTGAACGCCATAAGTGAGCTGGAAAATGGCTGGCCGGAGCGCGTTCTGCTGATGCAGACCAACTGGATTGGACGCTCGGAAGGCGCGGAGGTCGATTTCCAGCTGGACGGAAGCGGCCAGCCCATACGCGTATTCACCACTCGCATCGATACAATCTTCGGCGCGGCGTGCCTCATTCTGGCGCCGGAACATCCAATGGTTGCCGAACTGGCGAGCGCCGAGTTGAAACCGCAGGTAAAGCAGATGATCGACTCACGCGCTTCCAAAGGTCCAGGCGACGTCGACAAAGAAGGGCTGCCAACCGGCAAGTTCGCCGTGAATCCGTTCAGCGGCGAGAAGATCCCCATCTGGATCGGCAACTTCGTGCTGATGGGCTACGGCACGGGAGCCATCATGGCGGTGCCTGCGCACGACGCCCGTGATTACGAGTTTTGCGAAAAATACGGAATCGAGTGGCGTCCGGCGGTAGAGCCAGTCGGTTTCGGCAAGCCCATTCAAGTCATCTGGCCCTTTGTCGACGACGGCCTCCTCAGGGAGTCCGGCGAATTCTCCGGTCTCCCGAGCGAGGAAGCCCGCCGTGTAATGACCGCAAAAGCCGAGGCGGAAGGCTTTGGGAAAGCCGCGGTCACCTATCGCATCAAGGATTGGGGCATCTCGCGGCAACGCTATTGGGGTACTCCGATCCCAGTGATTTACTGTCCGAATTGCGGTATCGTGCCGGTGCCGGAAAAGGATTTGCCGGTGGTGCTGCCGCTCGGCATTCCGATTTTGGGCAAAGGTCGGTCGCCGCTCGAGAACGTTCCGGAGTTCATGAACGTGAAGTGTCCCAAGTGTGGCGAGGACGCGCGCCGCGAGAGCGACACCATGGACACGTTCATCGATTCATCCTGGTATTTCTATCGCTACTGCGATCCGCACAACTCGAATGCTCCGTTCGATTCAGCCAAGATCGCCTACTGGTTCCCCATCGATCAGTACATCGGCGGCGTGGAGCATGCCATCTTGCACCTGATCTACTCGCGCTTCTGGACCAAAATGATGCGTGATTTTGGACTGGTCACGAACGATGAGCCGGTAGCGCGCCTGTTTACACAGGGCATGGTGATCAAGGACGGCGCGAAGATGTCGAAATCCAAAGGCAACGTGGTGAGCGCCGATCAAATGATAGAACGGTTCGGAGCCGACACCGGCCGCATCTTCGAGCTGTTCGCTGCGCCCCCCGAAAAAGAAATGGACTGGACCGACGCAGGGGCAAACGGTGCTTACAGCTTTTTGGGCCGCGTCTACCGCTACGTGACGCGCAACGTAGGGCAGGGCCAGCCTGAGCCAACGGACACGGATCGCAAAGTGCTGCGCAAATTGCATCAAACGTTGCAGCGCATCACCGGCGATTTCGAAAGCCGCTGGCATTTCAATACTTCCATCGCTGCGTTGATGGAGCTGATGAATGCACTGATCGAACACGAAAAGCAGATTTCACGAGTGGTGATGGCCGACGTTCTGGAAAAGTTGACGCTGATGCTGGAACCATTCGCGCCCTATCTGGCCGAAGAAATCTGGGAGGAGCAGGGCAAGACCGCTCCGGTGTTTCATTACGCCTGGCCTGAGTACGATCCCGAACTAGCGCGCGATGAAGAAGCCGAGATCGTAATCCAGATCAATGGCAAAGTTCGCGGCCGGCTATACGTAGCTTTCGGTACCAATCGAGAGACGCTTGAGAAACAGGCCATCGGCGATTCCAAGATCCAGCCGTTGCTGGACGGCAAGCAAGTAGTGAAGGTGATCGTTGTCCCTGATAGGTTAGTAAACATCGTGGTGAAATAACTGAAATGACGAACGATCGTCACCGTAGGACAAGCCTCCGGCTTGTCAATTGGACAAGCCGGAGGCTTGTCCTACGGGGGACGCTCAACCGATCGCATGGAATTAGTAACGCATTCCCGCGTCTGCGACGGAGCGTAACGCACACCACGCACGGGAGCAAAGAATGACCGATCGACGCGATTTTCTAAAATCAGCCGGCGCCGCGGCGCTTACCACGTCGCTCTTCACCGGCAACGTGCGCGGAGCGAACGACAAGATCGCGGCCGCTTTCATCGGCATGGGCAAGATGGGCCGCTCCAACCTACAAATCGCGATGCGGCAGGAGAATCTGGTTCCCGTCGCCGTTTGCGATGTGTTCCAACGGAATCTCGACTGGGCCGTGCGCGACAGCAAGAATCAAGCCAAGCCTTATCG
>PMOK01000258.1:13421-25885 GCA_003162425.1 Bryobacterales bacterium | reverse complement strand
GTGGACGAAGGCGTGAAAATGGTGGAGGCGGCCCGGAAATACGATCGCGTGGTGCAGGCCGGCACCATGCAACGGTCGGCCGCGCACTTCAAGAAGGCCGTGGACATTGTCCGCTCCGGCGAGTTAGGGCAAATTACGTTCGTGCGCACCTGGAACTATGGGAACGAGCCGCAGGAAGGCTACGGGAACCCGCCCGATGTTGAGCCACCCTCCACGCTCGATTGGGACATGTGGTTGGGTCCGGCGCCAAAGAGCCCGTACAATGCCAATCGCTTTGGCGTCGATCCCAACGACAAATATTTTTCCACCTTCCGCTGGTTCTGGGATTATGCGGGTGGAATGATGACCGATTGGGGCGTGCACTGGCTGGATATCGTGCAGATGGCGTTTCACGAAGAGGTTCCGGCCGAAATCACTGCGCTCGGCGGAAAGTTCTGGCTGAAAGACAATACGGAAACCCCCGACACTTTGCAGGTGACTTATAAATATGCGAGCGGATTTGTGGCTACCTATGAACGCCGCGCCGGCAATGGGCAATCGATGTTCGGGAAGGGCGGCGGCATCCTGTTCTGCGGCAGTAAGGGCACCATGTTTCTGGATCGGGGCGGGTACAAAATCGTTCCGGAGATGACGGGCAAGCCTCCGGTCGCTGCCATGGCGGAGGCCGAGGGAAAATCCACCGATTCGGGAAACGCAAACCACTGGGCCAATTTTTTGGAGTGCGTTCGGACTCGCCAGAAACCGATGAGCGATATCGAGACCTGCCAGCGATCCACCACCACCTGTCTGCTGGGCAACGTGGCCTATCGCAGCCAACTGCGTCTGGATTGGGATGCGCAGAAATGGACCACGCAGCAGGGGGAAGCGCGCAAGTTCCTGACCCGGGAATATCGCAAACCGTGGAAGCTAGTAGTCTGAATGAACGCTACCGAACCGCGACCGTAAGGGAGTCGGTGCCTTTAGTACGGCAGCGACGCGGTGCCTTTAGTACGGCGGCGATGCATAACCGCAAACGTCCGGGAGCGTGAACCGGGCAGTCTGCAGATCTGGGGATGCACCGCCGCCGTTACTTGTCTCTAGGATGGCTTGAGGGCGCCGGAGCCGTCTATCGAAGAATTAGCGTCCCGCAAAAAATAGCAACTTTCACAGCAGGCGGAAGTTTACCTCCACCGTCGCCCCAGTCACCACCGGTTTGCCGTCCTGGTAGCCCGGCCGGAAACGCCACTGCGTCACAGCGTCAATGGCCTTCTGCTCAAGCCCCAGGCCGGGACTCTGGATTACACGGAAGGCGCGTGCGTGGCCGGTAGTGTCCACTTCGATCGCGAGAATCACCACACCAGAATATTTGGCCTTGCGCGCATCTTCGGAAAACTCGGGTTCCACTTTGTAGATCAACTGGGGCGGTGTGATGCGGTGCCCCGAACCGGAGCTGATGCCGGGCTTCCCTTTATCGCCGTCGCCGATGTTCTGACAGCAACCATAATTACCGATCCCATCACGGCCATGCATGCCGAGCGCACCTACGGCGAGCTTGCTGTACGGATCGCCGATATTGCTCGCGTCAATCTCGACTGTCGGCGAATCGAAAGCTACTGTCATCATCATCGGCAGTTTCGGATCGGCCGCCGATTTCGGTGGAATGAAAGTATTGCGCGCCGTGGGTGGCGGCGCGCCATGCCGGGCAGGCAGCAGCGTCTGATTACTGCCGCCCTGATGCTGCTCGGCTCGATCCATGTAAAGCCGATGCAACGGAGCGAGCGGGACAATTCGACGTGGAGCTGGCACCGATGGAGGCGACGGGACCGAGTGTGCAGTCAGAAGGATCAGGAACGCCACCGCCGCCAGGTGCAGGCCAACGGAAAGTGTTTGCGATTTCGCCGTGGGCATGCCGTTGCCAATGCAATTTCGAAACCACTGGGTAAGTGGATGGTTCCGAAGGGCACCCCGAAAAGAGGAGTGAAGCGGCGGATGCCCACCTGTGAGGCGAAGGCACGTTGTCCCCTTGCTGCCGCGCGGGGCTACCATCACTCGTTTACGAATCGACGTTTGCAATCGGGTCTGGATTGTAGCCCCGCGCGTTAGCGAGGGGACTCGCTCTCGAGCCCCAACTTCGCCAGACTCTCCCGCAGCGCCTTGTCTCCGCCGGCGCCCACGTGATAGAACACGATCTTTCCGTCCGCATCAATCAGAACAACGGTCGGAAACGCACTGACCCTGTAGCTCTGCATCACTCCGCTGTCTGGCGTAAGCAGGATCGGATAACTCAACTTGGACGAAAGCAAGAACTCATTCACAGTTTCCGAATCCTCGCCGCCGTTTACACCCAACACCACCAGCCCCTTGCGATGAAATTCCTGGTGGAGTTTCTCTACCGCCGAAAGATCGCGCCGGCATGGCGCACACCAGGTGGCCCAGAAATCCAACAGCACGAATTTTCCCTTGAGATCCGGCAAACTAAACTCTTTCCCGGTATTGGATTTCAGCTTGAAATCAGCCGCAGCCTGGCCGGTAAGATCGGCATTCGCCTTCACCGGTCCTTTGAACTCGGGCACCAGTTTTGATCCTTCTGGCGGCGTGAATGTGAATGACGAATCCGGCACCGGCGTGTCCAGTTTCTGGGAAATGATGGTCACCGCCTGATTCATTTGCGCGGGAGCGGTCAACGGTCCACCTTCCATGGTGGCCGTGATGGTCTGCTTCAGCGAGAGTTTGGAGACCTTGTCGATCCAAACCTTCTGCACGCCGCCCTTCATATCCACCGAACCCGGTAGAGAAATCGTGTCGAGTCTTGCCTCCACCACGTAGCAATCAATCTTCTGCCCGTCCACTTCCACCGGTTCTTCTCCGATGATCTTCGCCGAAAGATACGGATCCTTGGCTTTAATCTGGTCCATTACGCCGCTCATCCCCGGCACCATCGACTTCACCAGGCTCTCCGGAGTGCTGGCAGCCGCTGTTTTCGTGTACTGCTTCAGCGTACCGAGGTACATCCAGGTGTGTTCGCCGTCCGAGACGATCAAAGAGTCGCCCACTTTCGAGCTGGATTCGATGCGCAACTTTCCTGGATTCGAGACAATGATTTTCACTACCATCTCAAGCCGCGCAGGCAACGTCCCCCCCATGTCCACGATGGCGCGTTGATCCACCTGGTAGGACTTGTGCTTGAGCAGCACATCGCCCGTTTCCTTCAGCAGCGCTCTCGCGTCGGGCGAGTCTTGAGCGGACGCCAGAAAGCAAACGAGCGGCACAATCGGAATGATTCTCATCCTTCGGTCCTCAATTGCCCGCGCGCGGCAGCCTGTGCCAGCTCGTCGCAGCGGTTGTTGTCAGCGTGTGACGCGTGACCCTTGGTCCATTGCCACTCGATCTTGTGCCGCGATACCTGTTCGTCCAGATCGTGCCACAGATCCTGGTTCACCACGGGCTTCTTGGCTCCCGTTTGCCAGCCGTTTCTCTTCCACTTATGAATCCATTCGGTGATTCCGCTCTTGACATAGTTGGAATCGGTAATGATCTCCACGTTACAAGATTCCTTCAGGGCGCGCAGCGCCTCCACGGCGGCTTGCAATTCCATTCGGTTATTGGTGGTGTGCGGCTCGGAGCCATACATCTCGCGTTTCGTTTCCCCGCAGCGCAGAATGCACGCCCAACCGCCCGGTCCGGGATTGCCGATACACGACCCATCGGTGATAATCTGAACGTTCTTCATCTCGCCCTCAGGCGGGAACTGCCTGGAGCTCTCGCTCGAAAAAAGTGTCGACATGTTCCAGAATTTGAGCGGCCTCAGTGGCCTTATAAATCTCTACCCGCAGCTTCGATCCGTTGCGGACGCCGTGGGTGAAGTACGTGGCGAACTGTTTCATCTTGCCCACCGCGTCCGGCATGGCGCGATCGCAAAGCATGCCGTAATAGGTGCGCATGATTTCATAGCGCTGACGCTCGGCGGGATGCTCATAGGTCCCGGTCTCGACGTAATGCTGAATCTGGCGGAAGATCCATGGATTGGAAGAAGCAGCACGGCCAATCATGACGGCGTCGCAGCGGGTCTCCTCTGCCATTCGAACCGCATCCTCCGGCGTCAGAATATCGCCGTTGCCGATAACAGGGATGCTGGTGACGGCGGCCTTCACCTCTGCGATGCGGCTCCAGTCCGCCTTTCCGCTATAGCCTTGCTCGCGCGTTCGAGGATGCAGCGCCACGGCTTGCAAGCCGCAATCTTCGGCTAGCTTCGCCATCCGAACCGACACCAGTTCCTGATCGTTCCAACCGGCGCGGAACTTCATGGTCAATGGAATCGAGATCGCGGCGCGGACCTTCTGCAGGATGTTCTCAACTAGCGGCAGGTCGCGGAGGAGCCCCGAACCGCCATTGCACTTCACCACTTTATTAACCGGGCAGCCGAAGTTGATATCCACGATATCGAAGCCGAAGTCCTGGCAAGCCCTGGCGGCATCGGCCATCACCTGCGGATCGGAGCCGAAGAGTTGCGCGGAAATGGGGTGCTCCTCCGGCTCAAAGTACAAATAACGAAACGTGCGCGTGTTTTTTCTGGATTTGAGCGAAGCGATCACGCCATGCGAGCTGGTGAACTCGGTCATGATCAGCCCGCAGCCGCCCTGGTTGCGAATCAGCCGCCGGAAGACAGTATCGGTAACGCCCGCCATCGGGGCCAGCACAGTGGCCGGCGCGATGCGGACATTGCCGATCTTTAATTCGCTCGGAAATCGCATACCTCACCCATTTTAGCGATTTGGCTCCGGAAACAGTAGTGGGGCAGGCTGCCAACGTTGCCAACCTGCGCGGGATTCCAGCCCAATGCCACTTGGTTTTCCCAAAACTGGGGATTCTGCCGTCACAGTGGGGCAGACCCCCAGGTCTGCGCGGGTCCCCCTGGACCCGCTCTTCGGCAACGGAATCAGCTTCCTTCAAAACCCGGTAAGCCGACGAGGGCGTCGGCTGCGGCCCAGGGGGACGGCCACTAAGAACGCAAGTTGAGCAATCTTGGGAAAACTAAGTGACCTTGGGACTCCATCCTGCCCCACTACCCCGGAAACGTAAACAGAGATGGCTACGTTTAAATATTGAGGGGATTAGCATGAATTCGAAGATCCTGATCGCGTTCATTGCAGGCGCGGTGATTGCGTCTGGGATTGTTTACATGGCGGTGAAGGAAGAGGCGCCGCCCAAGGCCGCCGCTGTTTCAGCTGATGTCCCACGGCCTGCCCCTCCGCCCGCAGTTATTCCTGTGGCCGTAACGGCCCCCGTTCCGCCTGTGAGCCCAGCACCGATCCGGGAAAAACCGTCGCCCATGCCGCCCCCGGTTCGTAGGGAGATTCACAGGGAAAGACCCGTGACGGTGGCCCGGAATCAAGATCCGCCACCGCGGCCGGAGCCGCCAGTGCGAGACCCCGTGCCGCCCATCCAAGCGCAAATTCCGAATGAGCCGGCGCCGCCGCCCACGCCCGCGCAGGTGCAAGTTTCTCCGCAGCCAGCGGCCACGACCGAAGATGGCCCTCCCGCGCCGACGGCGCCCGAGATCAGAGTGCCGCACACGGTAACCATCGCTGCTGGAACCATGCTACCCGTGCGGATCGGCGAGACCATTTCTGCGGCACACTATCAGGTTGGCGATAGCTTTCTGGCGACGCTTGACCGGCCGCTTGTGGTGGATGGATTCATCATCGCCGAGAAGGGCTCGCGGTTGGAGGGCCGCGTTGTTGAGGCGGAGCCGGCTGGCCGCGCGAACAGCACATCGCAATTGAGGATCGAACTGGTGAAGCTATCCACCGCGGATGGCCAGCACATCCAGATCCGGACCGAGCCCTATAAGAAAGGCGCAGCCAGTTCGGCCGGAAATGATGCAGCGAAAGTCGGTGTAGGTGCCGTGCTTGGTGCTGCGATCGGAGCGGCCGCGGGAGGCGGCAAGGGCGCGGCCATCGGCGTCGGAGCAGGAGCCGCGGCCGGTGTGGCGGGCGCCGTGCTCACCCGCGGCAAACCAGCCGAGATCCCAGTTGAGTCGCGGATCAGTTTCCGGATCGCGGGGCCGGTCACCATTACCGAGCGGCTTAACTGAGTGTGGGGCAGGATGGAATCCTGCGCGCCGATTGTCAATCCAATGCCACTTAGTTTTTGTGACGCCCGGACAAAGTGTTGAATCCATTGTGGCGCACGCACTCCTGCGTGCCGCGTCGGCACTCGTGCCGACGCCTGGTTTGCCCGTTGGCGGGGGCTGCGGCGAAACACCGGGCGGCTCCTCAAACAACATAAGTCCTTTAAAATGTTTGTGACGTCAAAAACTAAGTGACATTGGATTGTCAATCAAGATTGTCAATCGGCGCAAAACGGGCGGGTTGGCAACCCGCCGCAGGATGCCATCCTGCCCCACACCAAGTACAATCGTGGGATGGAGAGTTCTCGGCGGAATTTCTTTCTTTCCCTTCCAGCGCTCGCGGCATTACCCGCTTCCTGGACCGCGTTTTCCACTGCCTTGCGTGCCGCGTCCAGCGCGCCGGATAGCGAAGCCTATTGGTCGTTGGTGAAGCGTCAGTTCCCTTTGTCGGATGACTTGATTTATTTGAACGCCGCGAATGTTTGCCCGGCCTCGCGGCCAGTTCTCGACCGGCATGCCGAATACATGCGCGATTTCCAATCCAATCCATCGTTCCAGAATCGCGCGAAATACGAAGCCATGCGGGAGCGTCTGCGCGACAAGCTGGCCNNAAGGGCGTGGACCTGAAACCGGGCGACGAAGTTCTGATCACCGATCACAATCATCCTTCGAACAATGATTCGTGGAAGGTCCGCGCACAGCGAGAAGGATTCACCGTAACCAGCCTTACGGTCCGTGTCCCGGCAGCGAGCCGCGAGGAGCTAATTTCGCAAATTGAGAAGGCTGTAACACCACGGACCCGCGTAATCGCCGTCACCCACGTCACCAGTACTACCGGCATTATGTATCCTGCGCGGGAAATTGCCGAGATAGCGCGGCGGCGAGGTATCTGGATGCATTTGGACGGTGCGCAGAGTTTTGCCGCGTTCGATGTGAACTTGAAAGAGATCGGCTGCGACTCCTATTCCGCCAGCGCGCACAAATGGCTGATGGGGCCGCTCGAAGCCGGCGTTTTGTATGTACGATCGGACAGAATTGCGAGCGTCTGGCCTTCCATCGTTACCGCCGGATGGACGGATCATCTGAAGGGAGCGCGGAAACTGGAGGTCTACGGCCAGCGGGACGATCCAAGGATCGTGGCGTTGGAATCGGCCGTGGATTTTGCGCTGTTGATCGGAATGAGTGCCATCGAGTCGCGCATGCGTTTTCTTGCAACATCCTTAAAGGAGCAACTGTCGCAGATCCCCGGCGTCCGATTGAAGACGAATCTGGAGCCAGAGCTTTCGGGCGGCGTGGTAAAGGCCGACATCAGCCGAGTCCCCACCAAGCAGGCCTACGATGCGCTGTGGTCCGAGCATCGGATTTCCATCGCGATGACGCCATCGGGCGATTCGCAGGGCCTGCGCTTTTCGCCGCACATTTACAATTCGCGGCAAGAGATCCAGCGCACCTTGGACGCGGTTAAAGCTTTGGCATCCTAGCCCGTGGCGCATCTCAATCCGACCGGCCGGTTCTCTTCGCGGGTTGACGATTACTCGCGCTACCGTCCCTCTTACCCGCCAGAGATCATCCCGCTGCTCGGACGCGAATGCAGCCTGAAATCGAGTTCCACCGTGGCTGATGTGGGTTCCGGTACCGGATTGCTCTCGAAATTGTTCCTCGATTTCGGCTGTAGCGTGATCGGAATCGAACCAAATCGCGAGATGCGTCAGGCAGGCGGCCAGTTCCTGGCGCAATATCTAAAGTTCTCGGGCGTGGATGCAAAAGCGGAGAAAACGGAGCTTCACGATTCAAGCGTGGATCTGGCGACGTCCGGCCAGGCCTTTCATTGGTTCGATGCTGCCGCGGCGCGGAGAGAATTTCACCGGATTCTGCGGACTCCCAAATGGGTAGCGCTGATTTGGAACGAGCGCGAAGTTACCGCCGGATTCCTAGGCGGCTACGAGCAGTTACTGCATCGCCACGCGCCCGATTATAGCCGTGTGGATCATCGCCAGATTGGCGCGGACCAGATGAATGAGTTTTTCGGCCATCGCAACTGGAAGCTTCGCACGTTCGGCAACGTTCAGGAATTCGATTTGGCTGGCGTACTCGGCCGGTTGCGCTCGTCCTCCTATGCGCCCCACCCTGGCGACGCAGCTTATGAGCCAATGATGGCGGAGTTGACCCGGCTCTTCGAAGTGCATCAACAGAATGGCCGTGTTGCTTTTCTTTACCGCACCAACATGTATTACGGAACGCTCCTGTAGGACAAGCCTCCGGCTTGTCCAAAGGCAAGTCGGAGACTTGCCCCACGGGGCGCGTGTTACAATTTCGACAGATGAGTAATACATTGACAGTCCGCCTCACTCCTGAGCTTGCCACCTGGCTTTCCGAAACCGCCCGGAAGACCGGCCTGCCCGCCGGGCGAATAGTCCGGCAGCAACTCGAGCGGGCCAGAGCCGAGGAAGGCAACCAGAGGTTCCTGCGTCATGCAGGGAAGATCAGGGGTCCCAAGGACCTCTCCGAGCGGCGCGGATTCTCACGCGGATGAAAGGCATCGCTGACACCGGGTTTATCGTTGCCTTCGGAAATCGGGACGATGGCCATCACGCATGGGCGATGGAGGTTGCCCGGAAGCTTACTGAACCACTTCTGACCTGCGAGGCTGTTTTGGCGGAGGCGGCATTTCACTTGAGATCTTCAACGTACGTGCTGTCCCTGGTAGTCGATGAGATGCTGCAAGTGGAATTCGACGTCGCCGAAAATGCGGCCCGGCTGGCGGAGCTTGCCGAGAGGTACCAGGACCAACGGCCTGACCTGGCGGATCTGTGTGTCATCCGAATGAGTGAGCTTCACCCGAAGCACACGGTCATAACGACCGGCCAGAAGGATTATCGAGTTTATCGCCGCAACAAGCGGGAAGCGATTCCGATCCTGTGCCCTCCCGGGCGGATGTAGGACAAGCCTCCGGCTTGTCCAAACGGCAAGTCGGAGACTTGCCCCACGGGCGTGTGTCACACTGGAACTTCGATGGCTTGGTTCACTCGCAACAAACCCTCCCTGAATCCCGAGGAGGGCGGGCGCCGCGTCCGCACCGAAGGTCTCTGGTTGAAATGCGAACATTGCGGCCAGATCATTTGGCGGAAGGCGCTCGAAGACAATCTCCAGGTCTGCCCGAAATGCGAGCACCATTACCGCATCGATGCGCGTACGCGTTTGGCGCTGCTTTTTGACGGCGGGCGGTTTCAGGAGTTCGACACTCGGCTTACCTCAACCGATCCACTCCACTTTGTCGATTCGAAGACCTATAAAGCGCGGCTGGCCGCGGTGCAGAAGTCCACGCACCTTCGCGACGCTATCATATCGGCGGCCGGTAATCTGAACGGCCGCCAGGTCCACATCTGCGCGCTGGAACTGAAGTTTATTGGCGGGAGCATGGGCACGGTGGTTGGCGAGGTGATCACGCGCGCCATCGAGCGCTCGCTGGAACACAACGTTCCCTTGATCATCGTATCCGCGTCCGGCGGCGCCCGCATGCAGGAGGGCGCGGTCAGCCTGATGCAGCTCGCTAAAATATCCGCCGCGTTGATGCGGTTAGACGAGGCAAAAGTGCCCTACATCAGTGTGCTCACCGATCCCACTACGGGCGGCGTTACGGCCAGCTTCGCCATGCTGGGCGATCTGAACATCGCGGAACCTGGAGCGCTGATCGGCTTCGCGGGCCCGCGCGTGATCGAGCAAACCATCCGTCAAAAACTCCCAGACGGCTTTCAGACCAGCGAGTTCCTCCTACAGCACGGCTTCTTGGATGGCGTTGTCAAACGTGCGGGGTTGAAGGACTATCTGGCCCGCGCGCTGGATTTCTTCCTGGTATGAGCGATCCCGAACAATACAAGGCCGCGTTGCTAGAGGCCATTGACCACATCGATATCAAACGTGTCGATCAAGCCATCGAATGGTTCCGCGCGGCACGCGACGCTTCCCGCAGCATCTTTGTTTGCGGCAACGGCGGCAGCGCTTCCACGGCAACGCATTTCACCTGCGATATGGTGAAGGGCGCCAGCCACAATCGCGATTCACGCTTTCGCATCATGTCGCTGGCCGATTCGCTGGCCACCATAACCGCCTATTCGAATGACGCCGGATACGACTGCGTTTTCGTCGAGCAGCTGAAGAACTTCGCCCAGGCTGGCGATCTGGTGATGTGCATCAGCGGGTCCGGCAATTCTCCCAACGTTCTGCGCGCGATGGAGTACGCCAATTCGATTGGCTGTAAGACTCTTGCGCTCACCGGCCGGGACGGCGGCAAGCTGGGCGCCATGGCGCAACTCAATATTCAAGTTTCAGTACCGCACATGGGCCGCATAGAAGACGCTCATATGATCGTCTGCCACATGATCGCGTACCACTTTATGGAAAACTAGAGCCGGATGGTCATCTTTCCGACGCCATCGGCATAGCTTGCGCACAATTCAAACGCAGCCTGGATCTGGGAAAGAGACCTTTCATGGGTCAACACGGGTGCGAACCTTTTCGGCTCGCTTTCAAGCAGCCGCAACGCGGTTTCCGAATCGTGATTCGAGCGGCGCACACTATAAAAAGTAAGCTCCTTGCGCCGCATGATATGGAACGCCAGGTTGACGTGGTCTTGAGCAGGAATACCCGTCACCACTACGCGGCCGGCATTGCGCGCCGCGTGCAAGCACTGGTTGATGGTGTCGCCTTGCGCAGCGCAATCGATCGCGATATCGACGCCGCGGCCCGAGGTGTCACGCAAAACTTCGCGAACAGGATCGGCCGCCGAGGGATCGATGACGGCATCTGCGCCCATCGCCTGCGCAAGTTCGCGCCGCGCGCCCACCGGCTCCACGGACCAGATCCGCCGGATGCCGGACAGCTTCAGCATTGCGATGGTCAATAGCCCGATGGGACCCGCGCCGAACACTAGCGCCGTTTCACCCGGCCGTGGCGCGGCCAGATGCATGGAATGCACAATTACCGCCAGCGGTTCCACCAGCGCGCCTTCCGCATCGCTCAGGTTCTTTGGAAGCGGCAGCAAATTTTGCGCGGGCAGGTTTACTAGCTCGCGGAAAAATCCCGGCTCGGCCGGCATGCTCATGAAACGGATGTTCGCGCACACGTTGTGGTGTCCGGTCATGCAGAGCTCGCAATGGTAGCAATACAGAGCTGGTTCCAAAACTGCCCGATCACCGGCCGCCCAACCCGAGACCCCAGGACCTGTTTTCACCACCACTCCGGCCGGCTCGTGACCCAGCACCATCGGATAAAGGCAACGGGCGTCGCCGATTCCGCCTTCGGAGAAGTAGTGCAGATCGGAGCCACAAACGCCGACCGCTTTTACCAACACCTGAATCTGGCCTGGTTCCGGATCCGAGACAGGTGGAAGGTCCGTGACTTGGAATTGATGGGGGCTGGATAGTTCGGCTACAAGCATGCCGGCAGGGAAATGGGGAGAGGCTATTCCGATTTCTTGAACAGGTTGTCGAATGCCGCGCGTGCGTCGTTGGGATTTCGCGGCGCCGGTTGCACTGGGTTCGAATGATTGTTCATTGGTGCGGCATCGCGCGCCACTGTAACTCGCGGCTCAAACAGCGCACATTCATTGGCTTGGTCCTTAACCGGGATTCTCGCCGGAATCGGTTTCAAGCATTGAAAACGGGTGGATGGCTCGAAATTCGCGCATTGCTTGCAGCAGTGCAGCGCGGCGCCGCACTTGGGACACTTGCCTTTCCAATCCACGCCCGGTGGCAGCGCAGTGGAACAACTGAAACAGCGGGCCGCCACTACGTTCTGCAAGAGCCGTGGAAGGCGGGGTCCGGTAACGTCGATTGGAGGACGAGGACCGCTCGGTTTCGGCCTCTCTCCAAGCGGGCGATCCCTGGACTCGCGGCCGGTATCCATGTATCCGCGCTGTTTGTATT
This sequence comes from Bryobacterales bacterium, assembly GCA_003162425.1. Lineage (GTDB taxonomy): Bacteria > Acidobacteriota > Terriglobia > Bryobacterales > Bryobacteraceae > Palsa-89. The sequence continues at coordinate 13,852 of PMOK01000258.1, read as the reverse complement.
TACGGTCGTCGTCCATGTGTCTAATCGACTCCTGGAATTCGTGCTGTCGCACCGCCACCTGATTGGGGTGGTCGGCCAAGGTTCATAGCTGTATCGTTCGTAGGATCAATCGGAGGAACGGGAACCGGCAAGGCCACCTTGGTGTGACGAACTCGTGTGACGAATCCCGCTTGCGTCTACATAACCTATGTACCACGAAAAACTCCGGGAAGCTATAGAAAACTGATAGCTATCCCGTTACAGCCCGATGAAACCGCTAAATCTTACTAGCCGTGTTAATCCGCGCTCCACTTCAGCAAGGCATTACAAGGCCGCGTCAGAGGATCGTCGTAATGATTAGGACTAATTCGCAGCGAGTACCCTAGTCTTCCAGTTTGGTGGGGCACAAACTCCCTTTGGAACACGTACGCATTCCCCTGCTGTTCCACCGA
>PMOK01000258.1:0-13402 GCA_003162425.1 Bryobacterales bacterium | reverse complement strand
ACGGCACGCATGGGAATGGGGCGCCCGGTCAATACAGAAACGTCCGGACCTGGGCCAACCTCCAGGAAACTAACATTATCCCACACTTTCTCTACCTCTTCGTTCCAGCGCGCCCGCAACCGGGCCGGGTCAAAGCGGTCTCTCGATACCTCCAGATAGGCCTGATGGGCAGGCTCGTACAATTGCGCCATATATTCACCCACCATCCGCTGACAGTTGAACTGCGGACTGAGATGGATGAGCGACTGCTTCATGCGGCGTACCCAGTCCACGGGAACGCCTTCCTCACGGTCCTGGTAGTACATCGGCACAATTTCGTTTTCCAATATGGAGTAAATGGCCCGAGAGTGAACTTCATCCTGGTCATCCGAGTAGGGCTCCCGGTCGCCGATGGCCCAGCCCCCCGAAATCTCGAACGCTTCGTCGAACCAGCCGTCCAGGATACTCAGGTTCAGCACTCCATTGATGCCGGCCTTCATCCCGCTGGTGCCGCAGGCTTCCTCGCCGCGGCGCGGCGTGTTCATCCACAGGTCGACGCCTTGGACCATTTCACGCGCTACCTCGATGCTGTAGTCCTCGACAAACACAATGTGCTTGGACAATTCCGGGTTTCGGGACAGTTGCACGATCTCGCGGATGAGCGTCTTGCCCGGCAAGTCCTTGGGGTGCGCTTTGCCGGCGATCACGATCTGCACCGGACGCTCGCGATTGGTGAGCAGGCGCTTGAGCCGCTCCATGTCCCGGAATAGTAAGGTCGCTCTTTTGTATGTGGCGAATCTACGCGCGAACCCGATGGTGAAGGAGTCAGGCTCCAGCACGTCTGCCAACCGGCGCTGCTCCGCCGCCGATGCCTTTCGCGCCAAAGCCGCTGCCACCACGCGCTCGCGTACGAAGGTCACCAGGTTCCGTTTTCGCCGGCGATGCGCCTCCCACAGCTCCTGGATGGGGACGTCGTCCACCAAATCCCAGATCTTCGAATCGGAATATCGCTCTCGCCAATCCGGCTGCAGATACTGATCGTAAAGCTGCGCCAGATCGCCGTTCAGCCAAGTGGGAAGATGCACGCCGTTGGTTACCGATGTGATGGGCACCTCCCAAACCGGCAGCTTCGGCCACAGTTCCTGCCACATCTCTTGCGAAACCTGACGATGCAGACAGCTCACTGCATTGCGGAACGCCGCGGCCTTGATGGCCAGGATCGCCATCGAGAACGGCTCCTGGTGATTCTCCGGGCGGAATCGCCCCAAGGCCAGGAATTTGTCAAATGGTACTCCGCTATCGCGGCAATACTCGCCGAAGTACTCATACAACAGGCCAGGATCAAAAAGGTCGATACCGGCGGGAACGGAAGTGTGAGTTGTGAATACGCTGTTGGAACGGCAAGCTTCAAACGCTTCATCGAACGACAGGTTCTGTTGCTCTATCAGGAGGCGCATCCGCTCCATGGCCAGGAACGCGGAGTGCCCCTCGTTCATGTGCCAAACTGTCGGTTTCAGATTCAACGCGTGCAGCGCGCGCAGGCCGCCGATCCCCAGCACAATCTCTTGCCGGATGCGCGTCAGGATGTCACCGCCATACAACTGATCGGTGATCTCGCGGTGCTCCTGCTGGTCGTTTTCCGGAATGTTCGTATCGAGCAAATACAGCTTCACCCGGCCCACATCCATGCACCAGACCTTAATCAGAACCTTCCCGGTTGGCAGCTTGATGTGCACCATCAGGTCCTGGCCCTGATCATTCTGGACGGGACGCACAGGGAGTGTGTAGAAATCGTTGACGGGGTTGCGCTCCTGCTGCCATCCATCCGGATTCAGCGCCTGCTGCAGGTAGCCTTTTTGATAGAGCAAGCCTACACCCACCAGAGGGATTCCCGCGTCGCTAGAGGCTTTCAAATGGTCGCCCGAGAGTACGCCCAGGCCGCCGGAGTAGATCGGCATGCATTCTACCAGCCCGTACTCCATGGAGAAGTACGCAATCAGCTGGTCTCCGGCGGGCTCCGAACGCTCCAGGTAGGTGTTGTAACGCTCACAAGCGCCACGATAGGCAGCCAGGAATCGTGGGTCGGCGGCGGCGCGATCCAGTGTCGCTTGGGGAACGCGTCCCAGCATAAGGACTGGGTTGTGACCGGAGTTCTTCCAAAGGAGCGGGTCCAGCCGCCGGAATATGGACCGGATGCTGTGGTTCCAACTCCATTGAAGGTTATAAGCCAGGTCACTCATCCGCGAGATCCCAGGCGGAAGGGCAGGCCGGACAAGGAATTCCTTAACCGGTTGAATCTGAAAGGGCATGTACTATGTAGAGACTATCAAATATATCACCAAGCGTTGCTTGGTCCTAGACCCATGGACGTACCAAAGGTACTACAATACTCAAACTCAGTGGATTGCGGGCCATTATTTTCTCTTCAAGTTCTGTGCCACCGCCTCCGCTCTTTCCATCGGCAGAGTTGGGCTCGAACTGAACGCGCTAGGTTAGAAGCTGTTGAAAACAGCCTGAAAAACACTTTTGACCGGTTCGGCGATTACGCTGACGATGAGAGGATTATCTACTCAAGGATTCGTGATTCTAGGAAGCCTGAAACTCATTCCTCTACTTCCTAGGATGTGCGCTTAGCTTTCGGTTTCGGCTCGCGCTTGCGTGGGTTCTTCGCGGCTTGCTCTTTGTACGCATCAATGCGCCTCTTTAGTTCGTCGTGCGTGTCTACGGTTCGCGTGAAGGCTTCAAATTCCGGGTTCGCTTCGCGCGTCTGAACCGGTCCTATCACGGCTTCTTGGGCAGGTTCTTGATGAAGCGATCTTGGTGAGCCTTGATGGTCTCGAAGATAGCCTTTTGCTTTGGATCTCTTGCCTGCTTAGGCGTAGGGGAGCAAGGGGCGCTGGAATCGTCGCTTCCGGAATCGCTATGGGCCCGTGGTTAAGTTCCCACACTGCTACATTTGCTTGTAAGTAGTGGCTTAAGAGCTTGGCTTGTGCCCAGGGCATCGTGATGGACGTGTGCCACTCAACTCCCTCCAACCTTTGGGAATACTCACCGAAGATCAATTTCAAGTCCCAGACAGTTTGCTCTAGCGCAACGTTGTTGGCATAGTCCGATGTTATTTCGTCTGGCTGATTGCTGCGGTGTTTTGGCAGATTCGTCCATGTGGACAATGGTAACTTATGCAACCTGCCGCGTCTGTCGCTGAGGAGCTAGACCATCGTGGGTAGTTGGACCGTTCCAGACCGACCTAGTTCTTACCCTCTTCCTGCGGTGCCTTACGGTTGCGAATCTTACGAGATCAGGATAGGCCGAACCGCTGCCGGTCCTAGATTCCGGAACGTTCGGTGTTAGGTGCAACTGAATAAATTGCTCAAACGGATTCCATTTCGCAGGTTGGGCCACAACGGAAACTGTGCCAGCGTGGACCACTCTTCAGCCAGAGATCTTGAAGATTCTCGATTGAAGAGTTCACGTCGTGTATGCCAAACTCGGTTCCGCATGGGGGACAGATATTGTAGTCTCGGGGGCCCTCCTCCATTTCGTAAGCGCAAACAGTGCATAGTCTTTCAGCTACCATTTTAAGCACCTCGCTCTGAAGTAATCCAAATTGGTTGGGAAGTCGTGACATTTCCCGGCCAACTTCATTGCAGCACGACGCAGCGCATCCGAGATCGACGCGCACGGAATTGGTTTGAAAAAAGTTCTTATGACGCTCTTGCCGTCCACTACGCCCAGCGATTCAGTCATTGGATCGTACCGCATAACGTCACCTTGCTTTCGCTGGTACTCATGAACATGACTTGGTTTAGGATCTGACCAGAACGCGTCTGCCAGCGTAGCGTATTCGATCTTGTGATCATGCCAAATTCGGCCTGATGATCTGCGTGATGTTGCTCCAGTTCACGACGACTCCGGAATCCGCTCGTATTGGGCACAAATCCGAATGCAAAAATATTATGACATAATCCGCTACGACACATATCGGCTTATGGCCGAAAATACTTAGCTGGACGAAACCCCCGAGAGCATCCGCTGCCATTCTGAATGTTGACAATAACCACAGGGGTAGTCAAGCACATTTACGCCAAAGGACCGGTCTCGTGAGCGTCGGCGTCGAGCTACGATTGTGGACCACGATGCTTGGCCTGTTCCATCGCAATTTCGTTGACGTGCGCCAGCGTCTTCGATCCCGAAGCGCCTTCGATGGCCCGAACCGCGATTTCCTGCACCTGCTTTTTGGCGTCGTCCATTTGCTTTTGCAGGTCCGCGATCTGCGCGTTTTGCCGCGAAACCATGTCTTCCAACGTCTTGATTTGCAATTCGGCGACGCGCCGGTCCGATTCTGCCTCTTTCTTCAACAGGAGCGCCTGCTGGTCGGCCTGCTGCTTCGCCTCTTTGGCCGCTAGCGTGGTGGCTTGCTGCACTTCGCGCTGCAAGCGAGTGGGGAAATCAGCCGCCTCCTTCCGCAGACGGGAGAGTTCTTCTTCGCGTTCACCCAGAGCGGCTTCGCGCTGGCTCCAGGCCTTGTCGAGGGCCTGTTGTCGTTCCTGATTCTCTTTCTCGCGCTGGCGGAACTCTTCGTCGTACTTGTCCTGGGCGCGCTTTCGCTCCTGGCTTTTCTTGTACTCGTAGTCGTCGATCTCGCGCTGCCTCTGTTTCTTGAGCGCATCGTCTTGTTCTTTCCGCTCGCGCTCAGCGGTCTGGACATTCTCTTCCCACACCGAGCGTTGCGTAGCGATCTCGCCTTCGAGCTGCTGTTTCTGCTTCTCGTATTCCTGAACCAATTGGTCGAGCGCGGTTGCAGCGACGTCGATTTTGTGCAGCCGATCGAGTTCCTGGCGCTCCAGGCCGACGGCAGCGCGCAACGTCGCGAGCTGGTTCACTTCCTCCACCAGCTTCTCGGAAATGCCGCTCAAGGCACGAGAGATGTCGAGTCCGAGCTTCGAAATTTGCTCCACTACGCCGTCGACGCTGAGGCCTTCCACCGCCTGTCGAACATCGCTGTCTTTGTGCCGCGCAAGTTCGTCCGCCTTGGCGTCCGCGGAGTCACGGACCGCGCGTATCTCGTCCTGAATCTCTGAGAATTCCTGCTGGATTTCGGCCTTGGCGCGTTTGGCGCGCGGTGACGCTTTGAGAGTTGCTTTGGGCATGGCTGTGTTAGACCAAATTACCAGTTCCGCGAGGGATGGTGGGAGCCCCTGGCCCAGCGCGACATTTCGCGCCTGGTGTCTGAATCTTTCTCTACGACTCTGGACGCGACAGCCTTTAGAGAGGGCTGGCGGTGATAAGCTGAAATCAGGCTTCGTTATGCTGTATCCTCCCTCTCCCTACATCGAAGAGCGGAATGGTGGTCTCTACGTGTCAGGAACCGGTGTGTCCCTCGACTCCGTGGTGATTCGGTTCCAGCAAGGCGCCTCTCCGGAGAAAATCGTTCAGTCTTTTCCAACGCTCAAGCTGTCCCAAGTCTATGGGACTATCGCTTATTACCTTGAGAATGAGAAACCAATCGACGACTATGTAGCAGAAGGGGAGCGGGAACTGGAGCGATCCGCGGTTCCGCTGAGCCAGACGAATCCCGAACTCTTTGCGCGTCTAGAGGCGGCTCGCCGGCAGATTGCTTCAAAGCGAACGTGACGGTCCGCTTCCTCGCGGATGAGGATCTCGACTCCGATATCATCAATGGTCTCCGGTCGCGCGAGCCTGCGATCGACATCCTTGATGTCAAGAAAGTCGGCCTGCGCGGGAAAGCCGACGCGGTCCTACTGGACCTTGCCGCTCAACAAGACCGGATTGTGATCACGCATGATCGGCGAACAATGACTCGCTACTTTCAGGAACGCCTAGCCGCGGGGAGATTAAGTGCCGGCGTCTTCGTTGTTCCACAGCGGACAGCGATCGGTGAGATTATCGAGTCGCTGCTTCTTGTTTGGACCGCATCGCAGGCGGAAGAATGGCGTAATCAGATCGTGTACCTGCCCTTTCGCTGAAGACTCGCGGTGGCGGGCGCTGGCAAGCGGTTCGGACCAGTCCGCATTGAGGGCCGACGTCGATTGTATACTGGGCTTGTTGGCCCAACGTCCAACAAAATAAAAATAATGCGAGCCTTAACCTGCCTGCTCCTGACGTGTGCCATGCTGGCGCTGTCGGCGGATCTCAAAGTGACCAAATACGCTTATCCCCCCGCAAAAAAAGGTGATGTGGTCGACGATTATCACGGCGCCAAAGTCGCCGACCCCTACCGCTGGCTCGAGGACACCAACTCGCCCGAGACAACCGCCTGGGTGGAAGCGGAGAACAAAGTGACTGCGGCCTATTTCGCGCAGATTCCCCAGCGAGCCAAGATTCACGCGCGGCTCACCGAACTGTTCAACTACGAACGTTACAGCAGTGCCTTTGAGGTGGCGGGCAAATATTTCCTGTTCCGGAATAACGGTCTTCAGAACCAGGACATTCTCTACGTCGCGGATAAACCGGATGGCACGGAACGAGCGCTGCTCGATCCCAACACACTGCGTGCCGATGGAACTGCCGCACTCTCCGGCCTGTCAGTGGATCGCAGCGCCAAACTTCTGGCCTACGCCATCGCCCAGGCAGGCTCGGACTGGTCTGAGTGGCATGTGCGCGACATCGCTACCGGCAAGGACTTGTCCGATTCCGTGCAATGGACCAAGTTCACCAGCGCCGAGTGGACCGCCGATGGCAGCGCCTTCTATTACCAGCGGTTTCCGCAGCCGGATAACAAGGCCGCGCTCACCGCATCGAACCAGAATGCGCAGCTCTATTTGCACACTCTTGGTCAGCCGCAGTCCTCGGACCGGTTGATCTACCAGCGGCCAGACCATCCCCACTGGTTGTTCGGACCTACGGTGTCGGACGACGGGCGCTACCTGACAATCCAAATCGAAACCGGAGATGCCGGCAAGAATCTGCTGTTCTATCAGGACCTGCAGGCCGCATCGCCTAAAACCGCCGAGTTAATCAGCGAACTCAAGGCGCAATTCCACTTTCTCGGCAACCAAGGCAGCACATTTTATATCTATACGACCGACAGTGCACCGAAAGGGCGCGTCATCGCGATCGATGTGGATCGGCCAGAACGGGCCAACTGGAAGGAGATCGTTTCGGAGCAGCCGGACACGCTGAGTTCGGCGCAATATGTGGGCGGGAAACTGATCCTGAGTTACCTGAAAGACGCGCACTCGGTGGCAAAGATCGCTGCGTTGAATGGCAAGGTGGAGCGCGAACTGGCGCTGCCGGGATTGGGAACATCAGGATTTTCGCCCGCCCGCGTCACTGACACGGAACTGATCTATTCGTTCGACAGCTTCACCGCGCCGCTCACGTTTTATCGATACGATTTGAGATCGAACCAAAGCACGCTGCTGCGCCAAAGCAAGCTGAGCTTCGATCCTTCGCTCTACGAAACCGAGCAGGTGTTTTACAAGAGCAAGGACGGTACGCGTGTGCCCATGTTCCTGGTGCACAAGAAGGGCCTGGAGCGTAACGGGCAGAATCCGACGCTGCTGTACGCCTACGGCGGCTTCAACGTTGCGGTAACCCCTAATTTCAGCGCCTCTTTTCTTGGCTGGGTGGAAATGGGCGGAGTGCTGGCGGTTGCCAACCTGCGCGGTGGTTCCGAGTACGGCGAAGCCTGGCACCAGGCGGGGACCAAACTTCACAAGCAAAATGTGTTTGACGATTTCATCGCCGGGGCCGAGTGGTTGATCGCGAGCAAATATACGTCAACGCCGAAGCTGGCGATCTTCGGTGGGAGTAACGGCGGCTTGCTGATCGGCGCAGTCTTGAATCAGCGTCCCGATCTGTTCGGCGCGGCCATGCCCGCCGTAGGTGTGATGGACATGCTGCGATTCAACAAGTTCACCATCGGCGCGGCTTGGGAGGGCGATTACGGATCGCCGCAGAATCCGGAAGAATTCAAGGCGCTATATGCCTACTCGCCGCTGCACAACATCCGGCCCGGCGTCCACTATCCGCCGACCCTGATTACCACTTCCGATCACGACGACCGCGTGGTGCCAGGGCACAGCTTCAAATACGCCGCCACGTTGCAGGCCGCGCAGGGCGGTCCGGCGCCCATTCTGATCCGCATTGAAACGCGTGCGGGTCACGGGGCAGGGAAGCCCACCACCAAGCGTATCGACGAAGCCGCGGACCGGTTTGCATTCCTGGTCCACGAGCTGCATATGTAGCGTGGGGCGGACCCCCTGGTCCGCGGCCGACGCCCGCGTCGGCCTGGTAGGGATGTCGATTAAGCCCCAGGAGCGGGTCCAGGGGGACCCGTGCGGACCAGGGGGTCCGCCCCACGGTACACTCGGGACATGAAGTCCTCGCGTCGCAGTTTTCTTGCCGTATCCGCCGGCGCGCTGGCCGCATCCCGTGCCGCGATGCCGGCCATTGCCGACGATCCGCACGATTTCAAGCTTGGCGTAGCCACCTATTCGCTGCGCAAGTTCTCCCGCGCGCAGGCGATCGTCATGCTGAAGCAGATGAACGTGAAGTACATCAACATCAAGGAATTCCATCTGCCGGTGGATTCCACGCCGGACGAAATCAAGGCTGGGCGAAAAGAATTCGAAGACGCCGGTTTCATCATCGAAGGCGGCGGCAACGTTTCCTTCTCCAAGGATGACGAGCAGGACATCCGGCATAAATTCGAATACGCAAAACTCGCGGGGATGCCGATCATCGTGTGCGCGCCCACGCACGTCACCTTGCCGAAGATGGAGAAGTTCGTGAAAGAATACGACATCAAGATCGCGGTGCATAATCACGGCCCCGAGGACAAACAATTCCCCACGCCACAGAGCGTTCTTGACGTAGTGAAGAACATGGACCCGCGCTGCGGCCTGTGCATCGACTGCGGCCACACCGCCAGAACCGGTGTCGACGTGGTGGAATCTATCCGCGAGGCCGGTCCGCGCCTCATAAGCATGCATATCAAGGACCTGGCGGACTCGAAGGCGCGCGATAGCCAGTGCGATGTCGGCGAAGGCGACTTGCCCATTGTGGGCATTTTCAAGCAGCTCCACAAGATGCACTACACCGGCGGCGTGATGTTAGAATACGAGATCCATGAGGACGATCCGCTCATGGGGATGCAGAAAAGCTTGGCTTACATGCGAGGCGTCATGGCGGGACTGAGAGGATAAATGGAAGAACAACTGCCTGTAGTCGACACACACATGGTGACCACCGCGTTTACCTTGGATGGCTACAAGATCGATCGTAATCTCGGTCTGGTGCGCGGCATCATCGTACGTTCCCGCTCGATTTTCGGAACAGTCGGCGCCAGCCTGCAAACGCTGGTGGGCGGCGATATCACTCTTTTCACCAAGCTTTGTGAAGAAACCCGCGCCCACGCTTACCAACGGATGTCCGAACACGCGGCCCAGATGGGCGCCAACGCTATCATCGGGGTCCGCTACGACGCCACCGAAATCATGCAGGGCGTTACCGAAGTTCTCTGCTATGGGACCGCGGTGATCGCGCGAAAAGAATAGTTCTCCAGTTCTTCGGTTCTTCGGTTCATCGGTTCATCGGATTGGCACCGTTAACCGGTAGCCGCGTGCTTTTGAACCGAAGAACCGAAGAACAGAGGAACCGAAGAACCTTTTTTATGCGTTACTTATGTATCCACGGGCATTTTTATCAACCGCCGCGCGAAAACGCCTGGCTCGAAGCCATTGAGCAACAGGATTCCGCCTATCCCTACCACGATTGGAATGAGCGAATCACGTCGGAATGCTACGCTCCCAACGGCGCTTCGCGCATTCTGGATGCTGAAAACTGCATCGACAAAATCGTCAATAATTACGCCAGCATCAACTTCAATTTTGGACCCACGTTGCTGTCCTGGTTGGCGGAAAAAGTGCCGGAGACGTACCGCGACATCCTGGCAGCCGATCGCGCCAGCGAGCAGCGCTTCTCCGGCCATGGTTCCGCCATGGCTCAGTGCTATAGCCATATGATCATGCCGCTCGCAAATGAGCGCGACAAGTTTACTCAGGTTTATTGGGGGTTGCAGGACTTCCGCCACCGTTTCGGCCGCGACCCGGAAGGCATGTGGCTGCCTGAGACCGCGGTGGATCTCGAAACACTCGACATAATGGCCCAGCATGGCATCCGCTACACTGTGCTAGCCCCTTCGCAAGCCAAATCCGTGGACGGCGAAGATGTCAGTGGAGGCCGCATTGATCCCACGCGCCCCTACACGTTGAACTTGCCCTCCGGCCGGTCCATCAATCTGTTTTTCTACGACGGACCCATTTCGCGCGCCGTGGCCTTCGAGCGCCTGCTCAACAATGGGGAAAACTTCGCCCTGCGTTTGCTGACCTCCTTCTCCGATCAGCGCAACGGGCCACAACTGGCGCACATCGCAACCGATGGTGAGACCTACGGCCATCACCACCGTTACGGCGATATGGCGCTTTCCTACGCACTCAGCTACATCGAATCCAAAGGTCTGGCGCGGATCACCAACTATGCCGAATATCTCGCGCTGCATCCGCCCGAGCACGTCGTTGAAATTTTCGAAAACACCGCCTGGAGCTGCGTGCACGGCGTGGGACGCTGGAGCAGAAACTGTAGCTGCAATTCCGGCGCGAATGGCGACTGGAACCAGGAGTGGCGAGCACCCTTACGGGCGGCGTTGGATTGGCTGCGCGACGAAGTTGCGCCCGCTTACGAAAGAGCGGCGGCCCGCTATCTCAAGGATCCATGGGCGGCTCGTAACGATTACATCGACGTGATTCTCGACCGGTCGCCCGAAAGCCTGGAACGTTTCGGGGTCCGCCACTTCCGGCGCAAGAGCCTGCAGCGCGCCGATCGCGTCCACGTGTGGAAGCTGCTCGAGCTCGAACGCCACGCCATGCTCATGTACACCAGTTGCGGCTGGTTCTTCGATGAGCTTTCCGGGATTGAAACCGTGCAGGTGATCCAATACGCCGGCCGCGTTGTGCAATTGGCTCAGGAATTTTTCGACGATTCCATCGAGCAGCAATTTCTCGACAAGCTGGCCCTCGCCAAAAGTAATGTTCCCGAACACAGGGACGGCGCCAACATTTACGTGAAATTAGTTAAACCTGCCATGGTGGATTTGTTAAAGCTGGGCGCCCACTACGCCATCACGTCTTTATTCGAGCAGATACCGGAGAATGCGCGAGTTTATTCCTACGAGGTGGATAGTAAGGACTACCGCTTGAAGCGATCCGGAAAAATGCGGCTGGCCCTCGGAAAGGCGCGCTTTAACTCCAGAATTACCCAAGAATCCGAGATGTTGATGTTTGGCGTGGTTCACTTCGGTGATCACAACTTGCACGGTGGCGTCTCGGTATTGTCGACCGACGAAGCTTACCGCGACCTGAGCAAGGTGGTTCGGGATGCCTTTATTCGATCGGATGTTCCCGATACAATTCACCTCATCGACCAAAGCTTCGGGGGCCACACCTACTCGCTAAAGAACCTGTTCCGCGATGAGCAGCGCAAGGTTCTGAACGAAATTCTGAAGCCCGCTCTGCGCGGAATTGAGTCCGCCTACCGGCAGCTTTACGATAATTACGCGCCGCTGCTGCGCTTCATGCACGATTGCCGCATCCCTGTTCCATTCGTCATGAAGATCACTGCCGAGATCGCATTGAACGGTATGTTGCGGCGCGCTTTGGAATCCGGCGAGCTGAATCTGGAGCTGATTCAGAGCCTCTTGGAGGATATGCGGACGGCGGATGGGGCGTTGGACGAGACCTCGCTCGAGATGACTTTGCGGCGGCACTTGGAGCGCAACGCTCAGCACTTCTTCCAAAATCCACTCGAGCTCGACCAACTGCGCAGGCTTAAGGAGCAGGTGGCCTCGGCGAAGTCGCTGCCGTTGCCCCTGGTTTTGTGGTCGCTCCAGAATCTTTGCTACGACATACTGGAAAAAGTGTATCCGGAGATGCTGGAAAAAGGCGAAAAGGAGTGGACGGCGGAGTTCCGCGAACTGGCTGAGTTGCTGTCGTTGAAAATCTGAAAAGCCGTTTCTGGTTTCTCGTTTCTGGTTTCTCGTTCGCGTTCTTGGCAGAGTCGTGAAAAAATGCACCGACTCTCTCACGGTCGCGGTTCGGTAATACTCTTCCGAACCGCGACCGTAAGCGACCTTCGAACGGTCCTGTTCCCCAACCAGAAACGAGAAACTAGAAACCAGAAACGACTTACCAAAAATACGTCTTCACTGCCTTCGGCGATGCCGGCGCGCCCCCGATCACTTTGACATGTAAAACCAGCTGAAGATTTTTGTTTTGCCAGCCCTGGGGTGCGTCGCGCAGCGCTTCGGCCAGCAGTTCCGGATTGCTGATCATGTCCGCGCCTGCCTCGGTCCCGTACTGCGTGATGCCCGCCACTTCCACCAACATGGCCTGCGTGTCCGGATGGAACACCCGCGTCACGATCGCGTAGTCTTCGCTCGTGCGGCGATCTGCGGGAAGGTTCGGCAGCGACCATTGAGTGGGCTTGCCATTGTCCGTCACCATGCGCGGCCGGCTTTCGGCGTCGATGAAAAAACGTAGCTCCTTGCTGATGTCCCGCCAACGCGTGTAAGAATAGCCGATCAGCACCGCGGGAGCGGCCCGCAGATCCTGGAACGAAACATCGCTGCCGATTTTTACCCGAAACGGCCGGTGCATCCGATTCAGCATCCCCGATATGCGCGTCACCGCCAGCATATCGCCACCGCCCACGAATTGATCCGTGAGCAGGACGAAATCTTCCAGCTTGGTGGGACGCTCCGGGGCCATCTTGGGATCAACGCCGTAAGCGGGCACGTAGGCGGTAGAAAGCAACACCGGCGCGGAACCGTGCAGCACCGGCGCCCAGAACTGATCCATTACGGTAGATTCCGGCCGGGTGGCAAGCCACGCAACCCCTGCGGCTATGGCAAGCATCACCGCGATCCCGAGTGGCATCGCCCAGCGCGGCTGGCCTCCACCCGTCTCGGCAGACTCGGGATGCTTCATTTCAGCGGCCGCCTCCACCTCCACGCGATGGAACTCCGGTACATACGCGCCATGCGGCAGATCGATGCGGACCTGGTCCAGGCGGCCTTCGCTCGCATAATAAAGGCTCAGCCGCTTGCGGACTTCACCCGCCTTCACTCTTACCGTGGCATCATCGCTCGGATCGTAGGAGGATGGGCGCCCAAACACGGCGATTCCGATGCTACGTTCCTTTAATGCGTCGGCTTGCCCCTCGAGCGTCCGCTCTACAACGTAGCGTAGAAACTCCTGCGAGCGCCGGCTGGAGCGAAAACCTTGGCTTTGAAGAACGTGGTCCAGCGCCGTGCGAACCAATGCCTCGGGTATTCCCCGTGCCGGATCGTGCCCACTTTCGTGGACGCTATGGGTTGTCTCCGGCGTCTGCCCTTCACCCATTT
>PMOK01000221.1:12734-25289 GCA_003162425.1 Bryobacterales bacterium | reverse complement strand
GCAACTGATGCGAAACAATACACGCATCACCAGGAACTGCTGGATCGCAAAGACATCGATGCCGTAATGATCGCAACACCCGACCATTGGCACGCTCCTATTACGCTTCTGGCGCTCGATCGCGGCTGCGATGTCTACTGCGAGAAGCCTATGACGCACACCGTTGAGGAAGCGGCCGTGGTTGCGGCAGCCGTGCGCGAAAAAAAACGTGTGATGCAGATCGGCGTGCAGGCGCTCTCCTGGGCGCGCTGGCACAAGATCCGGGAAATCGTGCAGGCCGGCACGCTCGGCCAGGTAGTCGCGGTGCAAGGCACCTACAGCCGAAACAATCCGAAGGGCGATTGGAATTGGGATATTGCACCGGACGCGGGTCCGGACGCGAGCGGGGATGCACACATCGACTGGAAACAGTGGCTGGGCGCAGCCACCGAACGTCCCTTCGACGCCGACCGGTTTTTCCGCTTCCGGAAATACTGGGATTATTCCGGCGGCATCGCCACCGATTTGCATTATCACATCGTGGCGCCGTTCCATCTTGCGCTCGAAAACGAACATCCTTTGCGCGTCTCCGGCATGGGCGGTTTGTGGGTCTACAACGACGGACGAGAAGTGCCGGACACATTCCTCACTGCCGCAGACTATCCCGGCAAGTATTCTATGTTCGTGCAGTCGTCACAGGTGAACGAGATTGGCCCAACGCTGCTGCTGCGCGGCACACACGCCACGGTGCATCTGGGCGACGAGTGGGAAGGCCCGCAAGGCCGCGACACCAACTTCGCGCGCGTGGTCCCGGAAACCCCCTTCAAAGAGGAATTCCGCAAGAAGTGGGGCAAGGACGAAGTCGTGATCGAAAACGTCGGCAACGAAGGCGACCAGAAACACGTCGACAACTTCTTCGATTGCGTCCGCTCCCGGCAGCAGCCCAATTGTCCCGCGGACCTGGGGCACAAGGTAATGAGCACCATCGATCTCTCAGTACGCTCGTATCGCGAAAACAAAGTGTTCGTCCTTGATCGGACGAATGGACGCATTCTGAACACTTAACAACAATTCAAGAAAGAGGAGCTATGGCAACTGGCAGAGTGAAGGTTGGAATCATCGGATCGCAATTCGAAGCCGATATACACGCGGCATCATTTCAGATCATGCCGGAAGAAGCGGAGGTAGTGGCGGTGGCGTCGCCGACGGCGGGCCACGCCCAAGAACTGGCCACGCGCTACGGCATTCCGCGCGTTTTTTCGGACTACCGCGAGATGCTGAAGGAAAGCGATATCGAGATGGTTACCATCACCGCGCCCAACTCGCTGCACAAGCAGATGACCTGCGATATCGCGCGCGCGGGCAAGCACGTGGTTTGCGAAAAGCCTCTGTGCATGACGCTGGAAGAAGCAGACGAGATGATCGATGTCTGCCGCCAGCAAGGCGTGCTGCTGATGTACGCCGAAGAATTGTTCTTCACGCCGAAATACGTGAAGGCCAAGGAAATGGCGGACCAGGGCGCCTTCGGCAAAGTGCACCTGATAAAACAGAGCGAAAAACATTTCGGCCCGCACGCGGCCTGGTTTTGGGACGTCGAACGTTCCGGCGGCGGAGTGTGGATGGACATGGGCTGCCACGGAATCGCGTTCTGCTACTGGTTTCTGGGACGTCCGAAGGTGGAATCCGTTTACTGCCAGATGGGCACCTACGTTCACAAGGACAAGACCATCGGCGACGACGAGACCATCGGCATCATCGAATTCGCCAATGGCGCCGTAGGAATGGTGGAGAACAGTTGGGCCAAGCGCGGTGGCATGGACGATCGCATCGAAGTTTACGGCGACCAGGGCGTGTCCTACGGCAATCTGCACATGGGCAACGCGCTGCCCACCTACAGCGAGCGCGGATACGGCTATGCGGTGGAGAAGGCGCCCTCCACCAGCGGCTGGAGTTATCCGGTTTTCGATGAGCTTTGGAATTATGGTTTCCCGCACGAGATGCGGCACTTCGCGCGTTGCGTGCGCGGCAAGGAAACATCGCAGGCCACCGGCGAAGATGGACGCGTTGTATTGGAAATCATCTGCGCGGGCTACGCGTCGGCGGGGCAGGGATCGAAAATTGCGCTGCCTTATCGTCCTGCGGGATTGCGCAAGCCGATCGACGGATGGCGTGGCGTTGGGCAAGCGAAATGAAGCCATCAGTAATGCTCGACAACATCCGCAACCAGCCTTTCTCGCTCGGCTGCGTTGCGGATCATCAATTTGGGGAAGGCGCGGAAGAATTACACGCAGCCGCCGCAGCTATCCGATCCGCTGGAAGTGTCATATTCACGGGCATGGGCAGCTCCATGTCGGCGGCGATACCGGCCGCGTACTACCTGCAATCCCAGGGCTTCCCGGCCGAGGTCGTGGAAACATCCGAATGGCTGCATTTCGGATCTGGATGGCCGCGCGCAGGTGCCGTAGTGCTGGTTTCGCGGTCGGGCGAGACCATCGAAATCGTAAAGCTGCTGCCGCGCCTCAAGTCGATTTCCATCGGCGTCACCAATGTTCGCGAGAGCCTGCTGGCTCGTGAAGCAAAGCACTCCATCTTCATAAACAGTGAAGCCGACCGGATGGTGGCCGTGCAAACCTACACCGGAACCATGGCCACGCTGCTACTGCTCGCCGCAGCGGTGCTCAATGAGCCTGACGACAAATGGCGGGAGGCACTCCGAGGCGCAACGGATTCGCTCGCGAAAGCAATCGATGAGGAGCAAGCCCAAAGCGAGGATTGGAACGAGTTTCTGGCCGGCGCGGAAGTTGTCCACCTGCTGGGACGTGGACCCTCGCTCGCATCGGCTCGAGAAGGCGCGCTTTTATTCAACGAAGCTGCACGCACGCCGTCGGCGGGCTTGTCCGCCGCATTGTTCCGGCACGGCCCGGTAGAAATAGTGGACCAAAAGTTCCGCGCGATCGTATTCGCTTCGCAAGCGGCGACGCGCGACATCGACCTGGCGCTAGCCAGCGACATCGAGAGCATGGGCGGCAAGGTACGCGTGTGCCAGACTCGCGGCGCTCCATCACCGTTCGAGCCGATGCTCGAAATCGCTGCCCCTCAAATCGCGTCCTGCCGCCTGGCGGAATCGAAAGGCATCGATCCCGGCGATTTCCGCTACGCGACATTGGTAACACTTGCTGAAACTGGTTTCGAGAAACCGTGACCCAGGTTGCTCTGGGCGTGGACATCGGCGGCACCAACACCAAAGTCGCGCTGGTTAACGATGGCGGAGATGTAGCGGAAATGGAAACATTCCCCACGGGTCGCGACCAAGCCGCCTTGATCGCAAGCATTCGCGATGCTGCGGGACGATGCCGAAGCAGCGCGTCCATTCGCGGCGCGGGAGTCGCCGTGGCCGGATTCATCAATCCCGCGCGCGACCAGCTTAGCTATAACCCGAATCTGGACTGGCTTGTGGGATTTCCGCTGCGCGACGCGATGGCCGATGCGCTGGGCGCAACAGTCGCACTCGAAGTGGATTCGAATGCTTCGTGCCTGGGCGAATATCGCTTCGGCGCAGGACGCGGGTCACGACGTTTCTTGTGCCTGGTGGCGGGCACGGGGCTCGGCGTCGGAATGATCATCGACGGCGCCCTGGTCCGCTTCATGGGCGAGTGCATCGGCGACGCAGGACACGTAGTAGTAGACGCGAACGGTCCCGAGTGCCCGTGCGGTGGACGCGGATGCGCGGAAGCCATGGTCTCTGAGCGCACCATAGTACAAAATGCACATAGCGGCGCGACACTTCGCCATGTGATCGAGAATGCGCGGAACGGCAACGCGCGCGCGGTGGCCGAACTTGCGGCCGCCGGAAGTGCGCTGGGAATCGCGATGGCGTCGCTCTCGCAAATCTTCTTTCCCGATCGCATCGCGCTGGCCGGCGGATTAGCCGAAGCCGAAGACCTGGTGATTCCCGCCGCAGAAGCAGAGTTCCGTCGGACCGTGAATGCCGAAGCGCGCGTACATGTCGCAGTGGTGAAGGCCACGCTAGGCTGGCGCGCTACTGTGATCGGCGCCGCCGCGCCTCTGCTCCTTTAGTCTGGATATAATTTGCGTACGCGCAACGTATCTTTGATATTCGTTTTCTGCGTGGCGGCCGCCGCGCAAGTGACGGCCATCAAAGCCGGCCGGTTGGTCGATCCTGACCGTGGCGCGGTTCTCACCGATCAGGTAATCCTGATTCGCGCGAACAAAGTGGAAGCCGTGGGCCAAGGTCTTGCAATCCCCGAGGGAGCCACCGTAATCGATCTTTCCCGAATGACCGTCCTGCCCGGCTTGATCGATTGCCATACCCACCTCGCCGACGGCGCGCACGGCGAAGGCGACCCGATTTCTCAACTGAAGAAGACCGCTGCGCGTGTCGTCCTGGAATCCGTGCCCAACGCGCGCGTCACTCTGGAGGCCGGATTCACCACCGTGCGCGACGTCGGCGTGTATCGCGCGCTGAACGATGTGGCTCTGCGGGACGCCATCAATCGCGGCGATATCATCGGACCTCGCATGTATGTAGCGGGCGCTTATATCACCATCACGGGCGGAGCCGGCGCGATGACCGGCTACGCGCCCGACATCCAGCTTCCCTGGGATTTCCATTATGGAGAAGCGAACAGTTCCTGGGAGGTTCGCTTAGAAAGTCCGTCTGCTGGCGCACCAGGGCGCCGACCACATTAAGGTGCTGAGTTCGGGAGCCGTGTTGACTCACGGCAGCAATCCAAACTCACAGGAGTTCACGCTTGAAGAGCTGCAGGCCGCAGTCGACGAGGCCAGCCATTTCGGCCTGCGCGTGGAAGCTCACGCGCACTCTCCGTCAGGTATCAAGAACGCCATCCGCGCAGGCGTAGCGTCCGTGGAGCATGCCACCATGATCGACGACGAAGGCATCGCGCTCGCCAAACAACACGGCACTTATCTCGACATGGATATCTACGACGAAGAATGCATCCAGGAAGATGGGCGGAATGGCAAGATGCCAAAAGATTTTCTCGACCACGACCGGGAACTGGGACAGATGCAACGGGACAACTTCCGCAAAGCAGTGCAAGCTGGCTTGAAGATGTCATTCGGCACCGATGCCGGGGTTTGCGCGTACGGGCAGAACGCGAAACAGTTCGCGTGGATGGTGAAGTACGGGATGACGCCGATGCAGGCCATTCAATCGGCAACATCGTTAGCCGCGGATCTATTGGGCCGCAGTAACGAGCTGGGATCCATCAAACCGGGCAAATATGCGGACGTGATCGCGGTGTCCGGCGACCCACTTGAGAACGTCAGCGTGTTGGAGAATGTCCAGTTCGTGATGAAGGATGGCAAGGTATACAAGCAGTAGCTCCCTCAGTTCTTGCCCGCCAGTTTTTGCCGGACGCTGTCCAATTCTTTGCGGCACTGGACCGCTTCCGGCGCCAGCTTGCAGGCAGCTTCCAGATGTTCCTCAGCTTCCTTCCATGACCCCAAATGTTCATCCGCGATTCCCAGCTCGTACTGCGAAACGTAATCATCCGGCGCGGCTGCGAGCACCTGCTGGAAATTCGCCCGCGCTTGCGCGTACGCGTGCTGCTGCAAGTAGCAGTCCCCCAGATCGCGGCGCGCGAGCGTGTTGTGTGGATCACGAGCGAGAAGTTCTCGCAATGCGCCGATCGCTTCGTTCAAACGACGTTCGTACAAATACACCATGGCCCGTTCGTAGAGCTGAAATTCAGGAAGCCGATCTTTGGGATCCGCGCCCGATCCCTCCAGTTTCACTCCCGGGCCCGGAGCAAGATAGCCGAGCGAACCGAGCAACGCACGCGTCTCGAGCGTGAGGTTGCCCGCTGGGGCCTGCTGTTTCGCACCGTACCGAGCCACCAACTTTCCCAGCTCTGCTTGCAGCTTGCGCGCTTCCGCCGGATCTTTGTCCACAATGTTAAACTTCTCGCCCGGATCGTCTCGCAGATTGTAAAGCTCAGGCTTCGGAGCCTGAATGTATTTGTAGTTTCCTTCGCGTACGCTCCGCAACGGCGCCCAACCGAAGGAATCGTGCGCATGCAGGCTCTCCGCGCAGATTGGATGTCCCGTTTTCGGCGCCAATAGACTGACGCCCTCAAACGACCGCGGCGCGGGCAAATGCAAGAAATCCAGAATCGTCGGCGCGGCATCGATCAATCCGACGGGTTGCTCCTCGCGCGTAGGAAATTGCCGGTTGCCCGCAGGCCAATGAAAAATTAGCGGAACTGCCAGGGTGCTCTGATAAATGAAATACCCATGGCTCGCCTCGCCATGCTCGCCCAGGCTTTCGCCGTGATCCGACAAAAGAACCACCAGCGATCGATCCCACCAACCGCCCGCTATCAGCGCTTTCCGGAATGTGCCTAGCACCTGATCCGTATAACGAACTTCCGCGTCATAGCTAGCAAGTTTGTACGGCTTGTGCAAATCGTACAAGTGCAGAAAAACAAACACCGGCTGATCGCGATTGGCCGCCAACCATTCCAACGCCGCGCGCACCGCCAGCGCTCCATCGCGCCGATCTCTGGCCGCATAAGGATTGCGCGAAGCACCGCCAAAAAACATCGACCCCGATAGCGGCGAGAACGCCTCGAACCGAAAGGGGCTGTCGTAGAAGTCGAAGCCCTGATCGAGGCCCATCTCCTTCTCCAGAAAAACGCTCGCGACAAACCCGGCCGTCTTGTAACCATGCGATTTCAGAACGGACGCCAGCGTAACCGCGCCGGCCGGCACGCGCTCGGCGTTTTCTTCAATGCGGTTTTGAAATGGATAGGTGGATGTGAAAAGAGAGGCGTGCGACGGAAGCGTCAACGGAATTTGCGAGTCAGCGTGCGCAAAGAGCGTCCCTTGCTCGGCGAACGCATCGATATTCGGCGTCTGGACCGCGCGGTATCCGTAAGCGCTCAAGTGATCGGCACGCAATGTGTCGATGGAAATCAGAATCACCGGCGTGGGCCCAGCGGCGTAGATCTTTCCGCATAGCGCCAGCACCACGAATCCAGCGGCCAGCCGCGCTCGCCCGAAATTTTGCTGGCGCGCTCGAATCATCTGAAACCCCGTGACCCGCTCCGTCCGTCTAAAATAGATTGTAACTTCCAGCTAATTTGAGGATGTCACCGCTTCTTGCCAACATGCCGCCCGTCCGCCCCAAAGGGGCCGCGTGATCATTCGATGAATAAATTCGGCGCCCTGGTTCCCATTGTGACGCTCGCTGCGTTCCTATCGTCCTGCGGAGCGCCGAAGGAAGCGAAGGGAACGGCGTCCAATGAGAGTCAGACCGCCCCTCAGCCCGGCTTGTTTACCGTATCACGCGAACAGCTTCCGCACCTGCGGATTGTTACGGTCGAGACCTCAAACTGGGCCATCGCGATCCACACTACCGGAACTGTCGATTGGGACGCCGATCATACCACGCAAGCCATCACGCAGGTAAACGGCCCGATCTCCCGAATTCTAGTGGATACCGGCGCTCGGGTCAAAGCAGGAGAGCCTTTGCTTTACGTGTCCAGCCCCGATGTCGCCAACGCGATTTCCACGTATAGGAAAGCGCGGAACCAGGAGCAGTTGGCTAAGCGGACAATGGACCGCACCGAAATATTGCTCGAGCACGGCGCCGTAGCCCAAAAGGATCTGGAAGCCGCCCAGGCGGACTTCAACGACGCCGGCACCGACGTGCAGAACAGCCTGCAGGCGCTCAAGATTTTCGGCGTAACCAAGCAGGAGATCGATCAGGCTGAGCATCAGAACGTGGCCATTTCCCCGGAACTGGCCGTATTCGCGCCCATCGCCGGCATCGTCGTGCAGAAGTTGGTTTCCCCAGGCCAGCTTATACAGGCCGGCGCGACAATCTGCTTTATGATCAGCGATGTTTCCACAGTCTGGGTCCAAGGGCACGTCTTCGACCACGACCTGCCTTCCGTTCGGCTGGGCGATACGGTGGAAGAAAGCAATCCGGCATTCGCCCAGAAGTTCCGCGGCGTGCTCTCGTACATCGGATCGATGATGGATCCGGCCACTCGCACCACACCGGTTCGGATTGTCACCCAAAATCCAGGCGGGCTACTGAAGAAGGACAGCTTCATTGATGCCGTCATCCACACCCGAACACAAAAAAACGTCCTCGCGGTTCCGGTTTCAGCCGTGCTGCACAATGAACAGAACGAACCTTTCGTGTATGTCGAGATGCAGCCCGGCAAGTTCGCACAGCGGCTGGTAACTGTTGGCGCACAGCAGAAAGACGAGCAAGAGATCTTGAGCGGACTCAAGAAGGGGGAAAACGTGGTTTCCGAGGGCAGCGTCTTCCTGCAGTTCGCGAACAGCTACCAGTAACCCTACTTCATGATTGCGCGCATTGTTTCCTTCGCCCTTTCGCAGCGGTTCCTGGTTGTTACGGCTTCCATCATGCTGATGATCTGGGGCGTCGTCTCGTTCCGGAATTTGCCCATCGACGCATACCCGGATCTTTCCCCGCCGCACGTCGAGATCATCACGCAATGGCCCGGCCACGCGGCTGAGGAAGTGGAGCGGCTGATCACCATCCCCATCGAGCTCGAGATGAACGGCATTCCCAAGTTGGATGCTCTCCGTTCCATCTCGCTATACGGGCTTTCCTCAGTCCAGATGAATTTTCAGTACTCCACCGACCCGTATTTTGTTCGCGAGCAGGCCTTCGAGCGCGTGACGGATGCAACCGTGCCGCAAGGCGTAACGCCGTCCCTTTCGCCGCTGTTCAGCCCCAGCGGGCTGATCTATCGCTATGTGTTGCAGAGCACGGACCGCTCGCCGCAGGAGTTGAAGACCATTGAGGACTGGGTGCTGGAACGCCACTACCGCTCCATACAGGGCGTAGCGGACGATTCGGGATTTGGCGGCACCACTATGCAATATCAGGTGCTGCTGGACCCGAACAAGTTGTTCTCCTATGGCATCCCCATCTCGCAGGTAGTGCAACAACTCAGCAACAACAATGCCAACGCCGGCGGCGGCTTTTATTCGCAGGGCGGACAGTTCTATTACATTCGCGGACTCGGACTGGTGAGAAATACCGCCGACATTGAAAATATCGTATTAAGTACGCACAATGGCATTCCCGTCTACGTGCGCGACGTCGCCCAGGTGGAGATCGGCCATGCCGTGCGCCTGGGCGAGTTCGGATTTATGAAGCAGGATGATGCTGTGGAAGGTGTCATCCTGATGCGCGTCGGCGAGCAGGCCCAGGTGATCCTCAACAAGGTTGAGAAGATGACCGACGAACTGAACCAACGTGTCCTGCCGCCGGACGTCAAAGTGGTCCCTTACTATGACCGTCAATACCTGATTGAGGAAACCACTCGCACCGTCGAACGCAATCTGCTGCGCGGCATGGCCGTGGTGCTGGTGATTCTCGGTCTGCTGCTTTTTAGCGTGCGAACAGCGCTAATCGTCGCCGCCACCATTCCCTTTTCCCTACTATTCGCCTTCATTTGCCTGGATTGGAGGCACATTCCCGCGAATCTTCTTTCGATCGGCGCAATCGACTTCGGAATCATTGTGGACGGCTCGGTCGTGATGGTGGAAAATATTTTCCGCGAATTGGCGGCGCGCCAGGGCGACGACTACAATGTGCTCGGCGTCATCCGTGCGGCAGCGCACGATGTGGAACGCCCCATCTTCTACGCCGTCTCCGTGATCATTGCCGGTTACCTTCCAATCTATGTTCTGACCGGACCTTCGGGAAGGCTATTCCAGCCCATGGCCGACACCATGTCCTTTGCACTGGTCGGCGCACTGCTCTGCGCGCTGACGTTATTGCCGGTGTTATGCGCTTATTTCCTGCGTAAGCACGTGCACGAACCCGAAGTGCGTTTCTTTGAACACCTTCGCGCGGGGTATGGCAAAATGCTCGGCTGGTGTCTGCGTAACAGGGCCGTGACGGTGACGCTTTGCCTCGCGATTTTTGGCGCTTCGCTACTGCTCATCCCATCCATCGGCGGGGAGTTTATGCCGCACTTGGATGAAGGAGCGCTGTGGGTGCGCGCCACCACTCCTTATACAATTTCTTTCGATGAAGCGTCCAAACTTTCGCCCCAGATTCGGAACATACTGAAAAGCTTCCCCCAAGTGACGACTGTAGCGAATGAACTGGGACGTCCCGACGACGGAACAGACTCGACCGGTTTTTACAATAACGAATTCTACGTAGGACTGAAACCGTACTACGATTCGGCCTGGAACGGCGAGATCCATACCAAGCCGCACCTCATAGAAGCGATAAACAAAATGCTTTCCACCTTTCCGGGAATCATTTTCAATTACACCCAGCCTGCCGAGGACGCCGTGGACGAAGCTGAGACCGGGTTGAAGAGCGCGCTGGCCGTCAAAATCTTCGGTTCCGATCTGAACATTCTGGAAGACAAGGCCAAGCAGGTGAAAGATATCATCTCCAAGGTCCCCGGCATTGGCCACATCGTTCTGGTGCGGGAGTTGGGCCAGCCGAGCCTCACCATCGTGCCGGATCGCGCCAAAATCGCTCGCTATGGTCTGAACGTCGCCGACGTCAATACCTTGATCGAAACCGGACTGGGCGGCACCGCGGCCACTCAAGTCATACAGGGCGAGCGGCAGTTCGACCTGGTGGTCCGCATGCAAGAGCCGTTCCGAAAAAATATGGATGCCATCAAGAATCTGCTGATCGCGACGCCCGACGGCCAGTTTCTTCCCCTCAGCCAGTTCGCCGACATCAAAGTGGAAAACGGCGCATCATTTATATATCGCGAATCGAACTCCCGCTACATCGGAATTCAGTTCGCCGTGGACGGGCGCGACTTGGCCAGTGCTGTCGGGGAAGCCCGTCAGAAAGTGGCCCAGAGCGTCAAGCTTCCCATCGGCTACTCGTTCGATTGGGGCGGAGAATACAAGGACTACCTGGCATCCCTGGAACAGATGAAAATCATTCTGCCGCTGACCGTGCTGCTGATTCTGCTGATCCTGTTCGCGCTATACGGAAATCTGAAGTTCCCCCTTATCATTCTCCTTAGTGTGCTCATGACGGAACCGGTGGGAGGTTTGCTCGCACTGCGGCTGACTGGAACTAATTTCAGCGTGTCGTCAATGCTGGGCTTCGTCGCGCTCATGGGTGTCGCTGTCCAGACCAGCGTCATCTTGTATTCCTTCATCAATAAATTACGGCAAGAGGGGCGAGACATTCCGAGCGCAACGTTGGACGCCTCGGTGCTGCGCCTGCGTCCAATTCTGATGACCGCGCTAGTGGCTTGTTTCGGACTGCTGCCGGCCGCCATGTCCACCGGAATTGGCAGCGACTCGCAGAAGCCGTTCGCCATCGTGATCGTGGGCGGTCTGTTATCGCGGCTGTTGCTGTCGATCTTCCTAGCGCCCGTTCTTTATTCGCTCACAGCCCGAGACGGCGATGTCGTGCAAGTATGACTTGTAGCGCAGGTGGAAGTGGATTATCCGAAATCGGAGTCCTGGATTTTCTGGTTCCTGGCTATCTCAACAGCCAGCGCACTCACCCTCGGACGATATGCGTGAATACGTCACAATCGTCAGCGGCATGCCGCGCTCGGGGACTTCACTCGCCATGCAAATGCTTCGCGCCGGCGGAATGCCACTGCTCATCGATGACCACCGTGCCGCCGATGTGCACAATCCGCGAGGATATTTCGAATATGAGCCTGCCAAGCGCATGGCAGCGGACTCTTCATGGATGAAAGCCGCGCGAGGGCGAGCCGTGAAGATTATTTACCGGCTGCTCCGTCATCTTCCCGGCGACGTCGAATACAGAATCGTTTTCTTGGAACGCGATCTCGTGGAAGTATTCGAATCGCAGCAAGACATGCTGCGATCAATGAACCATCCGGCGGCGTTCCAGGATCGCGAACGGATTTTATCCGCGCTGGCCGCGGAACTCGCGGAAGCGAAACAATGGCTGTCTCATCGCGCGAACATGCGGATACTCGCATTGCCGTACGCGGATGTTATCGCCAACCCAACGAATTGGTCGCACGAGATCTCGCGTTTCCTGGACGGGCTGGACGAGTCCGCGATGGCCGCGGCGGTGGACCCTGCCCTCTACAGGCATTCGCGACATTAGAGAATAGGATCGTGACCAGCGTAAGGATGGACAAGTGGCTCTGGGCCGCCCGATTCTTCAAGACGCGCTCGCTCTCCGCAAAGGCATGTGAGCTCGGCAGGATTGAATCCAACGGACAACCCGCCAAGGCCTCGCGCGAGGTCCATGTTGGCGACTTGTTGCAGGTGAAAAACCCGAGCGGCGCCTTTCAAGTTGAGGTACTCGGCCTCAGTGAGATGCGCGGCCCGGCCCCAATAGCGCGGACCCTGTACCGTGAGACAGAAGCGAGCCAGGAACTGCGTCTGAAGTTGGCGGAGGAGCGTAAAGCCATGCCGCATTTTGAAGGATCGCGGGAAGGCAAGCCATCGAAACGCGATCGCCGTCAGCTAGGCAAGCTTCGAGGCCGCACGTAGCGCACGCACTCATGCGTGCCGCGTCGGCACTCCTGCCGACGCACGGCAGTAGGAAGTGGCGCAGGCGCTTTCGCC
>PMOK01000221.1:0-12683 GCA_003162425.1 Bryobacterales bacterium | reverse complement strand
AGCTTCATGCTGATCACGCCCATGCCCTCCGAGCGTACCTGCTTCACATGCGTAACTACTTCGCTCACGTTTCCCGTACCGCTCGTGTTGTAATCCTCGGCGTCCATCTTGGTACCCTTGTGGTTCATCCGGATCATCGCGATTTCGAGCCACTTGTTTCCTGGAAACTGGCGCAACGCTGGAAGACCGTGCACGGACGCGCCGTAACCCACCACTGCTTGCTTTGATTTCGCTTCCAGAATTCCGTCCTGCCACCGCACCGTGTCCGTCGGCCAGGTAGCCACATGCTGATAGTGCATCAGCATCACGTCGAAATAATCTGTATTCGCCAGCTTGCGCAGCTCATCGATTTTTTCCTGCGGATCTGCACCCTGGCGGGTCGTCACCTTCGACATCAGCCGGTAGGAATCTCGAGGGATGCCGTTGAGCGCCACGCCCAGCATCTTGTGCATCTCGCCGTAACTTTCGGCGGTCTCGAAGAATCGAATGCCTCGGTCGTAGGCATACCGCACCAGCCTGGTGAACTGGTCCTGCCCGAGTTCGCGCTGGGTTCGCCCGCTCATCGTTCCGGTGCCGAACGCGAGCCGCGTCACCTTCACGCCGGACCTCCCAAGCGTTACCCAATCTGTTGCAGTCCCGCGCGCGGCCCGCAGGCGCACGCTTCCGGTTCCCGCCAGCACACCCGCGGCGAGTCCGGTCTTCAAGAAATCGCGTCTGGAGAAGTGAGCCATTAGTCGGCCTCCAATTGGCCATATCCTAGCATGAATTCACGCGATACCATGACATCATGCCTACTGAAAATCCAATCGAGACTCGGGAGTTGGGATCCACCGGCCTCGAAGTGTTCCCGCTAGCCCTCGGCTGCATGGGGATGTCCGGGATGTACGGCGCTGCCGACGAAAACGAAAGCATCGCCACCATTCATGCGGCCCTGGATGCGGGAGTGACGCTGCTCGATACCGGTGATTTCTACGGCGCTGGCCACAATGAAATGCTAATCGGTCGAGCGCTCAGAGACCGCCGGGATAAAGCTCTGCTGTCGGTTAAATTCGGAGCGTTGCGATCTCCTGACGGCGCGTGGGGAGGCGTGGATACCCGGCCGGTCGCGGTCAAGAACTTCGCGGCATACAGTCTGAAGCGGCTGGGCGTGGATTATATTGACATCTATCGCCCATCGCGGCTTGATCCCAATGTTCCGATTGAGGACACAGTTGGAGCCATCGTTGATCTCATCCGGGCCGGCTATGTACGGTACATCGGGCTCTCGGAAATGGGAGCAGCCACCGTCCGGCGTGCGCACGCCGTCCATAAGATCAGTGACCTTCAGATCGAGTATTCGCTCGTGAGTCGCAACCCCGAAACTGGCATCTTCCCGGCGCTGGAAGAACTCAGCGTGGGCGTCACCGCCTATGGCGTCCTTTCGCGCGGGCTGCTCAGTGGATCAAAGCCGGCCGCACAGGGCGACTTTCGCGCGCACCTGCCGCGGTTCAGCGGTGAGAATATCAGCCAGAACGAAAAACTCATTGACAGGTTGAACCAACTCGCGGCGGAAAGAGGTCTCAAGGCTGCGCAACTGGCTATTGCGTGGGTGCTTGCCAAAGGGCGGCGTATCATTCCAGTGATCGGCGCCAGGACGCGAGTGCAACTTTCCGAATCGCTCGGAGCACTGCGCGTGAAGCTCACTGAGTCCGAACTGGCGCACATCGAAGAGAGCATTCCCGCGTCCGCTATTGCTGGAACGCGCTATGACGAGCGTCAGATGAGAATGCTCGACAGTGAGCAAGGGTAGCCAGACGCGTTTAAGCGCTAGTGGGCTGTCGGGCTAAAGAACTTTAGCATCGAAATCCCATGCCTTCGCAGGAGTGCGAACGCGGCAGACACGAGTGTTCGCGCCACGCGCGTAGCCCACGCACTTTTGCGTGCCGCGTCGCCACTCCTGGCGACGTACGGCAGTAGTAAAGATTCAGCAACGACAGCGCGCTAGAAGGCGCAAGCAACATTGCTTGCGGCAACATTGCTTGCGCTGTTCCAACCTATCTCAACCTTCGCTATTCGTGCCGCCCGAGAGGAAACCCCAACTGAAGCCACAACGCGCTCCCGACGGGCCGATTCTCGGTTAGAAAATCCTTTTCATACTTCAGGATCATGGAGTAGTGGTTGAAGTGATAGCGGATCTCCGGCCCAAAGGCCAGGTTGCGTCCGCGATTTCCATCCAGGTACATCAACCCATTCTGGAAATCATTGGTCATCTGCTTGTAGAAGTAACCATTTCCACCGATCGCGAGACGCTTGGTAATGTTCTGCATTCCAGCGTATTCCCACACGAACTCGTTACCAGAGCGATAGTGCGTGGCACTGTCGGCATAGTTGACGATGTACTGAAACTTGGAGCTCACCTCCGTTGCCCCCTGATGAGGCATGTAGGAAAACGCGGCCGAAGGCGCCGTCGCGTAATTATGCTGGCCAATATTCACGAGATCGGCCTTATTGTAAGAGAAGCCGGGCGTAAAGCCCTCCACTCCGTACCACCAGTGCAGAGAGCCGGTGTGATAGGAAACCAGGGCTTCCAAATCCGGGTTTGAGAAACCAATTTTGTTTTGTGCTCCGAATGGGGCGCTGAGGTGAAGATCTACAAGCGGCAAGGCTGCCGTACTCACCAGCGTGCCACCCAGCACGTGGATTCCCCAGTTGTGGATCAACTTAAGAGCAACCGCGCTGACCCTGAGGTGAAAACCCGGAACCAGGGAGCGGCCGTTGGGACCGGCTAGCTCGTTGGCTTCATAGAAATTCGTGAACTCCACTAACATGGTTTGACCGGGTCCGACTATCCTGCCCGGCATAATCGTCTCAACACCAGCCGGATAGACGCTGGCGCTACCTTCACTGGCGAACGACGCGCCAGCGAGTACCATCCCCAGACCGAAACAAATTGTGAACCGCCGCCACGCAGCGGATCGTGAGTGCGTATCAGATTCCTTGTGCATATGAAAACTTGGCTCTTCCTTTCGAACGCATCCCCGTGCAACCCAGAAGAACTGTCGGGAACCCCGTACAGCCTTGCTGAGAGCCAAGCCGCGTTACTTAGCCTCATCGGCGCGCGTGTGGAAAGTTGCAAGGTTAATTTCCCCTGGCGCAGTTTTCTCCGGAAACTCAGGTGTAATTCAACTTCCCGGACCCCTTGCCGATCTGTTACAAGAGCACGCTTGTTGCGTATCAAGGGAGCTATCGATGATGAAACAGACCAGTATCCG
Organism: Bryobacterales bacterium; assembly: GCA_003162425.1. Lineage (GTDB taxonomy): Bacteria > Acidobacteriota > Terriglobia > Bryobacterales > Bryobacteraceae > Palsa-89. The sequence goes on along the minus strand of PMOK01000221.1, from coordinate 9,432 downwards.
GACCAAGCTGTTAGTGTGTTTTGGCTTCGTGGGCGTGGCGGCAATGACGGCAGCCGGTTATTCTCTATCCAGGTTCGTCCATCTCAGGAACGAAATGCGGGAGGAGATCGTGGCTAGCGCCACGCGGCTCGATCAATCGCGCCAGATCGCGACTGGCATCGCCAACATGCGTAGCGCCATGCGCGGCGTCTCACTTTTCTCGATGATGCATGCCACAGGCCCGTTCGCCAAGGCGCGCTCGGCTTATGACAACACGGCGGCGGAGATGCGAAAGGTAATCCAGCAGATGGAAGCATCCAAGCTGACTGCGGAGGATCAGGCCGCTGTCAATGCGATTCGATCGGCTTTGGACCAATGGGTTGACAGCTTCCGGGAATTCGCGGATATGTCCGCCGCAGGGCAAGGGGAGGAGGCCAGCGCGATCGCACTGAAAAAGACATCGCCTATTATGGATGCGCTGCAAAAGAACGCCGCCGCTTTCGGCCAGGCGAACAGCGCGCGCAGGGACGCCGGCGTCGCCGCCGCTGAAGCCGGTATCCAGCGCAATCAACTGATGATGTTGGTGATTACGTCTCTCATACTCTTGGCGATCGGTGGGGGGTTCTTCGCCGTGACGGGCATGGCGAGAACGCTGAAGCACATTACAGAAACGGTAGCAGAGGGCGCTCACCAAGTGGCCCAGGTTGCCGTGCAGGTCTCCGCGTCCAGCCAGGCATTGGCCCAGGGGTCGTCCGAGAATGCAGGATCGCTTGAAGAGACCTCAGCTGCTGTCGCCGAGATCAGCTCCATGGCCCAGCGGAACACGGAAAACTCCCGAAACGCGGTGGGTATTGTGGCGCACTCCGCCGAGAAATTCGCCGAAACCAACCTGGCGCTGGACGGTATGGTTCTGGCCATGGGCGAAATCAACGGCTCCAGTCAGAAGATTTCCAAGATCATCAAAGTCATCGATGAAATCGCATTCCAGACCAACATCCTGGCCCTGAATGCGGCGGTGGAAGCAGCGCGCGCGGGCGAGGCGGGCTTGGGTTTCGCGGTGGTGGCCGACGAAGTGCGCAACCTGTCACAGCGCTGCGCCCAAGCCGCACGGGACACGGCTTCGCTCATCGAGGAGTCGATTGCAAAATCGGATGGTGGCAAATCCAAAGTGGATCGGGTGGCCGAGGCAATCCGCGGCGTCACCGGAGAAGCGACCCAGGTGAAGACGTTGGTTGACGAGGTGAGTGTGGGGAGCCAGGAGCAGGCCCGGGGGCTAGATCAGATCAGCAAGGCCATCACACAAATGGAACAATCCGTCCAGACCACGGCGGCGACGGCCGAAGAAAGCGCAGCGGCGGCGGAGGAACTGGCGGCACAGTCGGCGACGCTAACGGATATCGGCAAGCAATTGCGAATGCTGGTAGATGGCGGCGCGGCCATCCAGGAATTGGCCCACGTCTAAATCAATCCTAGCCCTGGGCGTCACCCGCCGAGCCCATTTCCTTGCCGCTCGGTGTGCAGGAAAATATTGTGAGAAAGTTCCCCAAACCGCGACACCTCAGTGGGAGAGGACAAAGACATATGCTGAACCGAGTTTTGCGAGTTACCCTTGCGGTGTCCATACTGTCGTGCGCTGCTCTTGCGGCTGACATTTCCGGCGCCTGGCAGTTTACCCTTGAGACGCCCAAGGGAAAGGGCAGCCCATCGTTCGAGTTCAAGCAGAACGGTGAAGAACTCAGCGGTACATACTCGGGCAAGTTCGGAAAGGCCGCGCTATCAGGGACCGTCAAACGTGACCAGATTGAGTTTTTCTTCGATGGTCCAAACGCAGCCGGAAAATTTCACTACACAGGAACCGTCGACGGACCCGCCAGCATGAAGGGCGCCTACGAATTGGAGGGTTCCGAAAAGGGAACTTTTACCGCGGCCAAGAAATGACAGGCGCTGGAGTGGTCTTCCTTGTCACTACCCGCGATTCTCTTCCACAAACCCCCTCTCAACTTTATCGACCGGCGGTGGACGGCGGCGCCGGTCAACGAGTATCGGAGGTCGAAAACTACAGCGGTCATCGCTGCGCTAATCAAGCTGCCAATTTCTGCGCAGTGGGCTCACGGAGCGCCGGCGGCAAACAGATGCTGATCGAGTCATTCGACGTGGTGACGGGCCAGCGCAAAGAACTGTCACGCATCCCCGTGGATGCAGGAGCCGATTACCAATGGGCGCTCGCTCCCGATGGTTCCCAAATCCCCCTGGCGAAAGACGACGTTGACGCCGTCCAAATCCGCTTCGTCTCACTCGGCAACGGCTAGCATGGACGACCGCTTCAAACGGTATATTCTTCGGCGTGGGGACCCACCGGCGCCGCCTTGGTCGAGATCGGCCGTCACATCGCGATGTCGGGTCTCCGCGCGGAAGCCAACGCGTGGATGATCGACAATTTTTGAAGGAAGGCCCCTCGCAGTATTGCTCAGCCTGTTTTTTGCCATTCTGCCCGCGCTGCGACGATGGGTGCGGGCTCGCGGCAGAGCTGCGGCCCAAGAACAACTACCTTCGTGTTTCTGCTCTGGCAAATGAAGCAGGCAAATGCTTGTTCTGTCCCTGGATGACGTGACAGGCTGTCCAGGGTGGATTGGATCGCACCGAGTACCGCTTGCTTGCGAGGAGTGTCGGGCCACCGCTCAACGTTGTGAAGCCGTTGATGTTCGGATGCTAACCATTCTCTGTTGGACTCTTGCATACCGGCTTGACCAGTAGCAGGTTAAGAGCCAAATACGAACACACGCAGAATCAACAAGATTGTTGGGTCGGATTGCATTTCCTTGTGACATATTGTCAGGGCGTCCGTCAAAACGGGCGCTGGTTTATCCACGAAAAGCTCCACCGCCCTTCTCGGAGCGGTGGAGCTGTGGGATTTCGAATGCTTGAACAAGCATGCGCTACTGCCCGGCGCCGGCCAAAGGAATGCTGACAAGAGCCACTTGCTTCTCGGCGGTGCTGGCCTGAATTTCGCGCTCCAGCTTGGAGGGCTTCGCATGGCCCCGAATGCCGTACGGAGTCCAGACTTCGGAGAAGAAGTATCGGTCACCGTAGCGATGGAAAATAATCATTCCGGTTTCCTCGCCTTTACCCTTGTGGATCGAGAGCAAGCCCGAGGCGTTCACAAGAACGGACTTGCCAGTCTCACGATTCATGAGCTGGATCACGCCGCTCGCTGTGGACAACGGCTGCAGTGTGTACTCGCCAGAGGGCATCTTCACAGTTTCCACGGTAAAGTTGAAGGGGACGTTGGCAACGACCCCGGATTGAGCATAGAGCCCAGTGGTTCCCAGCATGGCTGCCGCGCTCATGGCCAGGACGAAAGTGTTTAGCGTTTTCATGTTCTTGTCTCCCTTTTCTGTTTCCCAAGTTTGTCTCACGGACGCGTTGATAAATGCACGCGCCACGCCAAAAGTGCATCGCACCGCTGGCTTTGCGCAACGCATTGAAATGTCACATAATTGGGTGCAGCAAGACGCCTTCGGACGCCGCTGCTGGCTCGGCTCCGTGTACCTTCCGGTGAATCCTGGTAGCAAAAGGTGAAAAAGGCAAAAATAGGATGAGTCCGAAACTGACGGTGATCGCCGGCCCGGCGGACGGAACGACTTATCAGATTGCCGGCGATCGGTTCAGCATCGGGCGCGACGCGCAGAATCATTTCTCAATTCCAGACAACTCGGTTTCCCGCGAGCATTGCGTTATCGTTCGCCAAGCCGAAGGATTCCTCATTCGTGACCTGGGAAGCCACAACGGCACGCTGGTGAACGATCTCCCCGTCAAAGACCAGCTGCTGGCGCATCGCGACTGCATTTCCATCGGCCGGACGGTTCTGCAGTTCTTGATGAGAGACGACGTTGTCTTCGAGGATCCTGCCGAGACAGCAACCACGTCCATGCCGGCGGATCTGAATTCGCTTCTGACCGCAACACCCGCGACGGCCGATCTCCAGGCGCTGCTCAGAGTCAGCACCATGCTGCACTCCTTTCAAGCCATACCGGGGACGCGGTTCCTCCGCCCGGAGCACGTTGGAGCAGCATTTGTTGTCGCTCATCATCGAGGTCATACCCGCGAGCCGCGGGGCGATTCTTCTCTATGAAGACGGCTTCGATGAGCCCTCCTCGCTTTCTGTTGAGGATCACGACTCGCGGCTTCAACGTCCCGTGACGGTCAGCCGGAATTTGGTGAAGCGCGTATTGACCGGGCCTGCGGGCTGCTGGTGGAGGACGCGCCGCAATCCGTGGTGCTGGCGCCTTTAGTGATACGCCGGCAACCCTGCGGCGTGATCTATCTGGAAGGCTCGGCATTCCGGGAAACGCACCTGCAGCTTCTGGTGGCCATCTCGCAACTCGCCTCCATGGCCATGGAGAACGCGTTTCAACTGGGATGGCTGGAGACGGAGAATGAGCGTCTCGAAGCGGAACTGCATCCAGACCATCATATGATCGGCGACAGCGCACCGCTGCGCGAGTTGCAGCGTAACATCGCCCGCGCCGCGCAAACCAACTCCACGGTATTGATCCTGGGAGAAACCGGCACGGGCAAGGAACTGACGGCGCGCGCCATCCACCAGAGCGGCTTCCGAGCCAGCAACCCATTCGTGGCCATCAATTGCGCGGCGCTTTCAGAAACGCTACTCGAGAGCGAGCTGTTCGGCCACGAAAAAGGCGCTTTTACGGGAGCGGTGGTTCAAAAGAAGGGCCGGCTGGAATTCGCGAATGGCGGCACGGTATTCCTGGATGAAATCGGTGAAATGCCGCTGCAATTGCAGGTTAAGTTGCTCCGGGTATTGCAGGAGCGTCAAGTGGAACGCGTGGGCGGTACGCAACCGGTCAAGCTGGACATACGGCTTATTGCCGCGACCAATCGCAATCTCGAGGAGGAGGTGAAGGCCGGGCGGTTTCGTCAGGATCTGTACTATCGCCTGAACGTGGTGACCCTCAAGACACCGGCGCTGCGAAACCGGCCCAGCGACATTCTGCCGCTGGCTATGCACTTTGCGGCCAAGTTCGGCGAGCAGTGCGGCCGCCGGATCAGCGGTATTTCGCCTGAGGTGCAACCGTATCTATTGCGCTACGAGTGGCCAGGCAATATTCGAGAGCTAGAAAACGCCATCGAGCGCGCGGTGGTGCTGGGCTCGGGCGACATGATCCAACTCGAAGACCTGCCGGAAACCATCCGCGAGGTTGCGAGCGCCGCCGGCGTGAGCCGGACCATGCCGCTGCAGGGCGCGATTGACGAGGCCAAGCGGCAGGCCATCGCCCGCGCATTCGAGCAAGCCCGAGGCGATCACGCCGCGGCGGCCAAGCTGCTGGCGTGAATCCGAATTACTTGTACCGGCTGATGCGGAACTTAGGTTTGCGGTAACACAGGGTATACTCGCGTCATGCTGCGAATAGCGATCCTAGGATTGCCGGTGCTGGCCGTGCTTGCGGCCGGCGCACAGAGGACGATCCAGGTGCAAGGCGAGATGGGCGCGGCTGGAATGTTTCCGGGAAATACGCTGCCTTCCTTTGAATCCGCGATCGCTGCCGGCGCCGACGTGATCGAAATGGACATGCAGGTCACCAAGGACAACGTGATCGTGATTTCGCACGATCCGATTCTCCATCCGCCCTACTGCACGGGACCGAAGTCTGACGCCGTGATCCGTGAACTGACGCTGGCGGAAATCAGACAATGGGATTGCGGCGCTACTCCTATTCCCGGTTTCCCGCGTCAACGGACCGTGCCCAGCACGCGCATGCCGACGCTTGACGAAGTCTTCGCGCTCGCTCCCAGAGGCAAGTTTTCATTCAACATCGAAACGAAGATCATTCCACGGCGGCTGACGCTGGAGGAAGCTCGCGCGATGGTGCTTTCGGTAGCGCAACCAAAGCCCGCCGGCGAGGCGTTGGATCGGCACGCGCGTGCGCTCATGCTCCAAGGGCCGGAGATGACGCCGCCTCCCGAGGAGTTCGCCCGGATGGTGCTGGACGAGATCCGCAAGCATCATCTGGAATCGCGCGTAATTCTGGAATCCTTCGATTTCCGGACCCTGATCGCGATGAAAAAACTCGAGCCAAGAATTCAACTGTCGGCTTTGTGCATGGGTCCGAACCTCGATTTCGTCAAGATCGGCAAGGAATCAGGCGCCGGAATCATCTCGCCTCTCTTTACTTTCGTTACTGCTGAACAGGTACGCGCCGCGCACGCCGCGGGATTGCAGGTGCTGCCCTGGGTAGCCAACGAGCCTGCCGAATGGGACCGGCTGATCGCGGCGGGCGTTGACTCCATCCTGACCGATTATCCGGCGGATTTAATTGCGTATCTGAAGCAGCGCGGGTTGAGGTGAACTGTAACGCACAATGATCCAGGCGTTCACACGAGTGTGAACGCTGCACGCATGAGTGAGTGCGCTACTTAGCCTGCTCGGATTCCATTTTGCGGGCGCCGCCGAGAATGTCCTGCATCGAATAATTTCCTTCGTGGCAGGCGTATTCGTAGACCGGGCCGGGTGTTGCGAGGAACGGATACTCCAGCGTCCACGGCTTGGTGAATGTAGTTGGATCGTCGATGGTGGCGCGATAAAGAATGGTTTGGGCGTCCACGCTCTGGAAGCGCTCGATGACGTGCATGTTCTCGGAGGATCCGCGGAACCGGATGTGCGGATTGAAATTCGTGGTGTCCACTACCAGCGTGTCGCCTTCCCAGTGACCCACCGAGTCCCCGAGCCACTTGCGGACATCGGGCGGCACATGCTGCTGATTCATACGAATCACGCGCACATCGTGCACCATTTCCACCATGATCATAATTGCATTCGGAGTTTGGACGATCTGGTAGTTGTTGTTGTACAGCACCGGAAGCATGGGCGGTCCAGAGGTGGAGCCGAACCCAATCAGGCAGCGCTCGGAAAGCGGCCGCTCTTTGACGTTTTCAAATTTGTTGAACGACGTCATCATCGACTGAATCCTCTGACGGCCTTCCGGCGTCATGGGCGGGACTCTTCCATCCGGCGGATCGATGATGAGAGACGTCCGCTTCACTCCGTCCACGCGGGCGAGCTCCGAGCCGCGGTCGATGAACAGGACGTTGTATCCGCCGGTACCGGACGAGCCCGCGGCCGCGATCAACGGGCCGTCGGACTGGCCATCCTGGTCGTTCAATTCCTTGGCTTGTTTTTTCTCATACTCGACGGCATCGGTGTCGCTCAGCGTCGGTTTTTCCGCGAACGCTTTCGGGCGTTCCAAAGGCGTGATGGTAGCGTTGGTCCAGACTCCTTGGAGATCGGGATGCCCGTCCGGAGTTTTAGGGATGACGCCCTTCTGTGCTTCGAGCGACGCAACTAATAGGAACGCCATCGCTAAGGTGGATGCGAGAAATCGATTGCTCATGGAAACTCCTTACTTGGCCTGCTGCGATTCCATTTTGCGTGCGCCTCCGAGAATGTCCTGCATCGCATAGTTTCCTTCGTGGCAGGCGTACTCATAGATCGGACCGGGTGTTGCAACGAACGGATACTCGATAGTCCACGGCTTGGTGAATGTTGTTGGATCGTCGACGGTGGCGCGATACAGAATGGTTTGGGGGTCCACGCGCTGGAAGCGCTCGATCACGTGCAGGTTCTCCGAGGATCCACTGAAATTTACGTGCGGATTGAAATTAGTGGTATCCACAACCAGCGTGTCCCCCTCCCAGTGACCCACGGAATCCCCGAGCCACTTCCGGACGTCGGGCGGAACGTGCTTCTGATTCATGCGAATCACGCGCACATCGTGCACCATTTCCACCAGAATCATGATGGTATCCGGAGTCTGCACAATCTGGTAATTGTTGTTGTACAGCACCGGAAGCATGGGCGGTCCAGAGGTGGAGCCGAACCCAAGCAGGCAGCGTTCCGCAAGCGGCCGCTCCTTGACGTTCTCGAACTGGATGTATGACATCATCTCCGCCTGACTCCGCTTACGCCCTTCGGCAGTGAGCGGCGGCATTCTCCCATCCGGCGGATCGATGATCAGCGATGTCCGCTTCACACCGTCTACCCTGGCCAGTTGGGTCCCGCGGTCGATGAACAAGACGTTGTAGCCGCCGGTTCCGTTTGAGCCTGCGGCCGCGAGCAGAGGGTGTTCGGACTTGCCATCCACGTCCTGGAGATCCTGGGCTTGTTGTTTCTCAAACACGACGGCTTCGGCGTCGGTCAGCGTCGGCTTGGATGCAAACGCCTTGGGCCGTTCCAAAGGTGTGATGGTGGCGTTGGTCCAGACTCCTTGGAGATCGGGATGTCCGTCCGGAGTTTTCGGGATGCCTTTGGTTTGCGCTTGGAGCGACGCGGCCAAAAGAAACGCGAGAAATCGATAGCTCATGGAAACCCTCCCGCTTCAGTAATAGATTGTACATTACGTTAGTGGGACAATGAGATTCTTGTCACTGCTCACTTTCTGCGAGTGGCTCGCGAACACGCCGGGCAGCATCGCCCTGCACGAATCGATTTACGTCTATCCGGTGATCGAATCCATTCACGTGCTGACACTGTGCCTGTTTCTCGGTCTGGCTGCGATGCTGGACCTTCGCCTACTCGGGATTACGATGCGCGAGACACCTGTGTCGGAAATGGCCGACCGCCTGCTTCCCTGGACCATCGCCGGATTCGTGGTGATGGTGATCAGCGGAGCGTTTCTGTTTTACGGTATCCCGGTTCGGACGTATCAAAACATTTTCTTTCGGATCAAAGTGGTCTTGCTGGTTTTGTCCGGCGTGAATGCCTTCGTGTTTCATTCGACTATTTACCGCAAGGTGGCCGAATGGAATCTTGACACCGTGCCGCCCATACGTGCACGGCTCGCGGGCGGTTTATCTTTACTGTTCTGGGCCTCGATCGTCGTGGCCGGCCGCATGATCGCGTACAATTGGTTCGACAAACCACTCTAGTGCTGTTTCACTTCTTCCAGTGGATCGAGAATTGGGGACTTGGCGAAGCGATTCGCGAGTCTAAATGGCTGTTTCCGGTCATCGAGTCGGTTCACCTTCTCGGACTCGCGGTGATCGGCGGCGCGATTCTGATGGTGGACCTGCGGCTGATGGGTTTCGGTCTGCGGCGTCAATCCGTGCGGCAGATCGCTAGTGATGTTCAGCCCTGGCTGATCGGAAGCCTGACCGTTATGCTGATCTCGGGATTTCTGCTGTTCACCTCAGAGGCGACTAAGTGCTACTATCACGGCGCATTTTGGGTGAAGATGACGTCGCTCGCTCTGGCGATTCTGTTCACTTTCACGATTCGCCGCAGCGTGACTGCGGCTGATCGGTTCGGGCCTGTGCGAAACCGGGTGGTCGCGGTGGTGTCGCTGGCATTGTGGTCGGGTGTCGGGATCGGCGGGCGGTGGATTGGTTTTTCGTAGTGACATGTGGCTCACCGAAAGACGCCGAGACGAGTCTCGGCGC
>PMOK01000222.1 GCA_003162425.1 Bryobacterales bacterium | reverse complement strand
TTCCGCGACCACCACATCGAAACCTTTAAACGCCACGGCATTGAGAGCATTGGCTATTGGGTTCCACAGGACCCGGAACTCGCCAAGACTACGTTGATCTACCTGCTTGCTCATCCCAGCCGCGCCGCCGCTGAAAAGAACTGGGCCGAGTTCCGCAAAGATCCTGAATTCTTAAGGGTTGCTGCCGAGTCCGAGAAGAATGGCAAGATTGTGGAGAAGGTGGAGTCGGTGTATCTGGATCCGACGGATTTTTCGCCCTTGAAATAGCGTTCGCTGAGCACCATGGAACACCTGGCGCGGTTCGGTCGTATTATGGATAAGCGACCAGGAGGCGGCCGATGTTCTGCAATCATTGTGGCGGCGAAGTCCAGCCTAATCAACGGTTTTGTAGCTCTTGTGGGAAGGCGGCGGTGATGCCAGCGGCCCCTCGGCCGCCTGGGCCCTATGTTTCTTCTGCGTCGGGACGGGTGGCGCGGCACGTGAAGATGCTGGCCGTTTTCTGGATCGCGTTATCGGCCCTGAACCTGCTGAAAGCCGGAGGTAGGCTGGTGGGTGCGCGCGTAATCGGCTTGTGGGGACACGGATGGTTTGATGACGCAGGCTGGGGATTTCCGGCGGGCGCCATAATTCCGGCCGTCCTTTCGACCATGGGAATGCTTTCGTTGGTGCTGGCGGGGATTGGTTTCGTGGTTGGATTCGGACTGATGGAGCGCCGTCCGTGGGCGCGGACCATGGCCATTGTGGTGGGGATCATCGCGTTGCTCAATCCTATTCTGGGAACTGTGCTCGGGATTTACACGCTGTGGGTGTTGCTGCCGGCAGATGCGGAAGCAGAGTACGGCAAGATCAGCCACTAATCCAATTCGAAGGAGGATTTGTAGTCCTGGCTGAGCTTGGGATCCTGATCTTCTTTGCGCAACAGGCAATTTCCGACAGCCAGGACTTCGATTCCGGTGCCCATGAAACAGCGAAAAGCATCCTCGGGCGTGCCGACGATGGGTTCGCCGCGGACATTGAAGCTGGTGTTGACGATCACCGGACAACCGGTGCGTTGGTTGAACCGTTCGATCAGCGCGTGGTAGCGCGGGTTGGTCTCGCGATGCACGGTCTGGACGCGTGCCGAATAGTCCACGTGCGTGACGGCGGGAATATCACTGCGCGGCACGTTCAATTTTTCGATGCCGAAGAGTTTCTGTTGCTCGGGGGTCATGAGCTTGCGGCGGCTTTCCACGACATCGGCCACCAGCAGCATGTAGGGGCTGTCCGAATCCAGATCGAACCACTCAGCCACGTGTTCACGCATCACTGATGGCGCGAAAGGCCGGAACGACTCGCGAAATTTGACTTTTAAGTTCAGGATGGACTGCATGCGAGGCGAGCGAGGGTCCGCTAGAATTGACCGCGCTCCCAAGGCTCGGGGTCCGAATTCCATTCTTCCCTGGAACCAACCGAGAGCTTTCTCATCCATCAGCGCGTCCACGCATTTTTCCAGCAATTCGGATTCGTCGAGCACCTCGTACTTCGCGCCCAGTTTTGTAAGTCGCTGCTGGATGTCTGTCTGCGAAAACTCCGGGCCCAGGTAGGAACCGTGCATGCGGTCGCCACATCCACATATTTGACGCGGTTGATTTTGAAACAAATGATACGCGGCCAGCGCTGCTCCCAATGCTCCGCCGGCATCGCCCGATGCTGGTTGGATCCAGATCCGTTCGAAGCGGCCATCGCGCAAGATTTTCCCATTGGCAACGCAATTCAGCGCGACGCCACCGGCCAGGCACAGATTCTTTGATCCGGTTTCGGATGCGAGCGAGCGCGTCATTCGCAAAATTACTTCTTCCAGCACTTCCTGCACGGATGCGGCAAGGTCCATGTGATGCTGAGTCAGCAACTGGTCCGGCTTGCGCGGCGGCCCTTCGAACAAGGCGTCGAACTTGCGGTTGGTCATCGTCAGGCCGGTGCAGTAGTTGAAATAGTCCAGGTTCAGGTGGAAGGAACCGTCCGGTTTGAGGTCGATGATATGATCCAGGATCTTCTGTGTGTAACGCGGCGTTCCGTATGGCGCGAGACCCATCAGCTTGTACTCGCCCGAGTTCACTTTGAATCCGGTGTAATAAGTGAATGCCGAATACAACAGGCCCAGCGAGTGCGGGAAGTGGATTTCTTTGATGATCTCAAGATGATTTCCGCGTCCGAGGCCCACGGATGTGGTGGCCCATTCGCCGACGCCGTCCATGGTGAGGATCAGCGCTTCGTCAAATGGCGAAGGATAGAAAGCGCTGGCGGCGTGGCTTTGGTGATGCTCGGCAAACAGAAGCCGGTTCATCCAGTCGAATTCACCCAGGCGCTTTAGCTCGTCATGCAGCAGACTTTTCTGGAACAGCTTCTCGCGCACCCACAGCGGGATGGCCATCTGAAAGGAGCGCAGCCCCGCGGGAGCGAAGGCGATGTAAGTTTCGAGCAGCCGCTCGAATTTCAGGAAAGGTTTGTCGTAGAAAACAACGTAGTCGAGATCGGTCAGGCGCGCGCCGGCTTGGGCGAGGCAAAATTCCACGGCGTGAGCGGGGAAGCGCGAATCGTGCTTTTTGCGAGTGAAGCGCTCCTCCTGAGCGGCGGCGACGATATCGCCATCGCGCACCAACGCGGCTGCGCTGTCGTGATAGAACGCGGAAATTCCAAGTATTTGCATCCAGCGCGAAACTTTAGAAGAGCGTATAGATGAACGGCGCCACGGCGCTGCTTTGCGCCAGCACCAGGAGTACGCCGAACAAGAGCATCATGATCAGGATCGGCAGCAGCCAATACTTCTTGCGCGTTCTCAGGAAAGCCCAGAATTCTTTCAGAAACGGTAACATTGACGTGTCCTCAAAACTGATTCCGCATGGTTTCGGGCGCCGGACCCGGCGGCTGCCGCTCTATCCAATATGTGGACACTTCGGCGCTCGAAGCCAGGCGCAGCGGATCTTTCTTTAGCAGCCGGAACAGAAGGCCGATCGGCGTGACCACCAGAAAAAACAGCAGAGCGGTTATCAGCGGGCTTACCACGCGGCCGAGCAGCAAACCGAGCTTGGTCCAGGCTCGATTGAGAGGCCGCAGCCACGCCGGTTGAAGCAGCGCCACGCCCAGAAACAAGACTGCCAACGCGAGAGCCCACCAACGCACGGGATGATGCGCGCGCAGGGGCAGGAGCGCGATTAAGGTGAAGAAGATCGCGAATACGATTCCAAAACCACGATCCGAGCCACCCTGGCCTTCTTGTTTCCGGCGAAAATCCTCATGCAGGGATACTTCTGGCATTTCCTTTAAGGTACATTATCGGCCGTACTGGCTGTACGCTATACTGGCTTACCGTTATGGGAAAACCTCTTTCTAGGCCGCGGATGGACACGGATGAACGCGGATTGGGACGCCGCTCGTTTATTTTGTCGGTTGCGAGTGCGGCGCTCGCCGTGCCGGCGGCAGCCCAACGTGACTGGAGCGGCAAGGACCCGATTCGTTATCCTGATCCCGACATTGTGGTCCTGGATCCGCGCTTTGCCAAGCTCAAAGCGAACAACGCGTCCATCGAACGGCTCTACACGGGGCTGCGTTGGGCGGAGGGTCCGGCCTGGAACGGCGGCGGACGATACCTGATCTTCAGCGATATCCCGAACGATCGCCAGCTGCGCTGGATGGAGGAAGACGGGCACATCAGCACTTTCCGCGCGCCGTCGCACTATGCGAACGGCAACACGTTCGATTATGAAGGCCGGCAGCTCACTTGCGAACACGACACGCGCCGCGTCGTCCGATTCGAGCACACGGGCGCTGTCACGGTGCTGGCCGATAATTGGCAGGGCAAGCCGCTCAACGCTCCCAACGACATTGTGGTTCATCCTGACGGAGGAATCTGGTTCAGCGATCCTGGGTACGGGATCACGAGCATCTACGAGGGTCACAAGGCGCGGCTCGAAATAAAGGAAGCGGTTTATCGCATCGATTCGAAGACCGGCAAGATGGAGATGGTTACCGACGAAGCGTACAAGCCGAACGGGCTGTGCTTTTCGCCCGACTACAAGAAGCTGTATCTGTGCGATACCGGCGCCACGCACTACCCGGAGGCTCCGAAAATCATCAAGGTTTATGACGTCGCGGATGGCCGGTCGCTTCGCAATGGGCGCGAGTTCGTCAACATGGAGCTGCGCGGCAAGGGCGCTGGTTTAGCCGACGGGATTCGCGCCGATGTGGATGGCAACATCTGGACTGGGGCCGGTTGGGTGGGTGCGGGCTACGATGGCGTCCACGTTTTTTCTCCCGATGGCGCGCGGATCGGGATGATCCTGTTGCCGGAAGTTTGCGCGAACGTGTGTTTTGGGGGAACGAAGCGGAATCGGTTGTTTATGGCGGCTGGGCAGTCGTTGTATGCCGTGTATGTGGAAACTACTGGGGCGCATATAGCGTAGCGCACGCAGTCTTGCGTGCCGTGTTCGCACTCCTGCGAACACACGTATTATGAAAACTTCAGGGCGTTCACATGAGTGTGAACGCGGCACGCACGAGTGCGTGCGCCACGTCAACACGCGGATCAGAAATTTAGTTTTGAGATGTAGTCGAAGCTTTGGCGCAGGCTTTCGACTGGGTCGCCCGGCGTTGAATCCTGTTCGACGAAGTAGTGTTGGACGCCCGCGGATTCGGCGGCGCGCAGGATGGCCGGCCAATCCAGAATGCCGTGGCCAACTTCTTTGAAAGCGCTGGCTGCGACTGTTTCTTTATACATCACCGGCATGCCTTGCGCCTTGTCTTTCAGATGCAGCAGGTGGACGCGGCCGGACACTTTCTTCAGGATTTCCACCGGATCGTGTCCCGCGACGCTTACCCAGAAGCAGTCAAGTTCGAACCCGACCAGGTTCTTGTCGAGAGTGTCCAGCAAGACCTGGAACCGCGTGGTTCCGTCCATCGGCTCGAATTCGAAAGCGTGATTGTGATAGCAGAAGGTGAGACCCGCGGCACGGCATTTTTCGCCCGCTTTGTTCAGCTTGTCTGCTAGCGCCTTCATCTTGTCGAGCCCGCCACGATCCGGAGGGTTGACCCAAGGAAATACGGCGTAGGAAAATCCGTGCTGCTTCACCTTGTCGACGGCGCGGGCGATATCGTCGTCCGTGCCTTTCATGATGGTGTTCTCATTCAGGTGGATGCTGACCGGTTTCAAGCTGGTGGCTTGGAGCGAGGGCCAGACCTTGTCGAGATTGTCGTAGGTAGCCTCGACTTCACGGTAGCCGATGGCTTCGATGGCTTTCAGGGTTTCGGCTGGTTTTTTGGGAAGAACGCTTCGGACTGTATAGAGCTGCACTCCGACAGTCTTCAGTTGTTTGGCGCTAGCGGCGTTCGTGAGCAGCGCGGCCGCGGAGCTGGCTTGGAGGAATCCTCGTCTCGAGATCATCCCAACCATTATAGTTGCCACGCACGCGGTAAACTTAGGTCCGGAAACACATGAGCGAAGAAATCCGGCCTTTCAAGATCCACATTGCCGATGCTGAGTTGGAGGATCTGAAGCGACGGCTTCGCGCGATGCGGTGGCCCGATGCGCAGACTGTTGGGGATTGGGGGCAGGGGATTCCGCTCCATTACGTGCAAAAGGTCTGCGATTACTGGGAGCGTGAGTATGACTGGCGGAAGACCGAAGCACGGCTCAATGCGCTTCCGCAGTTCCAAACGGACCTGGATGGCGTCAGCATCCATTTCCTGCATATACGATCGCGTCACGATGATGCACTGCCGCTGGTCCTGACGCATGGCTGGCCCGGATCGATCATCGAGTTTTTGAAAATTATTCCAGCGCTAACCGATCCCACAGCGCATGGCGGCCAGGCTTCTGACGCCTTCCACGTCGTCTGTCCATCGCTGCCCGGCTACGGTTTTTCCGGCAAGCCCAAGCAGAGCGGCTGGACGGTTGAGAAAATCGCGCGCGCCTGGAGCGAGCTGATGCTGCGGCTCGGCTACCAGCGATACTACGCGCAGGGTGGCGACTGGGGCGCCGTAGTGACCACCGCCATCGCATTGCAGGACACCGAGCACTGCCACGGTGTCCATCTGAATATGCCTGTGGTGCGGCCTGATCCCGCGACGATGTCGAGCCTCACCCAAGAGGAGAAAGACGGACTGGCCGGAATGCAGCACTATCAGGATTGGGATTCCGGTTATTCGAAACAGCAGAGCACTCGTCCGCAATCGCTGGGATATGGATTGGCGGATTCTCCGGCGGGACAAGCGGCGTGGATTCTCGAAAAGTTTTGGGCCTGGACAGATTGCAATGGCAATCCAGAGAACGCGCTCACGCGGGACGAGATGCTGGATGATGTAATGCTCTACTGGCTTCCCAACGCGGCGGCGTCTTCGGCGCGTCTATATTGGGAGAGCTTCAACAAGATCAACTACGATCCGGTGCGCATACCGGTGGGCTGCAGCGTATTCCCGAAGGAGATTTTCCGCGTGTCGCGGCGTTGGGCCCAGAAGCGCTATCCGAATCTGGTTTACTGGAACCAGTTGGATAAAGGCGGGCACTTCGCGGCGTTTGAGCAGCCGGAATTGTTTGTTCGCGAATTGCGGGCGTGTTTCGGAAAGATGCGCGCGTAGCGATCTCGATGGATACTAGAGGAACCGATGCACAACCGTTTTCTGTTCGCGATTCCACTTGTCATTGTGCTGGGTGGAATTGCTGTTCTGCACGCCTATTGGGCGTTAGGCGGAAGATGGGGCGCCGCGTTCACTGTTCCGACTGTAAGTGGGCGCCGCATGTTCGATCCCACTCCGGCGGCAACCTGGCTGGTCTGCGGCCTCTTGGGAATGGCAGTGGTTCTGGTGATGGGGAAGGCAGGCTGGATCAAAACCGGTCCGCTGGGGTTGCTGCTGGACGTTGGTGTATGGGGACTCAGCCTGGTTTTCCTGCTGCGGGCGGTTGGAAATCTGCGATCGTTCGGCTTTTTCAAGACCATTAAGGAGACGCCGTTCGCGCACTGGGACACGTGGCTCTATTCGCCGCTCAGTTTGCTGCTCGCGATGCTCGCGGCAGGGTTGGCGCGGATCCCACGGGAGCCGTAATACGGGTTGGCAGACGAAAGCGTCTGCCCCACTTTGCTGCCCAAGACTTTGGAGAACATGTGGGGCAGGCGTTTTCGCCTGCCAACCAATTTTTTCACGGCGTTTTCGGAAATTTCAGATCGATTGATTCGTCGTCGTTCGAATAATTCAGCGCAAAAGAGTCCTGCTTGCGTTTTTGGTGCCTGAAATAAAGATAACCGGCCACGGGCGCTTTGGCCGGACCTTCCGGTAACGCCATCCGGCGCATTTTGTCCTCGATATCGCTTTGGGCGGGATTGGTGCGCGGCGGCGTGGGATTGTCTGGGCGTGGATAATTGGATACGGCGACGCCTTGGTAAGTCCCCACGCTGGTCCTGGGGCGTCCGGTGACAGGATCCGTTTCACGATCGACGATGACGCCGGTCTCGGCGGTAACATTGGGCCCACGGTTGCCAATCGACGGATTTTTTGCCGACGGCCACGTGGTTCCGATATCCCGAGGCTCGGACGCGCGGAGCATTTGATCACCGGTTTTCAACTCGAAATCGAGCAGATCGATGTCGAATGAGTGGCGATCCTGGGGATAAATGGCAACCTCCACCACGACGTAATTCTTGGAAGTTTCAGCTGAGAACAATTTCTTGACCTGTTCCGGCGGAACGATGGCGGCGGCGAGTGCGGCGGTCTTTACGCTATCGTGAGCCGGATAATCAGTAGGCTTTGGCCGCGGCGACACAGCGGTATCGTCGGCGGCGGCGAGGGAGGCCAGGAGAACGCCGGCCAGCCGGAATGCACGCATAGGCTGCCTCTTCATTTGAATGCTGGACGTGAACCGCCGCAGGCCGGTTTCTAACTATTCATACCTTAGCGCGATTATGGGATCGACGCGCAGCGCACGGCGTGCGGGGATATAACAGGCCAGCATGGCCACCAGCACCAGCACAATTGCGACCGCGGCGAAGGTGAGCGGATCGGCCGCACGGACTGAAAAAAGGAGATTCGTCATCAATCGTGTAAGGCCGAAAGACGCGCCGAGTCCGATGACCACGCCTGCGCCGGCGATTTTCACTCCCTGTGCGAGGATCATGCGCAGCACACCGCCGTGATCGGCGCCAAGAGCCATGCGAATCCCGATTTCGTGCGTGCGCTGCGCGACGGAGTAGGAAATAACGCCGTAGATTCCGATGGCCGCCAAGACCAGCGCGAGCGCGCTGAACAGCCCGAGCAGGATTAACGTGATGCGCCGTGTGGAAACGGAACTATTGACGAGTTCTTGCATGGTGGCGATGGCAAAAATGGGTTGGTCTTTGTCGATCGACGCGATGGCGCCTCGAATGGCGGAAGTGAGCGCGGCCGGATCGGCTGCCGATTTTACAATCAGATTCATGTCGCTAGAGACGGATTGGCGGAAGGGGACGTAAACTTCCAGGCGCGCGGGATTGGCAAGGCCGTAGAGTTTCGTGTCGGCAGTGAGACCGACGATGGTGATCCATTTCGGCGGATGCTCAGCGGATGGGTGGCCGAACATGAAGCGTTTGCCCAAAACATCTTGATTAGGAAAGAATTGGCGTGCGACGGCGGAATTAATCATCCCAACCAGCGGAGCGTTTTGCTGGTCGGCGTCCGTGAATTCGCGGCCGCGCAGGAGTGGAACGCCGAGCGCTCTTAGGTAACCAGGGCTCACGCTGTGGTGATCCGGGTGAGGGAAACTACCCGGCTTGGGCAACGCCATGCCCTCAATGGTGATGTCTGAGCGCGAGTGTGAGTTGGTCAGCGGAACTACGGTACCCAGGGCCGCTGCTTCCACGCCAGGCAGGGCGCGGACGCGGTCAAGAACTTGTTGCCAGAAATTCAAAATAGCCGGATCTTTAGCGTATTGCGCGGTGCGTAGTTGCATTTCCATGGTGAGTATTCGGTCCGTCTTAAATCCTGGATCCACGGCCAGAAGGCGATAGAGGCTCTTCATCATCAGCCCCGCACCGACTAGAAGGATCAAGGCAACCGAAATCTCGCCCACCGCCAGAAGAGAGCGCAAGCGATTCTGCCCAGCGCCCGCGCTGACTGCTCTGCCGCCTTCCTTCAATTCCGACTGCACCTCGGGCTTGGTCAACTGCATGGCCGGAACCAATCCGAACATGAAGGAGGAGAGCACTACCGCGGCCGCGGCGAAAAGCAGCACCGCGCCGTTCACATTCACGGCCTCGCCTGCCATCCCGTACATCGGAATCAACCGGGCTAGCCCGCGTATTCCGGCAATCGAAACCGCAACACCCAACAGACCTCCGAAAAAGGCCAGAACGAAACTCTCGGCCAGCATCTGGCGGACGATGCGTCCGCGAGTTGCGCCCAGCGCGATGCGCAGTGCGATTTCGCGTGTGCGTGCAGCGCCACGCATCAAAAACAGGTTGGCGACGTTGGCGCAGGCGATCAGCAAAACGAACAGCACTGCGCCGAAGAGAATCAAAATGGCGGGGCGAATTTCGCCGACGAATACTTCGCGAATAGGCCGTAGCGCGGCGCTGAACTGATCGTTGGGTCCAGGATACGCGGCTGCCAGGCGCGCCGCGATTGCCTGCATTTCCGCTTGGGCCTGCGCGAAACTCACTCCGGGCCCGAGCCTGCCGATGGCCGCCATGTCGCCGCGGTCGCCTCGGTTATTGGCGTCGGAGTTGCCTGTGAGCCAAACGCCAATGGGCACCATGACGTCGGTTTTGTCGATGGAGACGAAGTCCGGCGGCAACACTCCGATGATGGTGAAACTCTTGCCGTCCAGATGGATCGTGCGCCCGAGCACGCTGGGGCCGCCGCCCAGGTGCGACTGCCAAAGTTGATAACTGAGCAAAACAACGGGAGCCGTGCCCGCTTTTTCTTCGGATGCGTCGAAATCGCGCCCCAGGATGGGACGGACGCCCAACATGGAAAGAAAATTCGAGGAAACGGCTTCGCCCATGATGTTCTCCGGTTGATCGACGCCGGCCAGGTTGAAAGAGACGTTGGCTACCGCGGCCATTTGCGAAAACGAGCGGTTCCCGGAGCGCCAATCCAGAAAATTCGGATAGGAAACGCTCACCGCGCCCACTTTCGGCGTGGTCTCATTGAGCACTACCAGGCCGCCGGCATCTTTGTATGGCAGGGGCCGCAGCAATACGCCATAGACCACTGAGAATATCGCGGTGTTCGCGCCGATGCCCAGGGCGAGCGTGAGCAGCCCGACCGCTGTGAAGCCGGGAGACTTGCGCAGCATGCGCAGCCCATAACGAACATCCTGAAATAGCTCTTCCATAAAGTGCACGCCGCGCGCCTCGCGGCATTCCTCCTTCACTTGATTGATTCCGCCAAATTCGAGCCGCGCGCGCCGCAGCGCCTCTTCGCGCGCGAGGCCCGAGCTCTCATATTTCTGGACATGGGAATCGAAATGGAAGCGGAGTTCATCATCGAGTTCGGTTTCGGCCGCCTTTCGCCGGAACAGCGAGCGGAGACGAAAGAACAAATCGTTGAGCATGGGCGTGTTCCCCTTCAGCTTCTACATGAGACGATACAACATTCCCTGTCGAAGTGCAAGGGGAAACGCGTGGGCTCGCGTCAAATCGGCTCGAAGTGCGAGAACATCTTCTGAAATTCCGGAATGTTGGACGGTGTCTCGTAGGTACATACGGCTTCAAAACGCTTCCATAAATCAATGACGGCAGGGTTCGAGTGAGCGCCGGCGATGGCCTCCTGGGATACCCACTCGAAGACCTCGATGATGATCCCGTCCGCGGTGCGCATCACGATGGAAGGGCGTTCGGTGACAAGGCCCTGGGCACGGAGCGGTGGCAGGTGGTTCCGAACCAGCTCAAGCAAAGCTGCCTCGCAACCGGGGCGTGGTTTATAGCAAGCTACCGAGATCGATCCCATGCGGCACCTCCATCTCTCTTTTAGCAAAACCGGCCGACTGTTGTAGACTCGGATCATGCAGCGACAGCAGCGCTTGACCGCGATCATCGAACGGGAAGACGAGGGGTTCGTGGCTCTGTGTCCGGAACTTGACATCGCCAGTCAGGGTTCATCAATCGAAGATGCTCGGGTGAACCTGGTGGAAGCGCTCACCTTGTTCTTTGAGAGCGCTAGCTCTTCCGAAGTCGACCGGCGATTCCACAATGAAGTCTTCGTAACGCAAATCGAGGTACCGGTTGGGTAGGGAGATTTGCGGGATTCTCGAACAGCACGGATTTGTTGCAGTCCGTCAGCGCGGTAGTCACAAGATCATCCAGAAGCGACTGGAAGGTACTACGATAACCGTTCCTGTTCCCCTTCATAACGCTGTTCGGCGCGGCACTCTCATGAGTATCCTCCGCCAGTCAGGGTTGCCCAAATCGTTATTCGAGTCGAGCGAATAGGCTATTGCCACAGCGGAGTTACTCCTTCGGCGCGATCCCTAACGTCTTCATCTTCCGATAAAGATTACTGCGCTCCAGACCCAGCAATTCCGCGGTTTTCGTGACATTGCCTTTGGTCTCATCTAGCGTTTTCAGGATGTATTCGCGCTCGGCGGCGGCGCGGACGTCGTGCAGGCTGCCGAAGCGCTCCGCCGGGCGCTCGATTACGTTGCGCTTGCCGTTGTTCAACAGAAGATGGCGCGCGTCCACGCGCACCTGCGGGTTCATAATGACAATGCGCTCCATCAGGTTGCGCAGTTCGCGCACATTGCCCGGCCAGCGATGATCCTGCAATACCGCGTAGGCTTCCGGAGTCAATTCCTTGGGACGGCGTCCGTACGCCATGGTGAATTCCCTCAGGAAATGGTTGGCCAGCAGCGGCACATCTTCAATGCGCTCGCGCAGCGGCGGCACGTGGAACGGAATCACGTTCAGCCTATAAAACAGATCTTCGCGGAAATTCCCGCGCTCGATCTCTTCTTCCAGATTCTTGTTGGTGGCCGCCACCACGCGCACATCCACCTGAATGGAGGTCTCCGCGCCCACCGGCTCGAAGCGTTGCTCGTCGAGCGATCGCAGAACCTTGGCCTGCGTCTTCAGGCTCATGTCGCCCACTTCATCCAAAAACAGCGTTCCGCCGTCCGCCTTTTGCAGCTTGCCGGTTTTATCTTCCAGCGCGCCGGGGAAACTGCCCTTGCGATGGCCGAACAGCTCGCTCTCGATTAAATCTTCGGGGATGGCCGCGCAATTCACTTCCACGAACGGCTCCGAAGCTCGCGCGCTGCTGCTATGAATAGCGTGCGCCACCAGTTCCTTGCCGGTTCCGCTTTCGCCATAAATCAGCACACGTCCGTTGGTGGCGGCCATCAACGCCAGTTGCTGCCGCAGCGCTTTCATAGGGACGCTGTCGCCGATGATTTGCAGCCGCGATTTGCCGTCCTCCTTGAATCGCTCCAGCTCCAGTTCGAGCTTGCGCTGCTGGAGCGCGTTTTTGACAACCACCGAGACCTTTTCAATGGTCAGCGGCTTTTCCAAAAAGTCGAACGCACCTAGCTTAGTGGCTTTCACCGCGGTTTCAATGGTGCCGTGGCCGGAAATGATCACCACCATGGGCCGGCTGGCGAACGGGATTTCCTGCAGACGCGTCAATGTCTCCAGGCCATCCATGCCAGGCAGCCAGACATCCAGCAGCACCAGATCGTAGCTGGAACGCGTGAGCTCATCCAGGCATTCTTCTCCGGATGCGACAGCGTGGGTTTGGTAGCCTTCGTCGTCCAGCACGCCGGCCAGCGATTGGCGGATGCCAGGCTCGTCGTCCACGATCAAGATGCGCGCGATCTTCACAAGCGGCTCTCCACCACCGGAGTTGCTTCGTTCGTTTTGACTTCGTGATCGGCGGAGGCGGGCGTGGGGAGATCCACAATGAATCGGGCGCCCGCTGGCACGTTGTCTTCGATGCGGATGGTGGCGTCGTGGTCCACCAGAATGCGATTCACGATGGCCAGGCCGAGACCCGTGCCGCGGCCTTTGGTCGAAAAATAGGGCAAGAAAAGCTTCTCCTTGTCGTCGCGGGACACACCGCATCCGGTGTCGGCCACAATCAACTCCACTGAATCGATTTCCGTGTGGCGAGTGGCTATGTACAGACGCTTCGAGGGCGATTCCTGCATGGCTTCGGCTGCGTTGTCCACCAGGTTCACCACCACCCGTTTGAATTGTTCCCGGTCGATATTGACGGCCGGCAGGTCATCGGCAAGATCGGTACGGACCTGGATGCCCTCCAGGCGGCCTTCGAAGACTGCCAAGGCATTCTCCACCACTTCGTTCAGATCGGAGGCCACTGGCTGCGCGGCCGGGAAACGCGAGAACTGCGAGAATTCATCCACTAGCGTGCGAACGCTTTCCACCTCGCGCGCGATGGTAGTGGAGCATTCCTGCAAAATGCGCCGCGTGTCGGAAGCGCTTGTATCAGGGATTGACTCCGCGCGTTCCAATTGGCGCCCGATCCGATCCGCGCAGAGCGCGATGGGAGTCAGCGGATTCTTGATTTCGTGCGCGACGCGGCGCGCTACTTCGTGCCAGGCGGCGGCCTTCTGGGCGCGCAGCAGGTCGCTGGTGTCCTCCACCACCAATACGAATCCGGAGCTCCTTTGCGCATCCAGCGCGGCCACGGTGAGGGCGAGGTGGAGGACGTGCCGCTCGGCTTTGTACTCAATTTGGGTACCGGCCACGCCGGTGCGCCGGGCGCGATTCATCAGGTAACGGATCTCGGCGGTATCATCGCGCGAGAACAGGTCGCTCAAGCGCGTCGCCCGCGCCACCTGCTCCTCTGGAAAAATTCCCATCAGCGCACGATTGACGCGTTGAATGCGGCCATCGGCGGTGAGCGAGATAACGCCGGTCGGGATGCTCTCGAGAATCGCTTCGGTGAAGCGCCGCCGCGATTCCAACTCCTTACTGTTCGCCTCCAGCGCCTCGGTCATCTCATTGAAAGCTTTTACTAGCGTGGCCATCTCATCGATCGCGGCGACATGCACACGGTATCCCAGGTTTCCTTTGCGGATTTGCTCGGCTGCTTTGAGCAGGGCCGTTATGGGTGTACTGATCTGTCCGGCCATGTAGCGCGCGATCCAAGTGGCGAAGAACAGGATAAACAACGTAATTAAGCTCAGCAGTAGAAGATACATGCTGCGGAAGGCTTTTCGATCGACCGCGAGCCGGTTATATTCGGCCACGTAGCGCGAGATCTCGGCCTGTTTGGCGGCAAGGTTTAAGGGCAGGCGCGCGGAAAGAGTAATAGTGCCGTGGCTGGTCTCGGTATCGACGGTGTACAGATCGGTACTGCGCAACTTTGGCACGGCGCATAATACGCGCTTCACGCCCTTTGGGCTTTCCACTTCCGCCCGCTCAATTTCGTTGGCTAGGCAGAACCGCTCGTAATAGTCGGCGCTTTCGGCAGGAGATAGAGACGCGAGCAGTTGCGCCTGTGCGGTCAGCTTACTGCGTACCTCCTGGTCCAAAGCTTCCGCCACCTGGGTCAGCTCGATATTCATATTGCGCGCGGGCCGGCTGAACCAGCTTTCCAGGTTCCGATTCAAGACTGAAACGCTCCACAGCACCAGGAAGAAAACGGGCAAAGCGCTGAGTGCGATGGCGCCACCAATAAGTTTGGACTTGATGTGCGAGCCGGGCCGATTGCTCTGGCGTTCTATGTACAGCTTGAGTCCGGTGCGAAACAGGATGAAGCCCAGGGTGATGGTAAGGACGAAAATGAAGGTGGAGACCGCCCAGAATAGAACCGTCTGCTGCATGCTGGAGGGAGCGAACGGACCGAACGTGAAGGAGCCTTGCCACACTTCCAGCGTCACCAGGATGGCGAGCAGTAGAAAGCCCGAGCCGATGATGATGCGCTTACGCATGGCCCTGTTCGAATTATAGGGCGTGGGTGGCGAAAGGTGCGTGGTGGGTTAAAAAATAGGGGAGCCTGCGGCTCCCCTTTCATTAATCAAGGGACGTGGCTATCTAGAACATGAATTTTAGAGCGAGCTGCATGTTGCGGCGGTCTGCGGGCCCACCGGTACATCCCTTGCAAGCTGGCACGGTGTTGGTAGAGCCCAGATCGATGCTATTGGCTTCGACGTACAGGTTCGCATGATTGAACAGGTTGTACGCCTCACCGCGGAGCTCCAACTTGTATCTCTCCCCAAGCTTGAAGGTCTTATACAAGCCTAGATCGAGCTCGTAGAAGCCCGGCGCCCGGAACGCGTTCCGGCTGGACATGTCCGCCGGGAAAGGCGGCAGATCGGAGAAGAAGTACTTCGGATTGGTGTAGTGATCAATGGACGCCGCGGGTATCGTGAGGAAGTTGTAAGTGTCCGGATTGCTCGCGGCGGGAGGATTTCCATTGGCGGAGGTGCCAATGGGAGTGGTGAACGCAGCCATCGGACAGAAAGTGTAGCCGTTGGTGCAATCGAAGAGCGTGTAGGGGGAACCGGTCCTGGCTGTAAAGATCGGGGCCAGGGTCCAGCCGCCCAGAGTCTGAGCCGCCAAACCATGACCTGTCTTATAGAACGGAACATCCCACACCCCGCTTATTACCACGCGCTGGCGGATGTCGAAGTCGGCGTTGCCCTTGTTCACGTTGGGATCGAAGGGATCCAGGAGTCCTGTAATTTGGCTGCCCCAGTTGTTCGAGAAGGCGTCCGAATCGCTGAACGTCGTACTGAGATTATCAATGGCATGCGACCAAGTGTAGTTCAAGTTCAACGTCACGCCACTGTTCTTGATGTTATTGACCCTGGTGCGGAAATTCAATGCGTTGTAGTCGGACCAGGCGTTGTTGCCACGAACGTTGATTCCTCCGTACTGTGGATTCAGCACTGCAGTGCAATCCTGGGCTGCGTAGCTGCAAGGAATGCCCAGGAAGATATTGCCGTACCCGTTGCGGTTGTCGACGGAGATGTCATACAGGTCCACGCCCTTCGAACCGGTATAATCCAGCGCAACCAACAGTCCAGGCGATATCTGGCGTTCCAGCGAAGTACTCCAGAAATGGGCGTAAGCTGTCTTGATGTTTTGGATCGGCACGCGCAGGGTCGCTGCCGGAAGCTTGATGGTTCCGGATGCTCCCGAGAACGGACCGAGGTTGTTGATGGAGATGGGAAGCGTAGTCGGCCAATTAGCCGATCCGGCGGTGATGCTGACCGTCTCATAGTTGGGTGGATTCTGGATGGCATTGAACGTCACATTGCCGAAGTTCCGTTCGTATCCGATACCATATCCACCGCGCAGCGACGTCTTGCCGTCACCGAAAATATCCCAGGCGAATCCAATGCGGGGAGCGAAATCTCTGTAGGACGGCCTCCAGAAGCCGCCCACCGAGGATTGGCTGACCGATTCGGCCACGCCGTTGGCGATGCCCAGGGGTGTTCCGATCTCGCCCGACGGCATAAAGTAGTTGGAATCCAGCTTAGGATCCTTATTGTGCTGGACGCCGTAATACTCCCAGCGCAGCCCCAGATTGAGCGTGAAGTGGGGTTTCATCCGCCAGGCATCTTGCACGTAAAGTGCGGATTCCCGATAACGGTAACTGCGGCTGAAGTTGGGCTGATTCAACGGCAGATTGACCGTAGCGCCAGGAAACTGGCCCTGAGGATTGATGGCTGCCTGGAACCTGTACAGATCGCCAGTCAGTAAACCATCCACGGCGTTACCGTCCGAACCCTTGCCCAGGTATTCGCCGGCTGTTTCATAGGCGCCGAAAGTGCGGTTGTCCCGCAGGTATTCAAAGCTGCCTCCGAATCGGATATTGTGATTGCCGCGTGTGTAACTCATGTCCTGATAGAGCTGCACAAAGTTCTGCGGCCCGCCAAATGGAATGCCATTACCCGGCGCGTTTGGAATAAAGCCCGGGTAGTTGATGTTGTATCCGAGAAGTTGTCCAGATCCATTCGGACTGGTGTACAGCGTGGGCACCGGGGCACCATAGGTGCTGGAAAACGGCTGCACCAAAGTTAAACGGTTGAAAACCACTTTGGATTGGGAAACCCATTGTGGGCTAAAGGTATGGATAACCGAAAACAGGCCGTTATTGTTAAAGTCGGTTTCGGATGTGTTGTAGCCGGTGTAGGGACTGGACGATACATATCCCGGGAAGAAACCGATGCTCTGCAGCGCGTATCGTCCGTACATCTGGGTTTTATCGGTGAAGTTATAGTCCATGCGCTCAACCGTCTGATATTGGTTCTGAGGACTTCCGCCGCCCGCGTCGCCCGGCGCATTGTAGCCAACCAGGTCGTAAACCGGCATGTTGGGATTGAGAGCCTTGCAATTGGGATACGCCCCGCACAGATTGACGCCCTGGGCATTTAGCTGGTTGATGCTATAAGTGTTCAAAGTGGTAACGCCGGAAGCGAGTTTCCCGTAGGTCTGGAAGAACTGTTGGGTGTTCGCCGCGGTTGCCGCTAGCAATTGCTGATCCGGAACCATTACAAAAGTCTCTGCCGTGCTGCGGACGCGAGTCCACTCCGTGCTGCTGAAAAAGAACAGCTTGTCCTTCTTCACCGGTCCGCCGGCGGAATACCCGAACTGATTGCGATCAAATACGGACTTCGGGATATCATTTGCGTTGTTCTGAAAGGTGTTGGAGGAAAGCGCCGAGACGCGGTTGAACTCGTAGGCCGTTCCATGAAAGGCGTTCGAGCCCGACTTGGTCACGACGTTGACGATTCCGCCGCTAGCGCGACCAAATTCAGCCGTAAAGTTAGAAGTAAGAATACTGAATTCCTGAATGGCGTCTAACGGTACTTGCTGACCGACGCCGGCCGTGAATTCATCGTTATTAGCGGCGCCATCCAGCAGCACGTTGGTGCCCGATTCGCGCTGGCCGTTGATGGCGAAACCGGCACCCCGCCCTCCGGCGCCCGCATCGGAAACGTTGCCTGAAGTTGCCACCAGCGCGTATGGGTTGCGCGTCAGGGTGGGTAATTCGCGGACCTGCTTCTCGCTGACATTAGTGGATAACGTCTGAGTTTCTGTGTTGACCTGCACGGCCGACCCATTCACCTCAATTACCTGAGTGGCTTTGCCCAGCTCAAGGTGAAGGTCGACGGTGGCCTTGGCGCCCACCGTGAGAGTGACCTTTTGTTGGACCTGCGAGAAGCCCGGCGCCGTGGCGCCCACTTCGTATTCGCCTGGTAGCAGGTTCGTTACTGTGTAGCTGCCATTTTCCGAGGTGGTGACTGTGCGGGTCGCGCCAGTATCGATCGACTTGACGATCACTGTCACATTTGGAATCGCGGCAGAGCTTGGATCAAAAATTGTTCCCGTGATCTGCCCGGTCTCCGTTTGGGCGAACACAACGGTTACGAATACCGACAACACGGCCAAAGCGAGCAATGTCTTAAGCTTGTTCATTGTTTCCCCTTTTCTAAAAACTGAAGCAAAACGAGACTCGTCCGCTACTTGGCGGCCGTATGGATTTTGGTCCCCAGCCAGAGCCCAGGCGACGCATAAATACACGTCCGGCATGTCATTCGTTGACTTGGCCACAGACACCCTCGCGAGTAAGTTCTCGCGAGAGGATATAGAATTGTGAAGCTTCGGGTGCACGTCACGTGCCGCAACGGAAAACCAACGACTTAGAAGCAGTACGATGGAGTTGTGGGGTTAGATGGCCTACTTTAACTCCCCGGAGTGCGCATAATACCCCTTGCGCGCCGCCACCTTCAGCCCCTTGGGTACCACGCTTACTTGCAGCTTGCGGAAGGTGCCATCCTGGGCCCGATTGGTGGACACATAACCGATCGCGTACTGGCTCCGCATTTCTTCCTGGATTGTCCCGAAGATTTCGGCAATTGGAGTCTTTTTCACCCGAAATGTTCGCCCTCCCGTGGGGTCGGACATGTTCTTGAGGAAGGAACATCCGGAGAAGCCGCTTTCGAAGCAGATGCCATAGACGATGGTATTGGTGGTCTGCACCGCTTCCATCACTCGATCCAGATGCACCGGGCTGCCGTTGTCCAAACCGTCCGAGATGACGATCAAAACCTTCCGGCCGGACAACGGTTTTAATTTCCCAAGCGCCGTCTTCTGGACGGCTTCATACAGCAGAGTGCTGGGCATGGGGAAGCCCAGCGGCGGGAGTCCCTTAAACGGAATGGAACGCAGCCGCTGGAGAGCGTTGGCGAGTAATGCAGTGGACGACGTCAGGTCCTGCCACAGCACTACTGTGCTCGAGAAACCCACCAGCAGCGCGCGGTCATCAGGCCGCAGCACCTGTTCTAAGAACTTTGCCGCGGTACGTTTTTCATCCTCGACGAACCATCGCACGCTGCCGCTGACGTCCAGAAGTAGAGCAACCGTCAGTGGCAGATCGGTGTCTTGCGCGAAATAGCGGATCCGCTGGGGCCGTCCGTCCTCGGAGATTTTGAAATCGTCCTGCTTAAGATCTCGGATCAGCGCGCCGCGGTGATCGTGCACAGTGCAGAAAACATTCACCACGTCCACATCCACTTTGATGGCCGTCTCGCGATCCTGTGCACCAGACTGAGAGATTACCGCCAATATGGAGATCGCCCGGTAGAAGAGGGATTTCATCACAGCTTGAATCCGTTATACTTCACCGGTATGAGAACCCGCTCATGGATCGTCGCTGTCGCCGCGGCTAGTGGACTTATTGCCCAGTCTCAGTTCACGCCGGGCGTGAAACCGTTCATCACCGTGGATGCGCCAGTGATCGCCCTGGAACACGTACGCATCCTGGATGGAACAGGCGCGCCGCCGCGGGAAGACCAAACCATTGTGATTGAAGGAGGCCGAATCCAGGCCGTGGGCCCGGCCGATCAAGTTCAGGTACCGGCCGGAGCTCATCGCATGACATTGCCGGACCAGACCGTGATTCCCGGCCTGGTGGGCATGCATGAACACCTGTTCTATCCGTCAGGTGGCGGCGTACCGCTTTACATCGAGCACGGGATGAGCTTTCCACGGCTCTATCTGGCTTCCGGCGTCACCACCGCGCGAACGGCGGGGACGCTCGAGCCCTACACCGACTTGAACTTGAAAAAGATGATCGACCAAGGCCGCATGCCTGGTCCGAAGATGCTCATTACGGTCGGCTACCTGGAAGGTCATGGCAGCTTCGCGCCGCAGATGGCCGAGCTCGATACGCCGGATGACGCGCGGCGCTTCGTCGAGTATTGGGCGAGCATGGGGGCGCACTCTTTCAAGGCCTACATGCATATCACGCGCGGGGAGCTGGAAGCTGCGCTCACCTCCGCTCACGCGCGCGGCCTGAAGCTGACCGGGCACTTGTGCTCGGTGGGATTTCGCGAAGCCGCAGCGCTCGGAATCGATAACCTGGAGCACGGCCTGGTGGTGGATTCGGAATTCAATCCCGCGAAGCAGCCGGATGTCTGCCCGCAAGGCTCGGCGCAGGAGTTGGCGCAGCTGGACGTAAATGGCGAAGCCGTGCAAAGAACGATTCAGGAGTTGGTCCAGCACAAAGTGGCGGTAACTTCGACGCTAGCGGTTTTCGAGGTGGCGCCTCCACTCCAGCCGCGATTCTTGGAAGCGCTCTCACCTACCGCGGCGCTACTTTATCTGAGCGGCCGGGACCGGCTTCCTGAGCAAGCGCGGTCATCGAGCGCACTGCGTATCAAAAAGGAAGTGGAATTCGAGCGCGCTTTTGTGAAAGCAGGTGGTTTGCTGATGGCCGGCTGCGATCCGACCGGCAACGGCAGCGCGCTGGCCGGCTTCGGCGATCAGCGCAATCTCGAGCTGCTCGTGGAGGGCGGCTTTACGCCCGCCGAGGCGATCCAGATCGCCACTTTGAACGGCGCCAGATTCCTGGGCCTGGACGACCGCATCGGCTCCATCGCGCGCGGTAAGCAAGCCGACCTGGTGGTTCTGGACGGAAACCCCGTCAAACAGATTTCGGAC
Organism: Bryobacterales bacterium; assembly: GCA_003162425.1. Lineage (GTDB taxonomy): Bacteria > Acidobacteriota > Terriglobia > Bryobacterales > Bryobacteraceae > Palsa-89. The sequence continues at coordinate 11,105 of PMOK01000222.1, read as the reverse complement.
GTCGAAAAGGTCCGGATGGTCTTCCGGGATGGAGTTGGGTTCGATCCAGCAAAGCTGATTGAGTCAGTGCGGGGCCAGGTAGGACTGCACTAGGGAAAGCCCTTAGTTTAGTACCCGCACGAGGTCTTCCTCGTCTAAGGCCCCAAGGGTAGGCTGGGATGGCATCGAGGAAAGTACTAGAACCACTGAGAAAAGAACGACTTATGTCGCAATCTCCGGTCCGCGCATGGCATCTTTCTTGGGCCGCTAAGCCTAGGGTAAATCACTGAAAAATAATTCGTAATTGAACCTTGCAATGTCCTAAGGTGTGTTATATACTCTGATCCAGTACGGAGGAAAGCTAATTTAGATTATGTCCAAATCAAGCCTGCGCGTTGCCGTTAGGTTGGTTCTACTTTTCACACTCGTTTTCGCCCTCTCCCTAACCCAGGGTTGGGCAACCACAATCGGATCTACAACAACGGCCCGTCCAACACTCGACGGTTCCGCGGGACAGGTCTACATCTACGATGGAGGGTTTCTGGCGAATGGTGATGTTGCGAACACTTTCAATTGGTTCGGTCCGGTGTTCTCGGGCTCTAAAGACCTGACACCGTTGCTCTTTTCGGATAGCAACGGAGTGTTCACGGTCGTAGGAATTGGTACTCCTCAAAGCGTTACCTATACAGGATTAGTACAGTCGCCCGCCTTCGGCTTGCAAGCTGGCACGGGGACGGCATCATCCGCGGGCACCTTCACTTTCGGGTTCGTGGAAGGGCTCTACTCAGACGGCGCACTCACCGCCACAAGTAATGGAAGCATTGGCCACGATACCAACGTAACCTCGGATCCCCCCCCGGGCGTTTCGGGCTCACCTTCAACCAATGACTGGGTGTTCACGCCCAGCTTGAGTTTCGGGGGTGGTAACAACTACGTGGGACTGGGCCAGACGTTCATAATCCCCGGGAGCAACGGTACGGCCGATTGGACATTGAACAACCCGGCACTTGGCGGAACCAATTTCGACCGCACCTATTCTGCTAACCTCAATGCATCTTCTTCGGGCGTAGCGGAGCCTGGCACCTTTAGTCTGATTACAGGTGCAGGATTGGTGCTGGCTGGTTTGTTCCGATACCGATATTCACGCGGCCGGGGTTGAACTAGCCGCAATTTCAAGATCATTGCTTGGCCGGTCCCGCAAGGGCCGGCCATTTATTTTTTGGCTCCTACGATCACCTTCAAGAACCCTGGTAGCCCCCCTTAGCAATTTGCCCAACTTGCTCGTGGACTCTTCCGATGCGATAGTCAAAGTTATGGCGCTTGGTGTTCCCCGCAGATTCGTTCAGCGATTTCAGGACCAGCGGCGGAGCTCTTGATGGTTGTGCTTTGTGACGGGATGATACGGAGTGGCTCTACTTGGTCGTTCAACGTTGCCCTGGAGCTGGCCAGATCCGCTGAACCGCATCGGAGGGTTTTTGGTTTCTATAATGAGAATCCCGCCGTCCTGTTTGCAGCATGCCGGCCGCGATTTTCGAATCTAGTAATCAAGTCTCACGGTCTCCATCCGTCGGCATACGAGCTTTGCCGCGCAGGGGCCATCCAAGCGATCTACACTTGGCGTGACCCTTATGACGTTGTCGTTTCTTCCATGAGGATGTTCGGCCGCTCGGTGGACCACTGGATTGGCGCCCTCCGGAATGCGCTCCGCGTATGGTCCTTTCACCGGGCCACCGGAAGTGCTTGCATCGTTTCCTATGAGTCGATTATACGAGCGCCTTTAGCGAGTGTGAACAGCATCGCTGGTTACCTGGGACTGCAGGTTGAACCGCAGCAGATGGGCCAGATCGCGAAGGCTATATCTCTGGAGCAGTTGAAGAGCTTCAGCCAGCAGGTCAATGATCTTGAACAGGCGAGGTTGATCCGAAAGGACGGCTATGTTTACGATCGGCAGACTCTGCTGCACCAGAATCACATTAGGGACGGGGGGTTCGGTTTTGGCGCGGGACTCCTGGATTCCGAACATTTATCGAAGATCGATACGCTGCTCCGAGAAGAGGGCTTCGAGTTTCTTTGTACGCCGGCCGACGGAAGACCGTCGATTCCACAAGCTGAACCCAAGCCACTGGGGGCCATGGAGTAGCATCCAGTCAAGATCGAGACCCAACGAGCCAATCATTGAGGCCAAGTCTTATCGGCACAAGGTGATTCAGCGGCGCTTCGCCTTCTGGATTTCGCGCGCCGCATCGGGTGCGACGTTCAGCCGCGATTCTGACCGCCACCGGTAGAGCCAGAAGCCAATCGCGAGGACGGCGGCGATGATGAGCAAGAGCAGGACTCGTTTCACGTTGGTGGCTTCGTTCTTAATGCTTTCAGTGATTCCTTGGATGAGAGACGTTAGACGCAACAGCCGATGACGGACAAACAACAGTCCGGGCCTCGGAGATTGCTCGCCGAAGCAGGCCGGCCCGGCCGGCCGATACTAAGAATTCAGTTACTTGTCTTGCCGCTCGTCGTGAGAGGAGGCCCTTCTTGAAACTGTGATGTCTCCCTTTGTGAGACCGTCGCGGTGTAGGAGAACGTTTCTTCGTTTTCGCTTCCGCATGCGCACTCCGGTTCTTAAGGCCATCCTGCCCGGCTATTCCCGCTATCTTGAGAAGGCAGCAGCGGGCGAGGATATCCCGCAAAAACCGCGAAGACCGGATTGGCGCCGGACTGTAGCTTGCGACGAATAGCTCGGTGCGCTTGGCTCCGGCGTACCCTCCCGAGTTCGGCGATCCTGCCAGAGCGGCGCCGCTCGAGATCGTTTCAAGGAACGCGACATAGCGGGCCTCGAAGGGGCCTTGTGCGGCTAAACCTGTCGGATCATCCATGTTGATCTTTACAGTGATTGCACTTTGACTCAGATTCACCGCTTGAGGCAATGAGCCGGCGCATCTGTCCTCCATTGATTCCAACATAAAAGAGCACCGCACAATGGAGGATGCCCATCTACTCGACAGCGTCAGGTCACGGAACGGTGCACCAATGGGCAATTGGATGCGATCATCGCCACGCCGCAACTTAAATATCCGATGCCGCCCTGGTAGGCCGGCACGCTTAAGTTCAGTGGGCAGCGTTTATTTCCAATCCCCCACGAAACAACGCTCAAGCAAGACCGCGGTGTGGAGACGCCCCCCTGCGCAGGGAGGGGTTGCAGTGTATTACAATGCCAATCGATTCGCCATGTTGCCCCTCCTCCCGCTGCTGATGTTTTTGTCGCAAGCCAATCCGGCGGCCGCGGCTCCGCCAAGAATTGATCTCGCGCGAGCCAAGCGCGTCTTCGACACCAGTTGCGCCGGCTGTCACGGTCCGGAAGGCCGCGGCGGCAAGGGGCCCAGCCTGGCCGTCCCGAAGCTGCGGCATGCCCGCACCGATGAAGAACTCGGACAACTTATATTGCTTGGTCTTCCCGGCACCGAAATGCCGCCATCCTGGTACCTCGGAGTGGAAGGCGTGACGCTTGCCGCTGCCTACGTTCGAGTGCTCGGCGCTAACGCCACGCCTCCCCAAGTTGCCGGTGACGTCGTTAAAGGCAAGGAACTCTTCCACGGCAAAGGCGCGTGCGCGGGTTGCCACACCATCGGCGCAGAAGGCCGCGCCTATGGCCCGGACCTTTCTGATATCGGAGCCCGGCGCAGCGCCGACGGTCTTCGTGAAGCGCTGATCCAGCCCAATGCGGCGGCTGGTGAGGGCTTTGTGCCAGTCCGCGCTGTCACTCGCCAGGGAGAGAAGGTAAGCGGGATTCGCCTCAACGAGGACAACTTCACAATCCAGATCCTGGAAGCCTCGGGACGCTTCCACTCTTTCCGCAAGTCGGCACTTTCCGAGCTCCAAGAAAGCCTCACTGAATCGACGATGCCCAGTTATAAGACGATTTTTTCCGAAGGCGAACTGCAGGACCTGGTGGCCTACCTGTCTTCCTTGCGAGGTGAGCAATGAGATTTTTCCTGACAGCCGCTTTCCTGGCTGTCGTTCTTCCCGCTCAGGTGCCGTACACACGCATCGTGAACGCCAACAAAGAACCGCAGAACTGGCTTACCTATTCGCGGACTTATGACGGCCAGCGCTACTCTCCTTTGGCGCAAATCACACCGGCCAACGTCGCGCGGCTGAAGCCGCTATGGACTTATCAGATCGAGCAGATGGATCATTTTGAGACTACGCCGATCGCAGTCGACGGGATCTTATACTTAACTGAGCCGCCGGACGCCGTTTCCGCCGTCGATGCCCGCAGCGGCCGCCGTCTGTGGCGATATGTTCGTCCTGTGCCCGCGGATATCCAGGTATGCTGTGGCCGTGTCAACCGAGGCGTCGCAATTCTGGACAATACCGTGTACGCCGGCACACTCGACGCACACCTTATCGCGCTCAACGCGAGGAATGGAGCGCTGGAGTGGGACGCGCGAGTAGCCGACTACAAATCAGGACACTCGCTGACGGGTGCTCCGTTGGCCATCGACGGCAAAGTCGTGGTCGGCATCGCGGGAGGGGAATACGGCATCCGCGGCTTTATCGACGCTTATGATGCCAAGTCCGGCAAACAACTGTGGCGCTTCTGGACCGTTCCCGGATCGGGCCAGCCCGGCAACCAGACCTGGACCGCCGATAGCTGGATGAGAGGTGGCGCCCCGGCCTGGGTAACTGGAGCATACGATCCGGATTTGAATGTTCTTTATTGGGGCACCGGCAATCCCGGACCGGACTGGAATCCCGACGGACGCCAGGGTGACAATCTGTACTCATGTTCTTTGGTTGCTCTGGACGCCAACACCGGACAACTGAAGTGGCACTTCCAATTTACTCCGCACGATTCTCATGATTACGACTCGACCAATGTACCCATGTTCGTGGACGGCGTCGTTCGCGGCCAGCCGCGCAAACTGCTGGCTCTGGCGAATCGCAATGCGTTCTATTACGTGTTGGATCGAACCACCGGAGAATTTCTCTCCGCTAAACCGTACGCGAAATTCACCTGGGCCAAGGGTGTCGACGATAGCGGCCGGCCGCAGGTGGACGCATCCATGGAGCCCAGCGGGAACGGTACTCTGGTATGGCCGAGCCTGTACGGTGCCACCAATTGGTTCAGCCCATCCTACTCGCCCGCCACAAAGCTGGTGTACATCTCCGTTCGCGAGCAAGGCTCATACTTCTACAAGACCGAGGCTGAATACCAGAAGGGCGCGATGTTTACCGGAGGCGGTGAGCGCGCAGTCGGTGGCGCCAAGGCTTCCGGGGCGGTTCGCGCCTTAAACGCTCTCACCGGCAACATGCAGTGGGAGTTCAAGCTTCAATCTCCCCCATGGTCGGGACTGCTTTCTACCACGGGCGGCTTGGTGTTTGGCGGATCGATGGAGGGGAACTTCTACGCTCTGGACGCCCTCACCGGCAAACCGTTGTGGGATTATCAGACGGGCGCCGAGATGTACTCCAACGTGATGTCATTCGCGGTGGACGGCCAGCAGCGAATCGCAGTTACATCGGGTCACGCGCTGTTCGTTTTCGGGCTGCAGTAAAGTCCGCAACCGATCGGACTTCAAAACGAGATTGCAATTGGGCCGCCGGTGGCGCGTGCAAGTTTTTCGAGACGCTCGAAGGCGTCCGCTGCGGGTACCTGGTCGCCGTATTGCGCTTTGAGAGATGCTATTAATTCATTGGCTGCCCGGTTGAATCCCTGTGGATCGGGACCATGATAATCCGCCTCGGCCGTCTCTAGCGTTTGCCGGATCCGGTCAACGCTGATGGTATTTCCGGCAAAAACCCCCTTGGGAACAAAATCGGTTGGTGCAAGATCGCCCGTCTTGCTGTTGGCGCCGCTCGGACCAGTGTGCTGCCTCGCCGTATCGGGGATGGACGGCCCAGGCGGCGTCACGGCGGAGCCAAAAACGCTGGCCCTTAAGAATGCGATAACGAACGCCCGCTTTTCCTCATCTAATTCAGAGCCAAACCTATAGCTGTTCGATGTCCCGTTCAGTCCAATATAGTGCGTTGTGTAGCCAAATCTTCTGTTGGAAGCAGAGGCCACAGCGCGATCTCCAACGCCATAGAAATCGCTCCACTGGAGACGATGTCTCCAACCTGCCTTACCGATGCCGGTGAAGATCTCGCCGCTATCTCCCGTTTTCGTGATACGAACCTCGCCGAACGCCCCTATGGACCCAGTCACGAGGGCGTAAACGGCGCCACCAGCCCAGGCCGCGAGAAAGGTGCTTCCCAACCAGAAGCTCACGCCTTCCGCTTGCCAAACGCTGCGGATCAGGTCTCCAAACGCAATGAATGGAATCGCGCCAAGCAGCACCGCGAACCCGATCCAAACCACGCCGCCCGCCAGGGATCGGCATGATGCGCGAAGCAGGAACCCCACTGGCGTCCGCTCGATTCTCATTCCCTCAGGCGCCTTCTTTTCGTCAACCTTCTCTTCGTCAACCTGGCTAGAATCGGTGCGCGGAGCAAACTGGCTGGGCGCGCGGGTGTCGGATTCGTGAAGGGCTGAGGATGCGTCACCGGTGGGGAACGGAAATTCCCGGAGAAACTTGATCGCGTCTACGGCCGGGATCTGGTCGCCGTACCGTGTCCTCAGCGCTGCAACCGAGCTGTCGATTGCTTTGTCGAACGCTTCTAGATCCCTACCGTTGTAATGCGCCTTCGCGTTTTGCAACCGCTGACGAATTTCCTCGATACCGATAGCTCTTCCGCGGTTCGTCACGCTCTCACCTACAACCAGACCATCGCGTTCCGAGGCGGATTCTGCGGAACAAGGGCGGAGAAATTGCGCGGTCAAGAACACGAACAGCGCAACGGCTCACAGCCCAATCCGGGCCTTGGCGCGCAGGTGTTTCGGCATATATCGACGCGCTCCGATTCGCGTAGCCCATGGCTACCAAGATAGATCGGGTAGAACCGCCATTTGCTTTAAATGGTTGGGACGCTCGTCTGACCACGATGGTTGGCTAAAAAATCGAGATCACCATGACCGGGCGGCAAGCTGGATGCTTGATCAACTCGCGTGGTGGGGATCGTTACCATCTGGCGGCGTCAGAAATCGGAGCTGGCGCCTCCGCCTCCCGAATCTCCCCCGCCAAAGTGGACGTCAGGACTGTCTGTTTGTGGGCTTGGCGTTGTTAAGGGTGGCGATAGGAGTCCTAATGCAGTAGTCCCGGCGTTCATCCATTGTTTGTCCTTGCCCGATAGGCGCCGCGCGGTAAAGCCGTGGCGAATTCCGCCCGTCCCACGGGCTAGCCAGCGTCGGATGAAGAGCGCGACACCGATCAACAATACGCCCAGGAGCATCGGGTCCCAGGTATGCCGCTGCCAGCCGAGATAAGGCTTATTGGTGACGAGGGTCAGGATCGCTACGATCGCGCCCACTGCGATGACGAACCGGTCTTTGTGAGGCAGCAGGCCGCGAGCGAGTACGGCAGGTGGCAGGCACCAGGTCAGCACCCAGGTGGTCCAGTAGAACGGCCTTGAGAATTCGGTTGTGGGCTGAGGGCCGCGACCCAACCAATGCCCGAGCAGGTCCACCGACGAAAGCTGAAGGTTGATGGACAAGTAGATGCCGATCCATAGGAGCGCTTCGACGATGGAATACTCGTGGTTGAGGTACGTGAAGCGATGGCGGGAGCGTAGCGCGGCCACCGTTATCAGGCCGGCTGCGTAGAATGCCGCGACGATTAGATGCTGCGCCGAGTGGGACGAGGTCCAGTAGCCTGGCACAAACACGACGAAGATCATCGCCGCGAGAAATGCATAAGGGAGCCCGAAACGACGCCATATCCACAGCGAAGCGATGGCGCCGGCGGTGGGAACCAGGAATTGCATTTCGTGTAACGCCGGTGAATAAGCGCGATTTTCGAAGAAAGCGAACTGTATTGCCGCGCAGAGCAAGCCAACCGAGCAGACGGCCAGAGCTTCCTCGATCCCGTAGCGATAGAGCCGGGCCCGGGAAACGGCGAGTTCGGCGGCCGCATATGAAATGCCAGCCAAGATCAACAAGAAAATACCTGTCGTTTGCGCCGACGGGCGCGAGAGAAAAACGACGAAGAACAGCGCAGCGGCGGCGCCCACGATGATCAGGCTAAAGAGGAACAAGACAAGCCGCAGGAAAATGTTGGTGCGGCGGAGCTCACAGATGGTTTCCTGTTCCATGCGCTGGTACTGCGTTTCGGTGAGAAAACCTTCGCCGGCCCAGTCCTTCAGCAGATTGCGGGCGCGCAGAGCTTCCTCGCTGGATGCGCTGTAGGCTCTCACGATTCCCTGGAAAAGCGGCGCGCGATCACGACCAGCATGACGAGCATGGTGACGCCGGTAATGAAGAAATAGCCGAGGACAGCGGTCTCGCTATTCATGTTGCGGATGAGGATCGAACTGACGCCCACATAGCCGTAGACGGCGGCGTAGGCGACGAAGGCAAACTGCCGGCGCGCGAGGCCCCAGGCCAGAGACGCGCCACAAGCGACGAGGAGAGCGAGAAGCCACACGGCGTAGCCCTCCCGATTGAAGACCCCGGAGAGCAGCGCCCAAAAGAGAACGTTGGCGGCGATATTCAGATAGGCGCCCAAGAAATGCGGTTTCAGGCCGCGGCGCTGGAGTATGGCCCCGGCGGCGCCAACCACCAGGCTGTAGAGAATCGCATATTGCCTGTACTCGGCATCCTGATGTGACGGCCAGTGCGAGATGGTGAGCCCGAACCATCCAGCAAGCGAGGACAACGCGAGCGACAGCACGAAGCGGTTGTCGAAACGATAAGCGAGGAAGAAGAAGAGGCCGGCGGTCGCCAACAGATAGAGATCCCATTCTCCAGAGAGCAGGTGAAACCGGTTCTCGATGTAAGCGATCTCCAGGGACCAGGTGAGGCAGCCGAGGTAAAGTACATAGTCGAATACCAGACTGGGTGAGGGAGTTTCCGCAGGGGTCCAGGCGGGCGCGCGGGAGAAGCAATACCAAAAACAGGCGGCGAGAATTGTGGAGAGAATCGCCAGGACGAGGACGTCACCCAGTTGCTCGGACCAGGTGCTGATGGTCCAGCCGAGGCCCGCGACGAACGCCAGAACACCAGCGTAGAGGAGAACGTTCAGCTCGAGAAAAAGGGAGAAGGGTTCTCCACGCGAGAGGCCTGCCAGGAGTGTGTGCTGCTCGGGCGATATAATGCCTTGCTCCTTCCATTGCTCCAATCGAGTGAGTATGGTCATGAAGCCTTCGTCGGGCCGGTGGCAGTGCGTCCGGAGCCTGGCAATCGATCAGAGTGCCACGTCTTCGGCCCATTGGGACTTATCATACATTGCAATAGGCTCGCCGCGCGCAAAACACGGCCGAAAACCCAGGCTGGTGTAAATCGTCCGAAATGAATGAGATGGTGGGCCTGACAGAACTCGAATCTGTGACCTCCTGCGTGTCAAGCAGGCGCTCTAACCAACTGAGCTACAGGCCCTTATGCAAACCAGTCTAGCATTCTCCGAATCATGACATCTAGGAGCCGTTACGTTCCATTTCCTGTACCAGCTTGGTCAAAATCCCTCCGCCTAAGGTGATCCCCTATTTTGGCCGATAGACAATCGAAGGCGCAATGCTCCGCTCCCTGTCTAGCTTCGTCCTGCTGCTCGCTCCCGCCGTTGTGAGCGCGCAGACTGATCCAGCGCTGCTGCGATTTATTCCACCCAATTCCAAGGCAGTTATCAGCGTGGACTGGAAAGCGCTCCGGGCCACGCACATAGGAATCCTGCTCCGGGAAAAGTACGTTGATGTTGATCCAAGTGCAGCCATCCCAGGCGCGGAGTTTCTGGACGATGTCGACCGCGTCATCATCTCATCGCCTGACCGCGCGCACGCCGATGAAACGTCTGAGCCGCCGATGCTGGTAGTGGTTCGCGGCCATTTCGATCTGGCCAAGGTCCGCAAATTGCTGGCCGATCATGGCTCGAAGCCACAGCTCTTCAATTCCATCCAGGTCTACCGGCCGCAGGGTAAGAATAGCCGCGACATGGCTTTCGTTCTAATGGATGCGCAGACCATCCTGGTTGGTGACGCCGCATCCATATTTGCGAGCCTGGAGCGGAATGCAAATCCGCCGCAGGCGGCCGATGCCAGCCCGCTTCTCGCGCGCGCCGCGGAGATGGATTCGCATTATGACGTATGGGCGCTCATGTCGGGATTACAGGCCATGGGCAGCGACCGCTTGATGGGTCTGCTGGCGGGCGGAGGGTTCCAGTCGGATTCCCGTAGTTTTGAAGCCGGAATCTCATTGCGGAACGGTCTGGCCGCCGACATCTCTTTGATATTCCCTTCTGAACCCGAGGCAAGAAACATGGCCTCGGAATTTTCAAAACTAATGAAAGCCGCCATCAAGGACAAAGTAGGCGGCCCGGCCATGCTCGACCTGGAGAAGAGATTGAAAGTTACCGCCCAGGGCGCCACTGCCAAAATCAGCCTACGCATGACGCCGCAGGAGTTCGAGAAGAACGCACAGATCTTCGCGGCAACCCGCCAGCAACCAGCCATCGAGTCAGCCGATATCAAGCCGGCAGTTGCTGAGGCCGCCATACGCGTGCCCCCAAAACCCGCGCCCCAAATGATCCGTATAGAAGGCCTGGACGACGGCCCTCGCGAGGTCCGCCTCAAACCCGAGCAACCCTAGTCGCCGGCATCGCCCTCCACTTCAACCGCAACCTGCTAAGATTTGCGGTATGGCCAAAGGAAAACGCGACCTGGTGGAAGTGCGCTGCCCGTGCTGCGAAGCGACACTCCAAATTGATCCCGAGCTCAAGGCCGTCATCAGTTATAGCGAACACAAAAAACCGCCTTCCATTGAGGACATCGGCGCGGCTGTCCAGAAGCTTAAAGGAGAGGAGGCGCGCCGCGATGAGGTGTTCCAGAAATCGTTCGCGCAACACAAGAGCCATCAGCAGGTGCTCGAGAGAAAATTCGACGAACTGCTCAAGCAAGCCAAAGATAATCCTGACGCTCCCCCGCCAAAAAGGCCATTCGATTTTGACTAAAGCCAGTGACTTTGCATCGGAGTGTACCGGGGCAATCGGAGCCCCGGTCATCCAGGCTACTTGGTACGCACACCTAAGGTGAATCCCTCTATGGCC
>PMOK01000168.1 GCA_003162425.1 Bryobacterales bacterium | reverse complement strand
TGCGTCAGCAGGTCGCCGAGAGCGAGCATGGTGAACCCACCGTCGCCGCACAGCGCGATTGTCTGCCGGCCCGGATAGGCGAGTTGCGCACCGAAGGCGTTGGGAGCGGCATTGGCCATGGAGGCCCAGGAAAACGAGCCGAAGAGCCGACGGTTCGGGCCGCCCTTTATGTGACGCGCCAGCCAGATGCAGGCCGTTCCCGTGTCCGCGAAAAACAGCGCGTCGTCCGCAGCCAGCTCGCTGAGCGTCGCGGCCAGGAATTCCGGCCGGATCGGCTTGATCCCCGGCCCTTTCTCGGCATAGTGCTGCAGGAGCTCATGGAACGAGGTTGTGTCCGCGACATGCTTCTCTAGGAAACGGCTGTCGCCCTTATCGCCGAGCTTGGGGAGCAGCGCGGTGACGGTCGCTTTGATGTCGCCCACGAGCCCTAGATCAACGGCGGTTCGCCGTCCGATGTGCTTCGGGTTCCGGTCGATCTGAACTTTCTTGACATCGCCNNCAGCAGATCCGCGTCGTGAATGGCCTTATAGGCTCCGCCGTAGCCCAAAAGACCGGTCATTCCGACGGCATGCGGATTGTCATGTTCCAGCCATTGCTTGCCGCGGAAGGAATATCCGACTGGCGCCTTCAGTCTGGCCGCGAGTTGCAATACCTCTTCGCGTGCATCACGGCAGCCGTCGCCGCCGAAAATTGCCACCTTCTTGGCGGCATCGATCATTCCGGCCAGCTTGTCGACATCCGCGTCGGCCGGGCGAAACACCGGCGCAGCGGGAATCGTGAACTCATGAACGGAATCATCCGCCGCGTTCGCCGATGCGATGTCACCGGGCATCGAGATCACTGTCGGCCCCTTGTCTACCATGGCCGTCAGGATCGCGGTCGTGAATACGGCCCGTGCCTGTTCAGGGTTGACGACCCGCCCGACATAGAGACAGGCCGTATCGAAAAACTTGTAGGGGTTCAATTCTTCGAGTGCGGCCGTGTCCATGAGCTTCGTTTCGACATCGCCGGCGATGGCAATGATCGCGGCCCCCTCCTTGCGCGCGTCCATCAGTCCGTTGAAAAGATGCGTCACGCCGGGACCTGCGGTACCGCATACCGCGACGGGATCGCCGGTCAGGTACGCTTCGGCGACCGCGGCGAAAACGCCGTACTCTTCATGGCGAACGTGGATGAACTCGATCTTTCCGTTGCGCCGCAGCGCGTCGATAACCGGGTTCAACGCGTCCCCGACGATGCCGTAGCAGCGTTTAACCCCGGCCTTCGCCAGCAACTCCCACATCGCGTCCGCGACTTTTCGTGCCATCCGAGACTCCTTCCCGCGAAAGCCGAACCGCGCACCGTCCCTATCTGGTTTGGCTGGAACTTCTATCTTGGGCCGGGCTTCTGTGGCTAGTATAGACCCGCCAGCCATCTTTGAACCGTCTTGGACGCCATCGGGCCGGGCGCCGGATTCGCTGGGAACCTTTTTCGCAGGGTCACTTTTTCGCTTTCGCCGTCGCTAATACGTCCGATTGGCAGGTTGCAGCGTGTGCGCTAGCCCGCGATGCGCAGGCTGGATTGTAGGCATCGTCAGGATAAGGCAAGTGGGTGACAGCAAGCAATTGCCGCCGACCAGCTTCTTTGACACGCTTGTGGCTCAGGAGTTTGTGATGGCGGGTTGCCGTCGCATACCCGAGCGTATTTCAGTACGCTAACTATTGCAAGTAGATACCAGCCGAATGTTACGGAAGATGGTTACGCGCGCTCGTCTCCACAGGGTCTTCCCTGAGCTTTAGCCGATTCACCGCGTCGCGAAGGGAGATAATCCCTTCCAGTGGCCGGCCATCTTGCTGCTTGGGTGATTCCGTCAAGCGTACGAGATTCTCGGATGCTGAGCTAGCCTCGCTCTGAACTTTCGATCGTCTAGCGGCAAACATTCTTTTTTCGGCTTCCGTGATCAGGGTCTCAGGTGTATCGCCGTTTAAGGGAAAAGTGACTACTCCCGCGCTGAGTGATAAAAGGTCGGCGGCCCAGAGCTCCAGACCCGCTTCGCGGACCAGATGCGTCAGCGTGCTGATCCGCCCATCGACTGCCTCTGCCGGCAAGCCAGGAAGCACGAACACAAAATCATCTCCGCCCCGCCAGGCGAGGTAATCGACTTCCCGGCACCTCTCGCGAAAACGCCGCGTCACGAACTGAAGCGTCTTCTCCGCCGCTTCTCGCCCGAAGGATTCGTGAACGTCGGCGACTCCCTCCAGACCGCAGAGCAAGACCGTCAGAGTGGAAGTGGTGCCGCGCCGCTTCGCTATTTCTGCCGAGATGTTTGAAAACAGCGCCCTCGTATCCGGTAAACCTGTGAGCTCATCCACGTTGGTAAAGGTCTTGCTGGGTTCCTGCTCTAAGGAAGTCTCAACTGCGAGCGAGATTTTATCGCTCACCGCCATTAGATCCTCCAGGTTATCGCGAGAAAACGCGTCTTTCTTTGTCCGGTATAGAGCCAGCACGCCGATGGTTCCCGAACTGGTCTGTAGCGGAACGGCGAGCACTGAATTGAGCGCGCTGGACGGGCCGGCACGATAGCCGGGTTCTACCGCCGGGTTTCCGTTCAGAATGGCCTTGTGGTTCTCCGCCACCCAGCCGGTGACTCCTTCGCCCAAGCCGATGCGCAAGGATGTCAAGAATTTGAAATTTTCGCCGTGGACATATTTGGGAACAAGTGTGCCGCCCTCCAGTAGGTATATCGAAACGGCATCAGCCGAGACGAGCGCGTTCATGCGGGAGCACAGGACGCCGAGTGTTTCCGTCACGCTAAGTGATATCCCCAGCGTGCCTATAACCCCGTCGAATGCGTTTACCTTGACACGATCGCCGGCCCAGCCGGCCTGAGGATTTAATGAATTCGCCTCCTTCCGTGAAGCGGCGGACTCAAAGCCCGCATCGGGCGAGCTACCCCGCACCACCCTCACATCCAGCGATAGGTTCGGTTGAACGCGTGATGGCTTGGCTTGGGCTAACTCCTCAATTTCCATGTAGCGCCGGCCCAGCAGTTCGACGATCTGTGGATCGAAGCTCTTTCCGGCTTCATGAGCGACCACCGCCATGGCTTGGCCCAGTGGCAGCGCTTTGCGGTACTGACGGTCCGACGCCAGAGCGTCGAAGCAGTCCACCACCGAGAGTATCCTAGCTCCAATGGGAATCTGATCGCCGCGTAAGCCGAAGGGATATCCAGATCCATCCCACTTCTCATGATGGGCTCGTACGATGGCCGCCACCGGATAGGGGAAGTCGATGAAATCGACGATCTCGGCGCCAACAATCGGATGAATCTTCATTTTCTCGAACTCGTCCGGGCTAAGCCGTCCCGGTTTAGAAATGATGTAGTCTGGAACCGCTATTTTTCCCACATCATGGAGAATCGATGCAGCCTGCAGCGCCAGCTTATCGTCTTCCAACAAACCCAATTCCTGGGAGAGCTCTCTGGAATAGATCTGAACCCGCTTCAAATGATCGGCGGTAGTCTGATCCTTTGCTTCGATCGCAAGCGCGAGTGTCTCAATGGTGCGCAGATGGAGCGCGGCCATTGTCTCCGCGTTCCGTTTCTCCTCTTCCAGCTGCCTCAAGTGCAGAGTATGAGAACGATAGATGATGAAGATCATCGGCAGGACGGCGAGAGCGATCTCCCAATTGAACTTCGTCACATAATTGATCGAAGCAACGATTGAGGCCCCTAGCAGGTAGTAAGGAAACGACCAGAGATAGAAGTTTTTCCAAGTCGCGATCAGCGGCTTATGCTCCGTTAAAGCAATCACGCCCGCGTCCGAGGTGGTGTTGCTAAGGAAATAAGCACAAGTGGCGGAGGCGATGGAGATGACCAGGCCGAAGCGAGGCCGGCAAACATGGTACGCCGCGTACGCCATCGCGGTACTTAAGACCATCAAGCTTGTGGTGAATAAGAGATGAATGAGCCGGGGCCGCTCTTTCGCTTTCCAGAGGCATTGGACTAAAGCGGAAATCACTGCAATATCCACCACCTCACCCAAGGAGAACTGGATAACGCAGGACAGCACCAGAACAAAGCTCACTGATATCGTCCCGGTGATGCCGGGCAGCCCGACCTTCATGCCGGATGCGACCGCGGTTAGAAGAAGATAGGCGAGAAAGCGAGCATAATCGGTGGAAGCCCAGTGGAGGTTCGCTCCGAGCAAGATACTCAGCCCGGCGCAGATGACGCCCCCGATGTAGACCCTGGCTGTGGTCGATAAGCCCACGGAGTAGCTATCGACGTAATTGAGTGGAAGGTGTAATCCTTGGAATCTACGGTGTTAGGTAAGTAAGCGCGTTCTTTGATTTAAGGCTTTTAGCCGAGTTGTAGACTTTTAAGCCAAGCAAGAACGAAAGCAAACGGTCGCCAAACAGACGGCCGGGCACACCATTCCCACGACCCAGAGCGATAGATAAAGCTGTCGAAGTCACCGCGCTGCATCGTACACGCAAAACAGAACACATCCAGCCGCTGCAATAGCTCTCGCATCGCCAGGACAAACCGGATTTCCTGAGACGAACTCGTCAGTTTGTTTCCAAGCAGCTCCCAAAGCGCGGCTGCAAACCGCCGGAAAACGGCACGCCCGGTCTCACCAAGACGAGCTTGAAACAGTCTGGCCGCGCACCACCTTCAATCGGCAAAGGCTGAGGCGATTACACACGGTCGCCGACAAAACGTTTCTGTGATCGGCAACGCCCGACCTATTTTCGTGACCGGTCATTCATCTGGGCCTCATCTGGCGGCGCTGCGCTCACACTACTTCCGGAACAGACCGTACGCGGCGCGATGCTGCGATGCGGCACGCATGCCCGGCCCGGCTTCGTCCTGAAATTGCCAAGGAGAGCCGTGCGCACACATCGTTCATCCAGTTGCTTGCACCACAAAGTGCAATAATTTACGCCAAGTAGTAACCAAGCGCCAGTTCTGGTTTCAGTTGCAGCGCGCGCACCCAATGATCTCGCGCCGCGTCCTTTTGGCCGGTGGCGTTGAGTACGTTTCCCAAGTTCAAGAGGGCTTCCGGAAAGTCTGGTTTGAGCGCCAGGGCATCCCTGTATTCCGATTCGGCCTTCGCACTCTCCCCCTGATTTTGGTAAAGAACGCCCAGATTGTGCCGTACCTCAGCCGATTGATCCCCTAGTT
Source organism: Bryobacterales bacterium (assembly GCA_003162425.1). GTDB lineage: Bacteria > Acidobacteriota > Terriglobia > Bryobacterales > Bryobacteraceae > Palsa-89. The sequence continues at coordinate 61,322 of PMOK01000168.1, read as the reverse complement.
CGAGAAGCCGGAGGTGGTATCGAATCGCGGCTTTGAATTGATTCTGTTCGAGCGAGAGCGCCGCAAGCAGGCGGATCAGTTCCACGCTATCAGGTTCGTGGGTCAGTGTGTTCTGAAGCACGCGTTCCGCCTGTTCCTTTTGACCTTGTTTTCCATAGGCGACGGCGAGGTTAATTTCGGCTTCGATCCAATCTGGGCGTAACTGTACACACTTCTCAAAACACTGCACTGCTGTATTGAACTCGCCTGATCTTAGGTACATCGCGCCCAGGCGGAACCAGGCGCCCGTCATGTTCTCGTTCGTTTGCAGCAGCGCCCTGTACATGTCGGCGGCTTTCTCGGTTTCACCGCATTCATCGAGAGCGATGGCGGCGTCATATCGAATGTCATCGCGCTCCGGAGCAATCCGAAGAGCTTGCTCCAATGCATTGGCCGCCCGCGCGGCGTCACCTCGCTCCTGGTAGAGAAGTCCCAGGTTTACGTAGGCCGAACTGCCCTCGGGACGAATCTGCAACGCCTTTTGATAGCTTTCGGCGGCGCCGTCATGATTTCCAACGCGGTGCCGCGCAACGCCCAGGTTTAACCAATAATCGTAATTCGTGGGATGCAGTTCGACCAGCTTTTCGTAATACTGCGCTGCAACCTTAAACTCTTCCACCGCCAGGCCGGCAGCGCCGAGTCCCTGAAGGGCGATCTCCGAATTGGGGTCCAACTTGAGAAGACGATCGGCGGCAGCTCGAACCAAATCGAAATTCGAATTCTGCAGGCCCAACAAGGTCAAGTTTGCCAGGCATTCTGCCGAAGGCGAACTTCGTTCCAGAAGCTGGCCGGATACACGCGAAGCCGCTTCGATATCGCCGACTGATTGGAGCGCTACCGCTTTACCCACCATGGCGCTTTCATTATCGGGATGCTCCGCAAGACACTTCTCAAATGTGGACACAGCGTCCCCAGGGCGATTGAGGTTCAACAAACAATTCCCCAGGGCTATCTGCGTGTCGGCCCCGCTTGGCGCCAGCTTGCGGCTTTCCTCGAACGCACCCACGGCCGCTTCATACTCACCGAGCTGGTACAGACAAAATCCGGAATGATAGTGAGCAGCTTCGAGCAACGGCTTGATGGAGATCAGCCGCGCGAATTGTCTCTGCGCTTCCTCGAAGCGGTTGGCACGCAACAGTAGATGCGCCTTGGCGGCAACCACATCGGCGATGTTGCCGTCTTCGCCGTCTATGGAATTGAGCTTGGCCAGCGCGCCTTCGATATTTCCGTTTAAATGATCGGCGAGCGCCTGAGCCAATGGAATCGTTGCGCCATTTACCGGCTCTGGATGGTTTTCCGCGGGAGTTGAGTCTTTTTGTCTTCGAATCAGTTTCATAGTAGCCCCTTAGAGTATCGGACTATTCGTACATATGCTTTATGGATAGAACTTGGATGTCTCATGGCATCGGCACCCAGGGTATTTTGTGGGCCACCCACTTCAGGTCGCCCTTGGCGCCAGCCGGCTTGGTTCCGGTGGAACGGTACGCCGCTGCTGCGATCTCTCTGGCACGTAACTGTAAATGCAGTCTTGTTTCAGGCAGAGCCCAAGTTGCGGTGCGAGCCATGCGGGAAGATCCAACCAGAGCGACCTTCGCACTGTTCGGATTGGCGGCAAATTGGAGGCATGGCGTCCGCTCGGGATCCCAAGATGGCAGCCGTCGAGATGGAACACCAATCTTGTAGTCAAAGTCGAAACCTTTGGCTACGAATTTCGGCCGCTGTGAGCTTAGCTCGGCTCCCAGAAAAACAGGGGAGTCGAATAACATTGAGGCTGCGGACGTCAGGCGAAGATCTCTGGTATAGATACGAATCGCCACAGTCTGGCTGGAGCCTAGCTGGGTAGTCCGGATTTGCGAGTCCATCGGTGATGCGCAAAAACGGGTGGCTAGCCCATGGAAGCCGCAGTTAGGGAGCATCGGCGCCGTCCGCCCGCTAGTGATTCCGAACGCTTGCTGTGCTCGGATCAGCACGGCCGATGGCAGAGGCGGAGTGGTTGGGCGTGCCAAGACCGGGTTAGATGTAATGTGCCAGGCAAATACCGGCTTGCGCGTCGCCGTTTGACTGCGTAACGCGATGCGCCGCGGTTGTCGGAGCTGGCTCGATGCAGCGTATTCCTTGGTTTCCAGCTTCTCTGGCCTGGACGCGACGATCTGCGCCGTTCGGGTAGTAGTGAAGACTTGAGAAAGCCTAAAATCTAGCTTTCTTCGCTGGACTTGCGCCGCGCCGGCCTGGAGGCTGGGCGGCGAACTAGCGTAGGGTTGCGTCGTCGTTTTGGCATGAGCCGGGGTACTCGGCCTGGTCGCCACTGCTTGAAAGGTGCAATTGGGCAGGGCCAGACTCAACTGTACCAGCGAAACGGGTGCCCCCTGGGATGTTCGTGTCGCCGCAGTCACGCGCGAGACCCCGTTGATCGGGCCTAACAAGCTGGTCAGGGGGATCTTCAGATCCCATGCATCCACGGGCTGGCGGTCCGCGGTCCGTCGGAGGAGAGCCATTGGCCGCACTTCATAGGTGAGTTGGGATGCGCGGCACACCTTATTTTCCGCCTTTACCGGCAAGACCTGAAGCGCCGCGGCGGAAAGTCGAAACACCTGAAATTCCCGCTGTCTCGACTGGACCGGTAACACTGTCCCACGGACCTTCTGGCGCGGCGAGGCGATGGGTAGTTCGGAGGCGATGCGCGGTAGAGTTGTAGGCTCTGTCTGGACTGGTATGCTCTGATTGATCGCTAGCGCGCGGTCCGCCCAATCGAACAGCCTGGAACTTAGGCGCCCGATCGAAATTGCCACGCCTCGCGGCTGGGTGCTGGAATGCTGCGGCCGCGAGGCTTCTGGACGCGGCAAACTCGCCGGGCGAATCTTCGGGTATGGGATTAACGGCGCGGTCTGCTCTGGCATCTCGCGCCTACACAGCGCCGTCAGGCTCACTTCAGAACTTCGTTTGCCCGCGCTCTGAAGGGCCGTCGGCTTCTCTCGATGTCGCGCGAAACCTTCGACCGGAGTGACGGGGACTCGACAGCATGCAAAACCAAACTGTCTCGGCTGGAGTTGCTGTGCGGGCGGCTGCTGCGGCATAGCTGGGCCTGACGCACCTAGGGATGCCGCTCGGGTTGATACAATCCGCTCCGGTGCCAATGCGTAGAAGCCGCAATTGCGCGGCGCTGGATTGGTGCGCCCTACCGTGAGAGCGAAGGCTTGTGGCGCCTGAGTGTACCCAACCGGCTGTGTGGCGGCGGAGTGCGGCAGGCTCGCCTGACCAATTTTCGGACACTGCGTGCGGGTGGAGCGACTTTCGAGCTCACGCGTATGCAAATGCACCGGCCGCACTTCATACGATCCAACGGCCGCAGTGGGCACCCTCGCTTGCCAGGGTCGCGGCTCTAGCTCGCAGGGGTGGAGCACAGGGTGCGCGACTTTACAAGCTTGAAACTGTAGCTGCGCAAACTGACCCCGTAGGATCTGGCCAGCAGGCAGCGGTTGGAAACCGCTGGGCGCCGGGGAATGCAACGGCTCGATTGCGGCTCCGAGCGCCAAGCGCGCCTCGATTGCAGCTCCGAGCGCCAAGCGCGCCAACTTCGCCACGATGGTTTTCGAAGGCACGGTCACAGGAGTTGGCAGTGTCTCACGCTGAAGCAGAGCCATTGGCGGGACTGCATAGGTTGACTGCGGACCACTGTACAGGGTTAGTTGCGAGGCCTCTGGTTGTAATGCACAGGCCTGAACCGACCGGCCAGGTACGGCACAGGTGAAAGTTGCGAGGCTCCTTAGCTGGACCGGGCGCGCCTTGCACAGGTTCTGACCGTCAGACAAATCCAGGAATGGCCTAGGAGCCGAATGGCCAAATAGGCGTGCTTGGCATCCCTCGGTTGAGGAGACGCTTAGCGGCCGGATAAATCGTCTCCGCTCGTAGCGCGCGTCTATGGCCCGAAGTACTCTGTTGATTAGGTTCGAGTCGAAGCCGTTGTTGAGGCCCTTCTCTGACAGCGCCGGACGCCGGTTGAAAACAGGAAGATGCAAACCCTTGTTAAGGTCGATTGTCGAGATGAAGCCCGCGTCTGGCGGCGCTTGGCGGTCGGAATCTGAACCGTGGTCGAAAACCCCTCGTTTTTCGGAGGCGTCTCGGATTGCGCGGGTGACTGGAGGCTTTATTTCCTCGCGCGAATCGCGATGCGCGAATAGCGCCGCAGGAGGAACGGCATCTCTCGATGTCCAATCGAGAACAGATACAGACCCTGACCCGGATTTCTCCGCGGCAGTCTTGTCATAGCTGAATGACTCTATGAGGCGCTGAATAGATAATTCGGCTTGCTGCTCACGCCATTGATCCCGGTGTTTGTTATTACAAAATTCGCCCCGTGATAACAGGCCTAAGGTTGCCCTGCAATACAAGCACTCCATCAGATGTTCTGCCGTTCTTGCATGTGGACTGAGGCGAACCCTCAATTTTGCCGACCGGGAAGTTCCACGGCGCCCGATCGCTGACTAAGGCTTTGAGATGATTCGCTGACTTACTTCAGATCGTCTGCTCGGCGGACCTTTCGATATAGGAAAAAAACCTTAGACCCGTAAGCGCTGCCGCTACAAGACCGCAAGCCGCTAGGGTTCTACAGAAAAGCGCTCACCCCACCGATGTAAGACCTGAGGAGCAACCTCTCCCGGTACCCTATGCTGCCTACCACCATTCCAGCGAGCGATACGATGAAAATTTGCCCAGCCGTGGCCATATGGCTGGTTCCGGCGTCCCAGTCAGGCCACGAACGTAATCAAACTCAACCTTTCGCGCCCCGTTCAACCGTCTTTGAATTTATTGCGGCAGCCGATTTCAGGCGGAAAACCGGGCAGCCGGAAGGTGAGCTGTTTGTATTCCTGATTGCGCCCGCTGAGCTGCATACGGAACGGGTCGAGATTGCGCCCTTCGTTCCGAAGCAGCATATTTCCGCGCCTCCCTGTTACGCCAAACCCGGCAACGACTGCGCACCTCGCACCAGCGGAATGGGCGGGATCGAGTTCGCCTGTGCACCGGGCCGGAAGGATCGAAGGGACCGTTTGCTGGGTGCGGCGCTTCCCGTACCGCCGCCTTTGGCTTGCGAGCCACATGCGCAGACAGAAGCGTGGCGGGCTGCGGCACTGAAGCCGTTCCAGCCCCTGCCAAGTAAACCATCGCCCCTGGAGTTGCGAGCACAAGCGGGAGGTTCTAAGGCGATTCGGCCGAAGCAGGGTTTACGCGAGCTGGCCTTGCCTTCGCCGCGGCCTTGGCATTCGCTGACAGTTTTATTGAAGTCGTTTGATGGCTTCCATTTTGCGATGCCCATGCCGGAATCGGCGGCGGCGGTTCGTTTACCGAATCCAACCTCGATCGCGCCATGGAATACGTGCGTGGACGCGGCTCTCCCCGGCCGCCGATTTCTTCGCGAATCAGCAGAGATACCCTTTGAGCTTCAACCCTCCCTCGAGGGCGCGCGCACGTTATTAGCGCCCGTTGAGATGCTAGAAGCAATCGCGCCGTTCTTGCCAGGGCTGGACAAACCCTTGAGAGGCGGCAACCCGTCTGTGGAAACAGAGCCGATTCCCCAAGCCGCGTTATCCGAAATGCTGCCCTTGCCTATGTCTCCCAAGACGCCGTTACCTGGCATCGCGCTACCGGAAGGCCTATTGATCTGGAGCGGAAGCATCAATTCGTATACACGCCGCTATTGGTGCGCACCCAGGCTGCGCGAAGGAGGACGAGTGGTCCACACTCTGCGGCTTGCTCCCTCGAGCCAGGTAAGCGAATCGGTCGAAGTATCGGTAGCATAACCCTGAAGTACTAGCACGATTCAGCCGATGATTTAAGGGAAAACCTAATCGGCGTAATTGCCGCACTGTGAGAGGAGAAACTGAATGATAAAGGAAGAGGTCGTTAAGGCCAGCTCCGGTATAAAAGAAATGCAGAACGCCAAGGAAATATCCAGTGCGCTCGCCAAGGCCGTCACACACCACCTGGCTGGTCAATCCGAGAATGCATTAAGCGACTTGGGGATTGCGCTAGACAGCGGCAACCGGAGTGCCGAGGTATTCGCGGCCCGCGGTTACCTCCAATTGGAATTAGGCCACTTCGACGAAGCCTGGGAAAACTATTCCAAGGCTTTGGAGACCGGGCCCGGCGACGCGCAAATCTCCTTTAATAGCGGCATTGCTTTGCAGAATCTTGGACGCACCCAAGAAGCCATTCCGCATTTCAAACGCGCCTTGGCGGTGAATCCAAACTGGATCGAGGCGAAAACGTCCATCGGCGTCTGCACGATAAACCAAAAGGAATACCCGGAAGCGATAAAGATCTTCGAAGAATGCCTCGGGTCCGATCCGTCCTATCAACCGGCGCTGTTTGGCAAAGCAGTATCGCTCCAGTTGCTCCTCCGCTTCGATGAAGCAAAGGCGCTTTACGAAAAGATACTCCAGCTGTCGCCCGATTTTGAGCCTGCTCTCCTGAATTTGATCAGTCTGGGCCTGCAAAAGAGAGACTACGATACGGTTCGGAAATACGCCGAGCAGCTTTTGTCGCAGCGCCCCGATCATCAGGTGGCTCTCGAAAGTCTGGCGGCGGCGGCCTTTGCCCGCAACGATGTCGATCAAGCTCAACGTCTCTGTGCGAAGCTCACCCAAATCGCTCCGAAGGAATTCGAACATTGGTTTAATCTTGGGCTCGCCTGTCAGCGGCAAGGCAATTTCAACGACGCCATTCAGTCATATGTTCGGGCGCGGGTGATACGGCCGGACTCGGCCGACGCTCACATTCAACTGGGTGCTGTTTACTTGGAAATCGGAGATCTGACGAGTGCTCGCGTCGCGTTCGAGCGCGCGGTGGAACAAGCGCCCCAGCGGAGCGACCTGCAATATCAACTAGCGTGGGTCCGCGAGCAGCAAGGCGACGTCGACGACGCTGAGAAGATTTACGCAAGAATCGTCTCTCACCATCCGGAATTTGTTGAGGCCGAGTTTCGTCTCGGCTATTTGCAGCTGAGGCGCGGAGACTACGCTGCGAGCAGCGCCGCCTTCCAATCGTGTGTAGAAAAACGCAAAAACTGGCGCGAGGCCGAGCTCAATTTGGCGATGGCTCTCTGGAAGCTCAACCAGCACGATGCCGCTCGGGACGTGTTGATTCGGTTAATAGACCGCGAGCCGGGTTGTGTTGACGCCGTGCGAGGCTTGGCGGCGATCGCTTTGGATCGCGATTATGCGCAAGAAGCGCTAGATCATCACTTGCGCCTGCATGACCTTGGCGAGAAGACCGCGGAAATCCTTTACAACAGCGCACTGCTGTCGCACAAACTGGGTAAGAACGAGCAAGCGGCAGTGCTCTATCGTGAGGCACTGAATCAAAAGCCCGAGTTCCCAGAAGCTCTCCTGAACCTTGGACATGTGCTCAAAGCTATCGGCCGCGAGGATCAAGCACGCTCCTACTGGACGCTCGCGATAGAAGCCAAACCCGAACTTGCTCGCGGATATTTCCATGCGGGGTTGAGTAACGGCGAACAGTAATTAATAATGGACTCGGAGTCCGGCGACTTGGACATGCTCACGTGGATCTCCATGTAGGACAAAAATTCGGCGAGTACGAAATCACTGGCCTGCTCGATGTCGGCGGGCTGGGGCCAATGTACAAGGTCGAACACCGCCTCAGCAAGCGAACTGAGGCAATGAAGGTTCTGTCCACGGAACTGGCAAGCGAGTCCCAGATCAAGAGATTCGAGCGCGAGCTGCAGGTCCTAGCCCGTTTAAGCCATCCCAATATTGCTGTCCTTTATAATGCGCTTCATTCGGAAAATCAGCTGATCCTGTTGATGGAGTTTATCAATGGGCAGACGCTCGAAAGCATGCTTAGCGCCGGGCGCCTGCCTCTCGAGAGAGGAATCGGATACATTAAGCAGATCCTGCTAGCGATTCGCTATGTGCATCAACAGGGCGTCGTGCATCGGGACATAACTCCTGCCAATGTCATGATCACCACGGTCGGCGAAGTGAAGCTGAGTGATTTCGGACTCTCGAAGGCTTTCAGCGATCCTCTGTTGACCAATTGCGGAGAGATACTTGGCGCCCTGCCGTACCTGGCGCCCGAACGATTGAAGGGCGCCACCCACCCAGACCGGCGATCCGACCTCTATTCCGTCGGAGCCATCCTGTATGAGCTTCTCACCGGACGAAAACCCTTTGGAGCAAACCGAAAGCTTGCGCCGGTGCTAACTGACTCGGAGGGCGACCCTCAGCCGCCCAGTCAGCTTGAGCCGAGCCTGTCACCGCAATGGGACAAGATCATCCGCTGTGCCCTGGCCAGAGATCCGCGACGCCGCTATCAGTCGGCCGATGAATTCCTGGACTCCATTGCTCAGCTTGAGCAATCGGTCAAAGCCGAATTTTCACTGGCCCACAAGAGTGCTCTTGGCATCGGACTCGCGATCGTAACCGGTCTGATCTTGGCGTTTGTAGCTTCGTCCGCCATCCACCCATTCCACCCTGCACCGTCTGCGATCATACCGTTGCACACCCTGCATATCTCGCCTCCGGCCTTCGCGACCTCTACTACGGTCTTCAGGAAGGAGACTGCTCTGCGAACAGCCCCGCGGCTCGCCAAGCCGGCAGAAAAACACGGTTCGAAGCGCGCCGCGGAAGCCAGTGTATTCGAACCACCTCCACCAGCTCAGACATCGAACCATGACCTAACCGAGCCAACACCCAGCCCGAAGCTGACTATCCCAACAGCAAGCGTCGGGCAAGACGTCAACCAAGCGAGCGCCTCGGAACGAGCAGAAGTCGGTGTATCGCCAGCTACGACCCAGAAGAAAAGAAACTTTTGGAACAAGTTAAATGTGTTTAAGAAGAAGAGTCTCGATACGAAGGAAAAACAGTGACCGCGATCAGTCTTCCTCAGAAGGACTTCGCCAAGATCCGCATTAGTCCTTGTAAACCTCGCCCATGCTGCCGGTATCGCTATCGCGGGGCTTTTGCTCCAGGCTCTGGCGATCGAGCAGCTTCAGCGATTCCGGCGCATCGAGAGGCGCCGTGCTGGGGCTGATGTGGCTTCCCTGCACGTTCAAAACGCAACCCTCCTGTTATGTATACAAGGTCGGTGGCATAAAGAAACTTTATAGGGGTCAACGGCTTCCGGAGGGGCCGAAGCGCCTCACTGAATCCATATCTCGGGACCGAGATCACCACCAACAGATGTGCTTCCAACGTACAAAATAATCGGCGCCGGATAGGCCGACCCAGGCACGTAATACGTTTGTGGTACGCGAAAGTTCACTTGCACCACTCCGGATACCAGCCCGAGCGCGTTACCTCCGTATGTAACGTCCGCGTGGGGCATGGAAGGAACGTTGAATTGCACCATTTCGTGCATGCCCAACAACGCGATGTCCGTTGGTGCATAGTCGATCTCCGGGGAAAGCATGGCCGCATCCGGACGGCGCCGATGCCAACCTGGGTCAAGGTGGCGATCGATGCTTGGACCTTTGCGGCCGGAGTCGCCGAGGGTTCTGTCTTCCGGCCCGTGAATCGCGCCGGTCGAGTGGCGGGCGATTCGCCGTGCCACCACACACCTACACGCCGCTCAAGGATAAAGAACGCTTGTGTTCGGCTTCGTGCAGCCAATAGGGGGGCCGGCCATAGTGAAAATAGAGCCGGTTTTCATTACTCCTGAGTGATCGGCGTGAAGTCGACGAACTCCGGGGCGTTTTGGATGGCCTCTCGGGAGAGGCTGGACTTTAGAATCCTCCCAGCTCATCGACTACCTTCGGTCCCGTCCAGCCCTTGGGCCATCTGGGCCAGCGCGCCCGCGTGGTGTCGCTGTTCTTCCGAGCATTCTCCTGGATTTGCCGGATGTTCTCGATGGCGGTTTCCATGGTGGCGGCCATGAGTTGATGCATCGTTTCCGGATCGTCGCCTTCCACAAAGTGGGGCGTCCAGCCGCAGCCTCGCAGGAACTGCTCCAACTCTTCATGCTCGATGCGAGCGAGCACGGTCGGGTTGGTGATCTTGTAGCCGTTGCGGTGTAGGATCGGCTGGCCCTCTTCAATCAATTTGAGCACTACGGCCGCAGTAAACGTCTTGCTCACGCTGGCCGTTCGGAACAGGGAGTCGGGCTGGACGGGCGTCGAGCTGGCGGTGTCGGCGTAACCGAAGCCTCGCGCGTAGATCAATGCGCCTTTATTCGAAACAGCCAGCGCGCCGCCGGGAATCTGATACGTAGTGAGGAGTTTTTCCATAGTGAAGTCTAGGAGCGCCATGGAAGGAACAGGCTGGCCAGTTACGGGTCCTGGGAAAGGGTATTGCGCCGAGACGGCCACAGCCGAGGCGGCAAGCAATAAGACTAGACGCATAGGGCTTTGTGGGAGGCGCTCAGAACCTCCGCCCCTATTCTGCGCCGCCGGTTAAGGCCGCTGCTCGTGATGGGCGTCGTGATGAACACTGCCGGGAACGGGCTCAAACGCCACAGCATGGGAATGAATGTTGCGGCGATAACGACACTCGCAACCGAAGATTGAGGGTGCTGCTTCCACTCCTGTAGACGTGCGCCGTCAACGCTGAAATTCTCAATCATGCCCGCTTGTCGCGTGTGATATCCTCTTCTCCGAGGCGAACTCGGAATCTGATGAATGGCAAGGGCCGATACCGACGAAGCCCTACGAAGTTGCGATGAGGCAATGAGAACCAAGCATACCCCACATGCGATATAGTAGTGATCTAGGAGAATCCGCATATGAACCTCATCCTCATTATTTTGATTCTGCTGCTCCTTTTCGGAGGCGGTGGTGGGTACTATTATGGGGGCCCTATAGTGGGAAGTGGCATTGGCGGCGTGCTGCTGATCATCCTCGTTGTCTACCTCCTCGTGGGAAGGCGAGCTTAGGTCGGGTCAATAGGTTCTGCGACGCGCGGTCTGCTTTGTGCCAGCTTCAGCGACGGGTGTAGGCCACCAGATCGGCAGATTAGCAAGACCGGAGCCCTGAACTGGGTACAAGCGGATCATCTTACTTGCCAGCGCAGACCCAGTTGACATCAGGCCAAGCGTAGTCAGGTGGCAGGCGGGTTGAGGGATGAACGAGAACCGGAGTTAAATAAAAATGGCTCTAGCATCAGCTTGCTAGCCGCATCAGGTATCCCTGGCTATTTGTCTAGGCTCAACGAGCCCCGCTACGTGGTATTTTTTGAGCAGTCTTCGATGAAGCTGGAAGGAAGCCCACATGCCGGAAACGACATGCCCTCAGCGAGAAGTGCAATTGAAGCAGTACCGCGAGGCGGTGCGAGCCTACAGCGAAGCTAGTTCTCTGCTTGGACGCGGATCTAACAACCCAAGATTTTGAGGCAGCCCATCGACGTGCAGAAAGAGCACGGGCGGTATTTGACCGAACACGCAAAGAACTGAAAGAGCATGAGACCGCGCACGGTTGCCAGCCAACCCCGTTGCCCATTAGGCGCATAAGCTAGCGCCTGAAATCCGCTTCACTCGTGCGGAAGCTTTAGTTGGGTATCGTTCGGTTACTGCAGTATGGAAGGAAATTGAGGCGGGCTTGGCGCGAGAAATGAAACTCAGAGAAGTCTGGGAGGCCGCAAAGCTCGATGGATTGGAGATCCCGTACCCCCAATTTCGGGTCTACACTTCGCGGCTAAGGCGAAGGCGCTCACGGCCTTCAGCGTTGGGGCTACAACCGCAGACCGCACTGACAAACAGCGACCGCGACCTGGCAGCGCCGTTGCCTTCCGATCCGTTCGCCAATCTCCGCGAGCAGCGGGAGAAAAAGAAACAGTCCGTGTTCGAGTACGATCCGTTTTCAATTAACAAGAACTTGATCGATTGAGAGGTAACTTATGACAAAAACAGAAACGAGCGCAAATGGGGCCCTGGCATCGGTTCATCTGGTGCTGCAGGGAAAAGGGGGCGTGGGAAAGAGCTTCGTTTCCGCGATCCTCGCCCAGTACTTTCGAACGAAATCAGCGCCAGTGCACTTCGTGGATACCGATCCGATCAATACAACGTTCACGCAGCAAGGACAGCGCACTAGAACAATGTCTGAAAAAAGGGGCACGCGCGATCAACTGAATCGCTGATCTGGTGGTTAAGCAGTGGACGCCCATGGGCTCAGATCTTCCAATTTCCAAAGTTATGAAGGATGAATCTACGAGAGGCCCCACGTCTGAACGTGCTGCTGGTTTTCTACGGCGGCGCTCTGGCGCCGGTGTGGCGTCGGCACAACCGCCTGTCTCTACTGAGCTCATCGACATAAACGAGCTTTCACGCCCGACTCAGCGTTGGCAGGGGAACCCTCTACAACTGGGTATATTTGCGTCGCATTCCGTTCGTGAAGGCCGGTCGTTGCGTGCGTTTCGACTACGGGCAGGTCTTGGAAACTCTCCACCAATACCCTATAATCGACACATCGGTAAGCGGTAGAAGGATCATCTGATGAAACTCTACCAGCGAGGCCGGGTCTGGTATTTGACGTTTTACGTGCGAGGGAAGCGGGTGCAGGAAAGCACCGGCACTTCAGATCGCAGGAAGGCAGAGAAGTTTTGTGCGTTGCGTTTATCCGAAGTCGAGCGGGGTAAATATGCCCAATCTGTGAAGATCACGTTGGCGCAATTCGGTCAGCAGTACATGGACTATGCGAAGGCCAACAAGCGTTCATGGCTGAGGGACGAACAGATCATGACACATCTGAATACGTCTTTGGGCACGACGCAGCTAGGGAACATCCGCGCATTACAGATCGAACGATACAAGCTGGATCGGCTGAACCAATCGGCCAGTCCGGCGACGGCGTGAAGTGGCGTTGCTGAAGCATATGTTCAACATGGCTGAGCACTGGCAGTTGTTCTTTGGAAGGAATCCCGTCAGAGGGGTGAGGTTCCTCGAAGAGGACAATCTGCAAATCCGCTCGCTCTCCGAAGCGGACGAAGAGAATCTTCTTCAGTGCTGTTCTCCGTATCTCGAAGACCTTGTCACGTTCGCGATCAATACCGGGCTTCGGCTCGGTGAAATTCTAAATCTGAGATGGGAGGAGGTGGATCTGGAGAACGCCGCCATCAAAATGTTGGTGCGTAAGAATCGGCGCATGCTGGAAGTCCCGCTGAACGACAGGGCTCTTGCTGTCGTGAACGGCTGGTCCGGCCTGCGCAAATGTGAATACGTTTTCTACAACCCCGAAACCGGAGGACAGTGGAAAGATCTCTGGCTCGGATTAAAGAAGGCTTGCCGCAAGGCTGGTCTCAACGATGTGACGTGGCACACCTTCGCCTCAAGGCTCACTAGAAATGGTGCGGACCTAGTGACGGTGAAGGAACTGCTTGGTCATGCGTCAGTATCTGTGACGATGCGCTACGCCCACACGAACCGCGATGCAAAAAGGCGGGCGGTTGGGTTGATTGCGGGAAATGGTGCCAAATTGGTGACACTGCCCATTGCGCGCTAAAATGGCGTGGTGACAGTGTCCGTAAGTGATGGAAACCAGGTAGAATAAGGGTACGGTGAGGTGCGAGAGTGGTTGAATCGGGCGGTCTCGAAAACCGTTGAACCTTTGCGGGTTCCGTGGGTTCGAATCCCACCCTCACCGCCAGATTAGAATCAGTAGCTTAGAAGGCGGCTGTTCCAAAATCTGACCAATTCTGACCAATGAAGTTCACGGTCGTCCACGTTTCCCTGCGATTGATACAAGCCTCGGAGGGGCGACCTTGGCCGTTAAAGCTTGCTGGAGAATGCGCGTGAGCCGTTCTTGCCGCTCTGGGACCCATCGAGCGTAATGCTTCCGAACCATCTCTTCCGTGTCGCCAATCAGTTCCGCTACGTCAGCCGGAGACACCCCATTCTGAAGCAGGATGCGGACGAATGTATGTCGGAAACGGTGGGGGTGTGGCCGCTCTTCCCACTTCCCACACAGCGCCCAAACCTTGTTCAGTTTGCGTCGCCAAAGATCAGCGACGGTTTCCATTCGTGTCGATCCCCCCGGTGTCATGAACGGACGTGCGCCACGTTGTTCCGCTAATTCCCATAAGCGATGGATTAGTTCATCCGGCAGCCAAGTGAAGAGCGGCTTGTCTGTCTTGTGCATTTGAAGAAAACACTCATTGCCTTTTAGCCGGTCCATATCGAACGAGCCTGCGTCTCCGATGCGAAGGCCGGTGTAAATCTCCAACATCATGAAGGTCACGACCTCTTCGCCGGACCATTCGCCCTCACGGGCTCCGCTCTTCCACTTAACGATCCCGAGCTTTCTGGACGCAGCATACATCGCCTGGATTTCGGCATCGGTGAACGGCGTTTTATTTGCCGCCGAACCAGCGCCGACCGGTGGTTCAAGATGTTGGGCGGGGTTCTCTAAGATCCATTTGCGCTTTACACAGAAATTAAAAAAGCCATTCAGCCGCTCCAGCTTTTTACCTTTGGCCCGGACTCCGTCCTTCCACCGGGCGTAGAATTCGTCCATGTCCGTGATCTGTTGCAACTGCTCCATCATCACGTAGCCTTTGGTGTCTGCAAAATCACGAAGCTGCTTGACGAAGGTTTTGTATTTCTTGTAGGTGGATTGCTTGATCTCGCGTCCAGCCCGGTTTGAAAGATACGCATCAGTCGCGAACTGGATTGTAATCTTTGGGTGAGCGCCTTCGGATTGGTGCTGCTCCAGCTTTGCAGCCGCGACCGGAACTAGTTCGCCGTTCCAGGAACCAGTCCGCTCCCAAGTATCCGCGACAATCCGCGCTTCTTCCCAGTCGTTGCACTCTGTGTTCTTCCGACGAAAGACCCCACTAAGCGTTCCACCGGCGTAGATCGGGCAAAAGCATTGCTTGCACGCACGCCTTCGTTCGTCGGATTCGTAGGAGCGCGAGTAAGCTGGATGGCCGCCAGCGCACCGTTCTGAGTGTCTTCGTTGCAAATTGAGTCGCATGGCGATCGATTATAGCGCGCCAGGATTTAACAATCGTGTATGGATGCGCCGCGCCACGGATTCTGGAATGCTGTACCGCGTCATGGTTTTGCGCGGCCCATTTCGTACTTTGATGACGCCAGGTTCGTCTTTCACGAGCTGCCGGACCGTCTCGCGGCTATACTTCCAAATCGCCGCCAACTCATCAATGTTGAAATGTCGTTCGAATGTTGTATCGGGGCTGTCGATTGTTCCGTTGACAGGTCTCAGGGAACGTGGCGCACCGATGGACATGTTAATTCCGCTTCTTAGGAACTGGGACGAGAAGTATTTTGTTTGCGAGGAGTAGCCCTGCGGAGGGTTAGCTCAGCTCTAAATGGGGCGGGCCATAAAGTGCTCGGGATCAAGTCCGATGCCGGGAATCAGGGTCGTGAGCGCTACCCGCAGTCGTACGACCTCGGCCGAGAGAAGTTTGCCAAGTATGGGATTCTCCCTGGCAACCTCAGAAGCCTCGCGCTGCGCCTGGTCCAAGGCGACTCGCGCGGCGCGATGGAGGAGGTCTTGGTCGTGCACGACGGCCACCGAGAGTGGCTTGGAACCGGGTTCCTCGAATGCTATTATTAGCGACACCATGAAAATTGCCTCCTGCCTTATACTCGCGAAAAAAACTATCTTGACGGCGTTGAAGTCGCTAAACTATTAAAAACACAGCCAAAATAAATTTCTAAGTTACCCAAACAGACTTCGGAAGAACTTATCGCCCTCCATGGCCTCAATTATCGTCTCGCGCTTTTCCACAATCGCTACGGCGGCGGCAGGGTTATCCGCGAGAACCGCTCGACCGGATAGGACTCTCGCGGCGAACCTGGCATGCGCGCGCGGCAGACGCACTTTGCGGAAAATACGCTCGAAGTCTTCTCGCGTGGCAGCCTCAATTAAGGCGGCACGCATCATCGTATCGGTTTCGAGTTGGCTGAAAGGAACGAACAGGTTGCCAACTTCTTCCAGAAAATCGGCACGGTATAGGGCATCGAACCGCCGACCGCTCCTTCGTGTGCCAGGTGGGTCAACAGGTATTCGATCCTGCTCTCCATTTTCATCCGCTGCCTTTCGGGCCCGCGCCTGACGCAGAATCGTGGCGTACGCTTCGTGTTCGGACGAGTCCGCCAAGTTTCGCATGTCACCTGGTAGCCGAACCTCACCCCCTGAAACATGCATTCCCAGCAGAACTTGAGCTACGTAGCAATCTAGTCCTGCGCCATGTAGCCCGAGTTGGAATTGCGTGAACCAAGCGAGAAAATCCTCGAAGTCATGCTGTGCTTTCTGGCACGCCCGGACCAAACTCTCACAGGTTTCCCGCCGTGGCTGTTTGATCCAGATGTCAATCCTAAGAGACCTCCTCATAGTTTCGATTCTAGGGAGCAAGGACCGAACTCGGTTGTGAGCTGACGGGTTGTAATAAAGCGCCCCAGCCGAAGGGAGTCTGGTGATTTCAATCGAGGGTGAGGGTGGGGGTGTCGGACCCGAACCCAAGCCCAGCATTGGACTGTTTGCTGAATCAGCAAGCCACCGACAGAAGGCGTCCGTTACGCGGACTTGCAACGGCCCGTTTGGCTTGTCCAAACGCTCAACGGCCATGGTGTCCAGATGTCCTTCAGCCTTCGCCAAGTCGGCTACAACCTGGTTACAGATGAGTGCGTTCGGTATAAGTTTGCGCCGCTTAGTGTATTCAGTCGCACCATCGATCTCTCCGGTAATTCCTTTTAACGCGCCTTCTATCGCAATAGTACTCGTGTCCAATTGAATGAGGCTTTCGGGTTTTATCCCGATGAGGGAGTGTGGAGAAGATATGCCTTCGACTGCCAAACGCAGCCGCGTAGCTGCTGATCGAATCGTCTCTGTGTCATGCTCAAACCCGCGCAGCGGGATCGAACTGCTTGCCACTTCATCAAGAGTCATATGCGCGTCCATATTTTTCAAAATCTGGATCCAGTCGCTCCGTCGCCAGTCCGCCGACGGTATTAGAGTCAACCGGACGAGACGTTCCTTTTCGTAGCCTAGAGCAAGGCTCGGCGGCTACTACAAAGATAGCCGAAATGTTTTGGAGGAGGGTGGCCGTCTCAGTGTTGAACCGGCGCGCCCTCCTCATTAGAATCCCAAGGAGCGCCATCCATGGCATGCAATAAGATGATTTCCCAATGGGCCGCTGTCCATGACGATCAGAGGAACAACGATCAAAGCGGTCATGTAAAACTACTCCGCGACTCCCTCTTGGCATCTGGCGCAGCCATGCAACGCTAACGGTGAGTCGTTTCGGAACATCATGCTCTGTCCTTAGATTGACCATGGGTTCCAGCTCGTCGAGTGCCCCTCAATTTGTAAGGGAATGGCGGAGCCACTTCGGGACATATTTTTGTTGTGAAACCAGACCGCATCACCGCACTCGCGACGTTTGTCTGCATTTGCCCCTCACTTGATAAGGAAATGGCGGGCGGGGCGCGGGACGGTAAATCTTTTTCGGGCGACCCCCTAGCTGAGACAGTCTGGATTGCGACAGATTGTGAACCCTGGAAAGTGTCGCACTTTTCGCCGTCTCAGTTTATCGGAAGTCCGTTTAGCGTTTTTTGAAGTGTGCAACAGTTTGCAAACAGTTTGTTAACAAAGTGCATCAGTTTTGGGTCAGCGTGAGGGGGCGCAACACTTTGTGAACAAAGTGCAACAGATTGCAACATCGGCCACTCGCAAACACGGGGGAAAGGCAACCGAAAATGGTTAGTGGAACATAAAGGATCGGGATGCGCTGCTGCGCGTTTTGGTTGGTTTCTGCTTGCTGCGCTTGCACTTCTCGCGGGATGCATTTCGAAAAAATGCATCCCCGTGGGGATGCGCCGTCGATTTCTCGATTTTTGTTGTCCCAAAGTGCCGCCGCCACTACCTTACAAATTAGAGGGACCTCATATGGCTCAGCGAGCGATTCGATTCTCCGAGACGACCGACCAACGTATCCGAGAGGCGACCGAGAAGCGCGGCTTTTCATCGCCAACGGGGTTCATTCGCCATGCGGTGGAGCAGGAATTGTCCGGCCAAAGGGAAGAACTGCTCGGTGCTGAGGACCGGTTGGCCGCCAGCATTGAGCAGCTCCGGCAGGGGATGGTACCACTGGATCGAGCGCAGCAGGCCTTGTTCGCCCTGGTGGACAGTCTCGCCAAGATTCTGCTGACCTGCATTCCCGAGCCGGACGGACATGCGTTGGCTGCGGCCGTGGCCAGGGCGCAAGGCCGGCACGCCCGATTGTTGAAAAGCGCGGGCCAGGCGATGGGTGACGATTCGCGGCGGGCAATGCAGGAGTTGGTGAAAAATGGCGAACGATGAGGAGCGGAAGTTTCGGCTTCGGCCGCGAAAGCCAGCCGTCCGGCGCGAGCGCCGTCCATTGGCTACCGCTTACAAGATCATCATGCATTATGCCCGGATGAGCGGCGTGCGGAAGCGCCGGTCTCCGTTCGCCACCCGCCCGATTTGGTGGGCCCTGCAAGACTTGAACCTACGACCAACGGATTATGAGTCCTGCCAAGCGCTATCCATGGAGTGCGATGTCGCGATTTTTCAGCCACATGGGTAACGCGTCTGTCCACCAGGGAC
The DNA here is from genome assembly GCA_003162425.1 of Bryobacterales bacterium. Lineage (GTDB taxonomy): Bacteria > Acidobacteriota > Terriglobia > Bryobacterales > Bryobacteraceae > Palsa-89. The sequence goes on along the minus strand of PMOK01000168.1, from coordinate 42,751 downwards.
ACGCTGAGCAATCAGAACCATTTCTGTTGGCTGTCAGGCTGGCTGTCAACTTCCCTGAATCTCGGGGTTCGTTCTCGGGCTCTTCCAGGAGTAGTAACTTCCGCAAATGCCCATCGAAGGTCTTCGTGCGGAGAATCCACAACATTTCGCGACACGATGATCTTCGACCAAGGAAACAAAATCGCTCGTTAGCCAACGTTTGACATATACTTCCTTTTGCAGTCGCGCGCGCACACCTATTACGGCTCTTTGGATGCTGAAGCTTTGGCCTCGCTGGACTCCATGGAGGGCCTGGATGTCCCGATCGTCGTCACCCGCGCCGTACCTGGAAAAGGCAAACCCGTGCGCCCATCCATCTGGCCGGGATATGCGGCGGCACTTCTCATTGCGGCCGCGGCCTACCTTGTCCATTACCTGCCGTTCGTCCCATTTCGCATAGCGGGCGAGTTCGGCGTGCGGCGGCCAGTCAGCCCCGCCATCATCGCCATTCTTCTTGGAGTAGTAGCCCGCAATGCGCTCAGGCTGCCTCACGTCATTCTCGAAGGTTGCAAGGGTATCGTTAGGAAGGTCATCCCGGTAACCATCGTGCTTACCGGATTCAGCCTGAATCTCACGAGCCTTGAAAAGGTTGGCGTGCCGGCACTGGTGATCATCCTGACTTGCATTGGCGTCGCGACCGGCTCCGCTTATTGGTTCGGCCGCATGCTCAAACTCTGGAAGAGAACGGCACTATTGATAGGCGCCGGCACGGCCATCTGCGGAAACAGCGCAATCGTGGCTGTGGCGCCGCTCATTGACGCCACCGACGAGGACCTCATGCTCTCCATGAGCACGATCAATCTGCTGGGACTGCCGCTGATGTTCCTGTTTCCTCTGGCCGGTGCGATGCTGGGGCTCGGCGATCAAGCCTTTGGCGTGTGGGCTGGAACCTCTATCCACGCCGTCCCACAGGTGGTGGCGGCAGCCTTCGCCTTCAGTCCAGGCGCGGGAAGCATCGCTACGCTGGTGAAACTGGTGCGCGTGGCACTGCTTGCTCCGTTCACCTTCGTTCTGGCTATCGCATACGCGCGCCGCAAGCGGACGGACGGCGTCCAGGTGCATTACTCGCGGCTAGTCCCGCCATTCTTCTGGGGTTTCGTAGCCGCAGCGCTGATGAATACGCTGGGGCTAATTCCGGCACTCGAGTTTCATCCAGTCTGGCAAGCCTCGCGCAGCTTCAGCGTTTCCACCGCAGACGTGTTGGCTGACGCGGGCAGTTTTCTACTGACTCTGGCCATGGCCGCGATGGGATTGGAGGTGGACGTTCATTTCCTGGCGCGCGTGGGCGGACGCGCATTGCTTACCGGCGTCGTCTCTTGCCTAGCGCTGTGCGCCGCCAGCCTCGCTCTTATTCGCCTCATGCTGTAGTTGTCATCCTCAAATAACGAAAACCCAGGTTGGTATCAGGCTTCCAGGTCACCGTCGTGGGGACCTTTCGTGTTCCGCTACCCAGACTTCCATTCGTCTTGTTGCCTGACTCAGAGGCGTATCGAGGGCGTCGTTTCTTCTTACTGCGCTTGCACTTCTCGCGGGATGCAGTTCGAAAAAATGCATCCCCGTGGGGATGCGCCGTCGATTTCTTGATTTTCGTTGTCCCAAAGTGCCGCCGCCACCACCTTACAAATTAGAGGAACCTCATATGGCTCAGCGAGCAATTCGATTCTCTGAAACAACAGACAAACGTAAATCGGGCCGTGCTCTGGTCCGCATAGGCGACGGCGAATTCGGCTATAGCTTTGTCGAGTTTTTCGGCGCCACCACAATAGCCATCCAACACGCAGGCGTCACCAGAGAGAGCGTGTCCCTTGCCCAGTACCTCGCCGCACATCTTGGCGTATTCGGTCAAACCGGGGCCTTTGAGAGCTTCGGTGTCGATGGCGGCCTTGTGATCGGCGAGTTGGCGCACAAGATAGTCGCGGCCGTCCATTGAACGAACTCTTAATCTCCCGCGTACCTAGAGGTCATGACCTCAATTCCTTTCGAAAACACGACTCGCCACGCCGCTGCCACGTCATCTTTGAACTTGGGGTCGAACTGGCGCACGGTTTCAATCAAGCAGTCCAGCCAGACCGAGTAGAGTTCTGGAGGTATGTCCACGCCTCGTTTGCTGTGACGCTCCGCAAGTTTTCCGAGGTATTCGTCCTGACGGCTGCTCACGAAAAAGTTCAGGAGAACGGTGACCGATGATTGGAGCGTCCGAACTTGCTCCGCCATGTCGGTGTTCCGAAACTTGCTTGCCGCTTCGTCGCTGGTCGCAGTTAGTAGGTCATAGAAGGCAACGAAGAACTCGCCGCTGCTTCTACCCGGCCCATGCATGACCCTTTCGTAGCTGTCGTTGAAGATGCGAGCTAGATCATTCGTCTGCTCACTAGACACGTACAATGCTCCCTGCGTGAAGTAGTGCTGGAGCGATAGCAGGGATCCAGAGCCTCCGGGCTTCGAGAGGCTAGCTTCTCTCAGTTTAAGGGTGAGGAAATAAAAGGCAGCACTGACTACCGGCGCAATAGAAAGAAGAGGGACAGGACAGTCGGTCATCCACGCCAAGCGGAAAGCCCAATCAGAGCGGATGAAGGCATATTGGGAGAGGGCTGCATTCAGGAAGAGAGTTAGCGGATCGGCGTATTGCCCGACGGGCTACAAAAGACTCTTAAAGGTGAGAGCCAGTACGGTGGCGGTGGAAGTCGACACTATTTGCAGTCGCCACACTCGTCAGGGGCGCTCGCGGTGATCGATTCTTGCAGCAATTCGCCCTGTGGGTGCCAGACTCGTCCGTTGTACGAGACCGTTGCGACGAGGGTGCCATCGTTGGCGTAGATATTGCCGCAGCCTTCGCTCATGTCGGATGCCCCGATGCCATAGTGATCTCGGTACTGCTGGAATATCGCTGACGCCATATCAGCCGATCTTACCGGGATTCTTCGTGTCGGGCAGCAGGGTTACCACAGCGGATTGAGCCGGTCAGCGAGAGCGCGGAAATCTGTCTCCCTCCGTCCGCCTCTGACCTCCTGGAAGAGTCGACACAGATCGGCATATCCGTCACGGTACCCGAACCAACGTGGTGCTGCTGCTATCGAAGCAGGAGATCATTTACGGGCCCATGCAAGTGGAAGCGCGCATCAACCAGGATCAGAACATCTCGAAGGATCTCACGCTGTGGAATCAGCAAGGCTCCCAGGTATTGCGCGGCCAAATGCTGGTTCTGCCCATTGAACATACGTTCCTGTACGTAGAGCCCATCTATCTGCAAGCGTCGCAAGCCAAGATGCCGCAGTTGAAAAAGATCCGAGCCGGTGCAGCAGGGAGCGGACTCGCTTCTCCGGTGCGGTGTCCCGCCCTTTGATGCGACTCATGTTCCAGCTTCTCCGCTCTGCGGTCAGCCTGTCCATGCGCTTCTGCACAGTTCACCCGGCGGTCGGAAACCAGGCTCCGCAGTCCAGGATGGCTCTCAGGAAGTCGATTTCATATCGGAACGGCCGGAATCAATACGTTAGAACACTTCATTCCTCCGTCGCAACCCAGATAGTCTCGGGAAGCGGACTCCAAGACAGACTAGGGGGGTCCGTCTCTGGCACGGTCAGGGACCGCGACTCCCGCGCCTGGAGGCTCTTGGGTGGATCATTTTCGTCGAGCATTCCTGCGTCAATTGTCGTTAGCGCCTAAGCTTTCTTCGGGGAAGGCTTCATGAAGCTTTGGATAACGCAGGGGTTCATGTTAAGAAGATAAACGAATAGTTTCAGAAGACTCGGCGTTCCACGTTTTTGACGCTCCCGAGGGTAAGGGCTATTTAATGTAGTTCAACCGTGAGTTATCCGAAGGCGGGCAGGGCCAGGAAAGCAGGGACCTTCCAAAAAGCCTCACTCGCAATCCGTTCTTGGAGCGCCGAATCGAATGGGTTGGGGCCGCGGCGCGCTGTGAGGAGCTGATCGGGAAAGAGATCGGCATGTTCGTCGATCGCAGCGCCTTGCTGTGGGAGACCGATCCGGACAAGATGACGCCGGACCAACTCGACGTCATCGCAGACCACTTGCTCAGCAGGGCCTTAGGCGGAAATCAGCGAGCCGTCGCAGAAGCGCAGCGGCTCATCGAAGCTGGCGAGAACCCGACGTTCGAGGATTGCATGCGTGCGGTGGAGCAGGAGCCGGGGAAATGAGCCCGCTGGTGGTTTTGATTTTGTCATCGCTCATCGTTCACCGCCTCGCAGTCGTTCTTCAGCATACGGCGGCGTTCTATCCGCCATGCCCATCTGTGCTGACCATCATGAGAGGTCGCCGCGAGCGGTGGGTGCGATTTGAAAGACTACTTCTTCAATAGCTTTTGCAGCATCCTCAGCAGAGCCTTGATCTCATCGCTCTCCCGGCGCTGCGAATGCAGGTAGGCGTCGAAATGCTCGACCGCCTCCATAAGGAGCCGGATCTCGTCTTCGGTGAGATCAACTTTCATTGGTAGATTTTAGCGCGGTACCGGCTTACACCGGCCCGTTTCTAAGAACCCCTTTCAAACCGTGCGTGCAGTTTTCCCGCACACGGCTTAACGATGATCTTCTGGGTGTGGCTTGCGCCGGGTATTTCACGGTGCCCATTAACTTGTGCAAACCCATTCCGTAGAACTGAGCGCCAGTCCAAGGCGGACGTTTCGTGGGCCTTTGCCCACCCCGCCGAGGCTGCCAGCGGCGCAGACTTTGCGGCATGCGAAGTTTATGGCGTTGCGGGAGGACAAGAACGCTGAAGATGTGCGGCGCGAATAAGGACACAAGGGTTATCGCGACGACGACGCGTGTAAAGAATCGGAACTACAGAATCGGCCCTGACCCGAGTGCCTCAACTGCATTCTCTAGCTTGGTCTCGATAGGCTTAGTAGCCACAGCATTGCGCTTGCGCGTCGCGTTAGCCTTCTTTGCGGCGTTGCTACGCTTCCTCGCTGCAACATTCGCTTTTCGTGTCTCAGCGGCCTTGTGGCCAGCCGCCCGATGCTTTCGTTTTGCAGCGGCGTTCTTCGCGGCGTCACGGCGTTTCCTGGTGGCCGCAGCCTTCTTCGCGGCGGCACTACGATCTGCGGCGTTTTTCATGCTCCCAAGAGTAGTGTTGAATTTCGATTGCCCGTCGCTGCGGAAAGCGGCTGAAGCGCAATAGGCTTAGTCGCCACAGCATTGCGCTGCGAGCAGACCGGGCATTTGAGGGTTTTGGCGGAGGTGGGGGCATCGTTTCCGCTGAACGTCACGCTGGGTTATAGTGGCTGCAAGGCGGACGCCAAAAATGGTAACACCAATGAGAGTTGCCCTTCTTTTTGTTGCCACAGCTACGGCGATTGGCATTGCTCAAACTCCGTCTGATGCCGAGATTCAAGAGGCAATGGAGCGCGGCAAGACCACGCCAGCTAAGAAACTGTGGGAACAGATCAAGAAGAAGCAGCAGGTTCGTTTGAATCGAGCCGGATTTGGCGATCCTATCGAAAAGAAAGTAACGTTCCTTTTCGATCGCGACCGCATTGCATTAGAAACCGCCGAAGCGAAACGTCAGCTTCGGGAAATCACGGTAGACGACACTAAGAGAGAGCTTCCGCTTGGCGTGATGGATGTCCTGCTTGAGGCGAATTGCTACAACAATCTGTACGCTGGCAGTTTGCCCAAGTGGGGGCCAAACGGCGGAGTTCACGTTGTGTTGAAGATCGGCGAAAAGGTCATACAACCGATCGAGAAGACAGCGGGGCGAGCAGATGCTTTTCCTTACCAGAGTCTCTTCTACGAGCGTTATTCTCAGCGAGCATGGTTTGTTTTTCCGGTCTTCTCGTCCGATGTGACCACTTTTACTGTCGTTGCGATTTCAAGCGACGGCAAGCAGAAAGAGAAAGAGCTTGCGTATCCGCTGAAATAAGTGGCGTCTGTGAAGGCTGTGGAGCATCATTTTGCGCAAGTTTTCATCCGGCGCATAACGAAGGACCCCATGCAACGTGAGCGGAACGAGCAACCAAGCCTGAGCGAGTTGCTCGCCCGGTGAACAGAGAGCGAAGCACCGCTTCGAGCGTGGTTTGACCGTGACCAACCAGTCCTCTGAATCCGGCCGGCGAATCACTCTCCTGGAGCTTTTCGCAACTGCGGGCGCCTCGGCGTCATTGCAACGGCGCGAGCTTCGAGCTGTTTGCGAGCCTCGGCAAGCCGTGTCAACACTCGCGGCACCACACCCGTCGCCGCTTGCCCTCTCGAGAATCACCAGCGTGCTCATTTCCCAGGCTCATCCGTCTGCTCCTGCGCCAGCGCCTCAACGGTCACGGTCTCCCCGGCCTCCAGACGGCGGCCGACTTCAGCTACCATCTCGGGGCTATTCAACCCCTTCTCTTTCAGCGCCTTCTGAATCAGATGATCAGCCAGTTTATCGAGTACTTCGGGCGTGAGCTTATCCGGATCGATATCCATCAGGTTGATCTGCTCGACGCGTCGACCATACTTTTCAGGATTAAAGGCCTCTAGTAGGCGGATCAGAAGTTGGTCCGAATACTCGATGTCAAATAGCGGCTTACCCTGGATGTAGACCTGTTTCCCGCGGTAGAGAACCGGTCTGCGGACTCCCTCCACAGCCCGACGAACAGCCTCGTCTTCAAGGGTCTGGGTAGCTCGCTCTCGTGCTTGAGCAAATCGCGCGGGGTACGTTGCGTCTTTTCGCAGCCAGTCGGGTTGACCGGATCGTCAAGGCGGCGGCGCGGAACCCAACTCTGGCTGCTCTGCTGGCACGCTATGCAACCGGCGCGTTGCCGTATGAGCAATTCAAAACTTCCGCGCCGACCAATAATCACCCCGAAGAGGACGGTTGGGCCCCTGCACCGATCAACGTTACTGAACCATCGGCATTCGCCCAGACGGTTCTCAGATCGTCGGTGACCCCAGGCGCCAGCAGGGCCGTAAGTTAGTTGTTTCGGCTCCCAGAAGTCTCACTGCGAGAGGGAATCGGAAGGCTTATTATGTGCCCAGACTCTTTCGACGAAATTATGTACTATCAGTACTACTCCGTAGAGGACATGTTCGCCGGAACTCGACAACTTTTGTCATATGTCCCCAGAATCTTGCTTTTGCAGCTCTTTCGGATGGCTAATGATCAGAGCCAAGTGGCAATCTCCTGATGCCGGAAGTTTCACAACTGCAATTGAACTGCTAGTACCTATAGTATTTTGCCGGGTCTCGGGTTACAATACCGGTTCAACCAGCAGCAAGCTATGTTTCGGGGCCTAGCCGTTCCCTGCAGTTCGGTGTCTACGAACGACGGCAACCGGGTGTCACTCGGAAACCAAACGGGTGCTTGTGTGCCTCAGCTCGTGGCGGCTCACGCGGCCGCCCGGCCTGAGCAGGTCGCGCTAGTCGCAAACGGAGAGGCGTTGAGCTATGGGGAGCTTGAGGTTCGGTCCGACCAGGTGGCCGACCGACTATGCATGCTCGGTGTCGGGCCGGAGGTGGTCGTTGGCCTCTGCTTGCACCGTTCCATCGGACTGCCGGTTGCCGCCTTAGGCATCCTAAAGGCTGGCGCCGCCTATCTTCCATTGGACCCTGCTTATCCGTCGGACCGCTTAGCCTTCATGTTGCGTGATGCCCACGCTCCGGTACTGGTGACAGATGCGGACTTGGCTCAGCGCTTTCCCTCCGGCGGCTGCCAGGTAGTGGAACTGGACGCCGGAAGTCGAAGCATTGCGCGCCAGGATGCGAGCTCTCCGGTCGATGAAGCTCTGACTCAACAACTGGCTTACGTGATTTACACCTCCGGCTCCACTGGCTCCCCGAAAGGAGTCGAGATCACACATGCCAGCCTGTCCAACCTGGTGTCGTGGCACCAGCATGCCTTCCAAGTGACATCAGCCGACCGCGCCAGCCAGATCGCCGGTCTGAGCTTCGACGCGGCGGTCTGGGAGTTGTGGCCATACCTGACCGCTGGAGCCAGCGTCCATCTTGCCGATGACGAAACGCGCCAATCCCCGGAGCTTCTGCGGGACTGGCTAGTGGCCCAAGAGATCACGATCAGCTTTGTTCCCACGCCTATGGCCGAGCGCGTGATGAGGCTGGAATGGCCACGCGGCACGGCGTTGCGCGCGATGCTCACTGGTGGCGATCGGCTCCACCGCTATCCGCCGCCCGGCCTGCCGTTCGAGGTAGTGAACAATTACGGACCTACCGAATGCACGGTGGTGGCGACCTCCGGCGCCTTGAAGCCGGAAGAATGTTGCGACGCGCTGCCACCAATTGGTTGGCCCATCGCCAACACCGAAGTATACGTTCTGGACAACCATCAACAACCGGTCGCGCCCGGCCAAGCTGGCGAACTGTACATCGGCGGGGCGAGCCTGGCGCGCGGATATCGGAATGACCCAGAGCTTACCGCGGAAAGATTCATTCCTGATCCGTTCAGCGCAACACCGGGCGCCCGCATGTATCGAACCGGCGACCTGGGGCGGTTTTTGCCGGATGGCCAGGTCGCTTTTCTGGGGCGAGCGGATCGGCAGATCAAGATCCGGGGCTACCGTATCGAACCAGACGAAATCTCGGCTTTGCTGAATATTCACCCGATGATCGAATCGAGCCTGGTCGTGGCGCGCGAAGACACACCGGGTGACCAGCAACTCATCGCGTATGTTGTAACGGCTCCGGACTCCCAGCCCTCCTGCCAGCTTCTTCGGGAGTTCCTTAAAACGAAACTGCCCGATTACATGCTGCCGGCGTTCTTTGTGTTTCTTCCCGCTCTTCCGCTCACCCCGAACGGTAAATTGGATCTCGCCGCACTACCGGCTCCGGATCCCGAGAGCGCGCCGATCTTCGTCGCTCCTCGCACGGCGGTGGAACAGCACTTGTCGGGAATCCTGAAGAGTCTGCTGAATCTGGAACAAGTGGGCGTTGAGGACAACTTTTTCCAAATGGGCGGCCACTCGTTGCTTGGGGCACAAGTGATCGCGCGAGTACGCAGTGTCTTCGGAGTGGAACTTTCTTTGCGCAACCTGTTCGAGCATCCGACTGTGAGCGCCATGTCCGCCTTGATCGAACGGTTGATGATCGCCGGGCTGGAAGCCATGAGCGAAGAAGAGGCCCTGAACGCTTTAGCAGAGAGAGAATGACACGTGACGACAAGCGCAGTTCCCGCCCACCAAGGCACCCAGCCCGGTCCTTCTTTGAGCCTCTACCATCTGCTCGACCCTGAGGTTCTTGCCAACCCCTATCCTCTTTATCACCGACTCCGGACCGAGGACCCGGTGCATTGGGATATCTTCCTGCACGCCTGGGTGGTCACCCGTTATTGTGACGTGATCCAAGTGCTGCACGACTTCTCCGCCGATGTAACACCCACGCCCGAGCATCTGACGGCGATCGGACTCGCGGCGTTGAACCCCATCGCTCAAATGATGGTGAGCCAGATGCTTTTCATGGACGCGCCGGCACATACTCGGCTGCGCGCCCTCGCCTCCGCGGCCTTCACGCCCCGCCGGGTGGCCATGTTGCGTTCTCACATCCAGGAGATCGCCGATAGCCTGCTGGATGCGGTCGCGGCCGGGAGCAGTATGGATTTGCTGCGAGACTTTGCCAGCCCGTTGCCCGCCATCGTCACGGCCGGAATGCTGGGTGTGCCGGTTGCCGACCATCTTCAACTCAAAGCCTGGTCCGCGGATTTCGCTGAGATGCTCGGAAACTTCCAATACAACCCGGACCGCATTCCGCGCGTACTGAAAAGCGTCGAGGAAATGACCGCCTATTTTCGCGCGGCCATCCGCGAACAGCGCGACCATCCGCGGGAGGGCCTCATCCATGCGCTGAGTACGGCCGAGATCGGAGGCGACCGGTTGAGCGAAGAAGAGGTGATCGCCAATTGTATCGTGACCATGGTGGGGGGCCAGGAAACCACAACCAACCTGATTGGAAACGGCATGCTCAGCTTGCTGCGCAACCCCGATCAATTGGAAACACTGCGGGCTGACCTCTCCTGGATTCCTTCCGCGATCGAAGAGCTGCTGCGCTATGAGACCCCCAGCCAGCACACCACCCGCATGGCGCCGGCCGACGTGGAACTGGGCGGAAAACTGATCCGCAAGCGCCAGGCCGTGATTGCCGTGATGGGCGCCGCCAATCGCGATCCGGAGCGATTTGCCGACCCGGACCGGCTCGACATCACGCGCGTGGACAACCGGCACGTGGCATTCGGTTGGGCCGCTCATTTTTGCTTCGGCGCTCCCTTGGCTCGCATGGAAGCTCAAATTGCTTTCGAAACGTTGCTGCGCCGGCTTCCGAATCTTACTCTGGAACCCGGGCCTCTGGTTTGGCGGCAAAACCTGGGATTGCGCGGCTTGACAGCCCTGCCCGTCCGGATAGCAGACCCTGAATCGGCTGCGCGTGGTGCCGCGTTCCATGGCTGAAGCGGCCCATCTTTCAGATTCGAAGCGCCTCCTGCTCCAAAAATATCTCCGCGGAGATCTGCCGCCAAGACCTGCCGGCCTGCCTCCGATTTCCCGCGGCCCAGCCGGTCCCGTCGCTCCACTTTCCTATGGACAACAGCAAATATGGCTGCACGCTCAAATGGACCCCGGTCTCCCCATTTACAACGAGCCAGTCACCATACACCGCTCTGGTCCGCTGGATGTCAAGGCGTTGGAGCAGAGCTTGAGTGCGATCATTCGCCGGCACGAGGCTTGGCGAACCACGTTCCACTGCTTGCACGGGCAGCCGGTCCAGATCGTCCAGCCTCCGTTCCCGCTCGACCTGCCTGTGGTCGACCTGCGCGGGCTTCCTGAGGTCAAGCGAGAAGCAGAAGCTCTGAGGCTGGCTACGGAAGACTCGCGTCGGCCTTTCGATCTGGAACGGGGGCCGCTACTCAGAGCCATGCTGGTGCGCTTCGAGGACGAGCAACACCGCTTATTCTTCACCCTGCATCACATCATCTTCGATGGCATCTCCCTCAACAATGTATTCCTCCCGGAGCTGGCCAGCTTGTACGAAGCCTGTTCCACCGGAAAACCGCCGTCGCTTCCCGAGTTGCCCATCCGCTACGCTGACTTTGTTCATTGGCAACGCGAGGTTTTCCCAGACGATGCTTCCGAGGAACTCGCTTACTGGAAGCAACAACTGTCCGGTGCGCCTGCGACATTGGAGTTGCCGGTGGACCGACCCCGTCCCCCGCTACTCAGTTTCCGCGGCGCGCAACCGACTTTCGCTTTTTCAGGGAGCTTGACCGAAGCCTTGAAGGCGCTCAGCCAACGCGAAGGCGTCACGCTCTTCATGACACTGCTGGCTGCCTTTCAGGCCTTGCTCTATCGCTACACCGGGCAAACCGACATCGTCGTCGCCACGGTCAATTCCATCCGAAAACGGCCGCAAGTAGAAAGTCTCCTGGGTTTCTTTCTGAACACCTTGGTGCTGCGCACCGACCTTTCGGCGAACCCGACATTCCGGGAACTGGTCCGGCGCGTTCGAGAAGTGACGTTAGGCGCTTTATCGCATGGCGATGTTCCGGTGTATCGCCTGGTGCAGGAACTCGGAACCGAACGGGACCCCGGCCGCCACCCGCTGTTTCAAGCGATGTTCGTTCTCGAGCCTCAGCTCCCGGATCTTTCGCCCGGCTGGCAACTGACGCAGATCGACGTCGATACGGGCATGGCGAGAACCGATCTCTACCTCGCATTGGACGACCGGCCGGAAGGCTTGGTCGGCCGCTTCCGCTACAACACCGACCTGTTTGAAGCGGCGACCATCGATCGTATGCGTGAGCACCTGGAGAGGTTGCTCCACGGGATCGTGGACTACCCGGACCGGCCGATTTCGACCTTGCCCCTCCTCTCCGGCGATGAGCGGCGGCAGCTTTCCACCCGCCGCAATGCAGTCTGTCCCCACAGCTCCTTTGTGCGATTCGAACGGGACCAGATTGAGCAGTCCATATTCCAGCGCTTCGAGCAGCAAGCGAGGCGGCATCCGGATCGCGTTGCCGTCCGCTCCAGACGGTGTGAGTGGACCTACGAGATTCTCAAACGGAAAGCCAACCAGGTCGCACGCGCTCTCTTGGATTTGCGCGGGCCAGCACCAGAGAACATTGCTCTGCTGTTTGAGCAGGACGCTCCCATGATTGCCGGCATGCTGGGCGTGCTGAACGCGGGTAAGACCTACGTTCCGATTGACCCACATTATCCGCGGGAGAGGATCTCCTACGTCTTGGATGATTGCCAGGCGGCCGCAATCCTGACCAATGCGGCCAATCTGTCTCTAGCCAATGAACTGTCAAACAAAAAGACTCCTGTACTGAACGTCGATCAGAAGCAGACCTCCATTCCCGAACACGACCTTGGGCTCTCCATTTCCCCGGACGCGGCAGCGTACATTCTTTACACCTCCGGTTCCACCGGGCGGCCCAAAGGCGTCGCGCAGAATCATCGGAATGTGCTTCACTTTATCAGCAGCTACACCAACGCACTGCACATCGACGCCAGCGACCGGCTGAGCTTGATTTCCTCCTACTGCTTTGACGCGGCTGTAATGGACGTCTTCGGCGCATTACTCAATGGAGCGGGGCTATGTCCAATCGACCTGAGGGCCGAGGGAATCGGCAGTCTGCCCGGCTGGTTGTCGGCCCAGCGGATTACTATCTATCATTCCACCCCGACCATATATCGCTATTTTGCGGGTTCCTTGCGGGGTGGGGAGGATTTCTCCAGCGTTCGTTTGATTGTCTTGGGAGGAGAAGCCGCCGACAAAAGGGATGTGGATCTGTACCGGAAGCATTTTTCCGAAGGCTGCCTGTTTGTCAACGGATTCGGACCAACTGAATCAACCGTAACGCTGCAGTATTTTATCGATCAGGAAACACCGATTGACCGGGCGTCGGTGCCGGTCGGCTATCCGGTCGAGGAAACGGAGGTTCTGCTGCTGGATGAATCCGCCCAACCAACCGACCTATATGGAGAGATCGGTATCCGAAGCGCGCATCTCGCCCTCGGTTATTGGCAGAAACCGGAATTGACCAGGGCGGCCTTTCTCCCGGACCCGCAGGGCGGAAACAAGAGGATCTATCGAACCGGAGACATGGGACGGCGGCTCGCCAACGGCAGCATCGAGTTCCTGGGAAGAAAAGACTTCCAGGTGAAGATTCGCGGCTATCGGATCGAACTGGGTGAGATCGAGGCGATGCTGGCGGCGCACCCCTCGGTCCTGGCCGTTGCCGCGTCCGCCTGGGAGGACAACCAGCAGGAGAAGCGGTTGGTGGCGTACATCGTGCCTCATCCAGGAAAAGCGGTTATGCACGAGGGGCTGCGAAGCTTCCTCGAACGGAAGCTGCCGGAGTTCATGCTGCCGTCCCAGTTCGTGATTCTAAAATCGTTACCGCTATTGCCGAACGGAAAGATTGACCGCCGCGCACTGCCAGCTCCCCAGCGAGACGATTTCACTTCAGTCGAGGATTTGGTTCCGGTGGATGCCTTGGAGTTTCAGCTGGGGAAAATCTGGGGAACGCTCCTCGGCGTGAGCCGCGTTGGGCCCCAGGATAATTTCTTCGAGCTGGGCGGCCATTCCCTGCTGGTGGCAAAAATGCTTGCTCGCTTGGAACGAGATTTCGGACAGAAACTGTCGATGGCTACCATCTTCCAGGCACCCACGGTGGAAAAACTGGCGACCGCGATGCGAACCGGGGACTCCGCGGCCCAGCTTCTTCGAGTGATTCCAATTCAGCCCGCTGGTTCCCGGCCACCCTTGTTCTGCCTGGGAGGCGGCCCCGCTTTTCTGCCTCTCGCGGATCGCTTAGGTTCTGACCAGCCGCTCTTGGGTATCGATCTTCGCGGCTTAGATTCAATGCACGGGCCGGTCCCCTCTACGCTGGAAGATATCGCCGCTTGTGTGGTGAGAGCAGTGCGCGAAGTGCAGCCCGAGGGTCCGTACTATTTAGGAGGCTGGTGCCTCAGCGGACTCCTGGCGTACGAAACGGCCAGACAGCTCATTTGTGGCGGGCAGCAGGTGGCTCTCCTGGCCTTGATCGACACTCGGAATTGGTCGTATTTCTGGAAGCTCTCGGTCATGGCTCGAATGAGAGTGGGGCTCGAGAGAGTCGCGTTCCATATCACAAATCTGCGCCAAGACGGAGTGAGTAAGGTTCTCACCCATTTGAAGTCCCGATTGCGTGCTCTCATCGGCCGGGGCAAGCGGCTGGTTCACCACTTGTCCAGCGACGTTGGGACTCCCCTAAGCAAAAGCGGATCGCAGGACGCAGATCAGATCCTGTACTCTGCAGCCAGTGCCTATCGACCTCACCGCTACCCCGCCCGCGTCGTGCTGTTCCAGTCCTCCTGGCGTCCCTCAGGCGCTTATTGGCAAATCCAATTGGGCTGGCGTGAACTAGTAGAGGACGGCCTGGAGGTTCACCAGATTCCGGGAGACCACACAGGCGTGTTCTTTGAGCCCGCTGTTGGAATTCTGGCGACAAAACTGAGTCGGTACCTAGACGAATCGCAGGATGTTGAAAAGAGAGGCTCCGGTGCAAACGCGCCTTCGCCGAAGCGATGATGAGGAATGCAACGGTTCAACCCGATCGAGACGGTTGTGTTGCAAGTTCAAGCGAAACAACAGCTCGAAGACGTCCGGCTTCCTGCGCTGGACGCTTCCGGTCGCTGGTGGCGAAGTTGGCGCCATTCGTAGCTCTGTCGCTTAAATGAGGACGGCGAGCCTTCTTTTACGGTAAGCCAGAAGCTTGGGTCCGCTGGGCTTCCGCGCTCGCTTGAGAGTAGCGACGGATTGTTGCTATGGCATTGCAGGAAGCTGGCGGCGTTTCCTCCGACGATCAGGGTGCTAGCCTGTGTGCTGTCTGATCGGGCGCGGCCTGCGGCGCGGGGCTCGCTCGTCACAACCTGGTCGGGTTCCCAGTGCTCTTCGAGGCTGTGCTGTGGTTCGGGAAGCGTTGCGGGTTCTGTGAAGTGCTGGGTCCTCATTCGTGCGGCAAGGAGTACTGAGCGGAGCCAGTCCATTTCTGTCAGATTGTAGCGCTTATAGGCCGTTACTCCACGCGATCCTTCGCTTTCGCGGCCTCGCGCGTCTGCCACTACATGTTTTCGGGCGCGTCGGTGCCGCCGTGCTCGCCGCGGATGAGTACGCGGTCGCCTTCTTCTGCCACTGTGGCGCACTCGGAGTTCGGTGACCGCATGGCGGCTGCCTGCGCGCTAGGTTGATCCTATTTCAACCGCGGGCGACTCGGCGTCGATAGCAACGGCGGCCAGCTTCGAGCTGTTTGCGGGCCTCGGCTGAGGCTGTCTCAATCACTCATGGCACCACACCGGTGGTCGCTTGCCCTTCTCGAGAACCACCAGTGTGCCCAGGCTCCTCCGTCATCTCCTCCGCCAGCGCCTCAACTGTTACGGTCTCCCCAGCTTCTAGCCGGCGCCGTGCTTCGGCTACCATAGCTTCAGGTTTGCCAGTTAAAGCCTTCTGGATCAGGTGCTCCGCGATCCTATCGAGCTGCGCTGGCGTCAGCTTGTCCGGATCGATGTCCATCAGGTTGATCTGCTCGACGCGTCGACCATACTTTTCTGGATTAAAGGCCTCTAGGAGGCGGATCAGAAGTTGGTCCGAATACTCGATGTCGAATAGCGGCTCACCCTGGATGTAGACCTGTTTCCCGCGGTAGAGAACCGGTCCGCCCATGGTCTCCGGGATGATTGGGCTCAGTCTGGATCCGCAAGGCCGGTTGCTTCAACTCGACGCTGTGCCGCCGCAAGTAGAGGACAACCTTTCGCTGACCGCTCCCTTTGACTGGAAGGTTTTATTCACAGCGGCTGGCCTGGATATGACGCGCTTCGCTTCGGCGGAGCCGCAGTGGGTTTCGCTCACCCCCTTCGATGCGCGAGCATCATGGACAGGATCATACGCGAGCGCTACCGAGGTCCCGATGCGGATCGAAGCTGCGTCCTGGCGCGGGAAGCCGGTGTTCTTCCGGGTCATCGGGCCCTGGTCCAAGCCCGAACGAATGGCGCAGTCCTCGGGCGTCCCGCCTGGCCCACTGGTGGTCGTCATGGTGGTGCTCGCACTGGGTGCTTTTCTAGCCTGGCGCAACTTCCGGGCGAAACGAGGCGACTTCCGCGGAGCGAACCGGGCGGCAGCCTTCGTCTTCGGCGGAGCCTGGCTGAGTCATCTATTGACTACCCACCCTGTTGCCGCGCTGAGCGAAGCCGGCGTATTTCTTTCGGGTGCGCTAGACGCCGCGATCCCTACGGTAACCATATGGGCGCTTTACCTGGCGTTCGAGCCTTATGTGAGAAGGCGCTGGCCGCAGAGCATGATCACCTGGAGCCGCGTGCTCAGTGGCGGATTTCGCGATCCGTTGGTGGGCGGACACCTCCTTTTCGGTGTGGCTTTGGGCATCGGACTTGCGCTCCTGAACTCAGGTGGACGGCTGGCTCTGGGGCAGTATCGCCCCGTCACGAACGCTGGACTACTTTCGTCCCTGGATGCACGGGGCCTGGCGGACAGTTTGCTAACTGAGATGGTCAGTGCGTTCCTTTTTGGAATGTTGCTCACTTTCGTCCTTATGTTGCTCCGCGTGCTGCTGCGGGGGCAATGGCTCGCGGCGGCCGCTTTCGTCCTGCTCGGGGCTTCGGCGGCATTCGGCGACGTTCACCCTGTGATCAGGGCGGTCGGCGAGATCTCATTCTTTACGCTGTTTGCTGCAACCCTGCTCCGGTTTGGAGGATTGCTGCCGACGATCGTATGCCTTTTTGTGGGCAACACTCTGGGCGGCTTTCCGATTGCGGATTTCTCCACCTGGTACGCGAGCACAACCGTCTTCGTTTTGGTTGTGATCCTCGCCTTGACCGCCTACGCCTTCCACACCGCCGTGGCCGGGCGTCCGTTGTTCAAGGCAGGCTTACTCGAACCGGATTGAGCCGGGACACAAAGTAGTTGGCCCGATGTCTTGAGCGGAGACGGATCGCGTGGGATGGTTTGGCCGGATTGGGAATGAAGAGTCGGCTTCTCAGCCTGAACTAACGGCAGTTCCAGCGATCTGCAGCTTCGTTTGCATCTCAGGCTCGATTCCGATGCAATCGTTCACAGCTCCCCGCAGACGCTGTTTGCAGCCAAGGTAACGCTCAGTGGTCTGCACACTCACATGTCCGAGCAGAAACTGAATCTGCTCAAGCTCTCCGCCAACAGAATGGCACAGCCGGGCGCAAGTCCGTCGAAGATCATGAGGGGCTAACTTATCGATGCCTACAGTAGCGGCGAACTCTTTCACGACACTCCACACGACTTTCTCTGTGATCCCGCTGCCCCAGACTGAGCCGGTCTTGTTAACACAACGGAACAGTCTCCCTGTGCCGATGTTTGCTACCGTCACCCAATCGTCAACCGACGCTTTGACCCATTCCGGAACCGGAACGGTCCGTATGTGGCCGCCCTTCCCGATCAGGTCAACAATGGCCCAGTGATCTTCCCTCTTCTGAAGATGATCGACGCTCAGGTGGACAATTTCAGACCGGCGCAATCCGCAACCAAGCAAGACCGCCAGCATTGCGCGGTCGCGCTTCCCCCGAACTTTTTCGATGTCCGGGGCGCGCAGGAGCGCTTTGGCCTGATCTGCGGTGAGCCAATTTCCGAGTCGGACGCCCACCTTTTTTGCTCCTTTGACCCGGCGAATACCAGCGGCCAAATCGGGGCTGAGGAGCCCGGTGTCGGCTGCTTCGTACGCGAGGCGGCGAACCGCAGCGAGGCGCAGGTTGATCGTGGACGGGGCCAAATGACCGCCCTCCAGTTCCAGTCTGTATCGGAGAACAACGGTCTTACTGAAAGCGAGCCTCGGTTCCGAGCAGTACCATGTGACGAAATCGTCAATGGCAAATCGATAGGATCGCCGCGAATCTGCGGAACTGAGTGTGTTCAGGACGACCGTTTTCGCGTAATCGAGGTCGGGGAGGCGAAGCACTCTTTTGGGAGAGGGGCGCTTCTGTTTCACAGTCTTGTTTTTCATTGTCAGCGGTCTCCATAATCCGCTGACCAATTTTCGTCAGATCAGGAAATGGGACGAGTTGCGCGTTTATCAGGCCAATTCCCAGAAAACGGCCCGGCTGCCCGATAGGTAAACGCTAGGCCGGCCAGGCAAGACCTTTGATCCGCAGACCCATAGGGACGCAGCGCCCGGTCGCCTAGTCAGAAGAGCCGCGATGGATCGTTTTAGATGTCAATCTCAATATTGCCCCACGAGTGGAAGTGCTGGAGCTGAAGCCTTCTCGCCCTGCATGCGTCGCATGGCGGCCTGTCGAATTAACACGGACTGGTACGGCTTGAAGAGAAACGCGCCCATCGCAATGTTTCGCAGGTCTTCAGCCGTCCATGCGCCGCGCATGATCCCGAATCGCGAATGTGGCACTGGACCGAGTAACATATGGCCCATCTCATGGGCTATGGCATGTCCCAAGATCTGAGAATGGTTGGCAATGCCCTCCTTGGCATACTCTTCAACGCGCGGATAATAGATAGTGACATAGATCCCGGTCTCCGTGAAAGCAACACCAAGCGAGGACTCCGCGAGATTGGCCGGCATTTCAGAAGTAATCCTGACAGCAATCCGGCTTGGGGGGACTGGTGCGATGCAGATGGGATTGGCCGCAGCCTCGGAGATTGTCAAGGGGCAGTTGAGCCACCGAACGGCGATGCCCATTTCGCGGAAGATCCGGGCCCCTTCATCCTCTGCCGCTATCAAGGTCCCAGGCGCGACCGAAGCCGAGTTGTACACCTGCACAGTGAGTTTCAGATTCGACGGTGGCCCGCCAGCCAAGAGCGGGCGAGTAAGGAGAGCGGTGCCAATCGGCATCACCATCAGGCATTTCCAGAAACGCAGGTAACTGCTGGCTGTTGTCATGAACAGCCAAGACGGGAAATAGCTTGAAAAACCGGAACAGTCCCGGAAGATTTTGAATAAATGCTATACTGAGCGGCACTTGCGGGTGAGAATGCCTTTGCCACAGCAGGTTACGGAGCTGCTTCTGGCCTGGAGCCAAGGCCAGTCCTCGGCGCTGGAAGAACTGATGCCGTTGGTTCATAAGGAACTTCAGCGGTTGGCTCGCCACTACATGGCCGGCCAAAACCCCGGGCATACCCTGCAAACTACGGCACTCGTGAACGAGGCCTACTTGCGTCTGGTGGATTGCAGCCGCGTACGGTAGCAGAACCGCGCTCACTTTTTTGCTGTCTCCGCGCAGCTAATGCGCCGCATCCTGGTGGATTTCGCCCGTTCCCGGAATTACTTGAAGCGAGGCGTGGGCGTGCGCCCTCTATCGTTGGAGAAAAGCCCTGATATTTTCCAGCGAACAGATCCAGACTTAGTGGCTTTGGATGATGCCCTGAACGCCTTGGCCGCCATCGATCCTAGAAAGAGCCAAGTCATTGAGCTACGCTTCTTTGGCGGACTCACGGCCGAGGAAACCGCGGAAGTATTAAAAGTCTCGCCAGATACCGTATTGCGCGACTGGAAACTGGCTAAGGTGTGGCTCCATCGGGAATTGAGCCGAGAAGTGCCGCATGACGCCTGAGCGCTGGCAGCAAATCGAGCGGCTCTACCACCTCGCGCTCGCGCGGGAAGTGAGCCAACGTGCGACGTTCCTAGAAGAGGCCTGCCGTGGCGACGAGACCCTTCGCCAGGAAATCGAATCGCTGCTCTCGCACGAGGAACCCGCAAACAAGTTCATGGATGCGCCTGGGATGGCAGTGCTGGCCCAAGCGGTAGCCCAGGACCGCGTTGGCTCGATGATCGGTCAGCAGCTCGGCGCTTATCAGATCCTTTCCCTGTTGGGCGCGGGCGGCATGGGCGAGGTCTACCGTGCCGAAGATACCAGGCTGGACCGAATCGTCGCAATCAAAGTTCTTCCCGAGCATCTTTCCAGTACACCTCAAGTCCGAGAGAGATTTGAGCGCGAGGCGAAAGCTATCTCCAGCCTGAACCATCCGCACATCTGCACGCTCCACGATGTCGGTCACCAGAATGGAATTAACTACCTGGTGATGGAGTACTTGGAGGGCCAAACACTGGCGGACCGCCTAAAGAAAGGGTCGTTCCCGCTGGATCAGGTTTTGCAGATCGCGGTGCACATAGCCGATGCGCTCGAAACGGCTCATCGCCACGGCGTGATCCATCGCGATCTGAAGCCTGGCAACATCATGCTGACGAAGGCGGGGGCGAAAGTGCTCGACTTTGGGGTGGCGAAGGTCGGCGCTTCGGGGACGGTGACACGAGCAATCAGCACGCTGACGGAAGCGGGAGCGATCATCGGCACCGTGCAATATATGTCGCCGGAACAGGTGCAGGGGCAGGAGGTGGACGCGCGGAGCGACATTTTCTCGTTCGGCCTGGTGCTCTACGAAATGATCACTGGTAAGTGTGCGTTTGAGGGGGCCAGTCCGGCCAGCATCATCGCAGCTATTTTGGAGCGTGAACCACCGGAGCTGGAGCCGGAGGGGTTGAACCGGGTGGTGAGAGCATGTCTCGCCAAGGACCCGGCCGACCGCTTTCAAACTGCGCGCGATCTTAAGCGGGCCCTCGAATGGAGCGTTTCCGGTGATGGTCAGACGCCACTCCCGGAAGGCGCACCAGAGCCCGGTGGGTTTCGGCACCTGTGGCTAGCCTGGAGCGTGGCTGCCGGACTGGCAGTGTGCCTAGCATTGGTGGCGTTTCTGCACTTCCGCGAAAAGCCTCCCGCTCCGAACGCCTTGCCGGAATTAGTGCTCAGTATCGTTCCACCGAATGGTAGGAATCTTGTCCGCGTCGGTGGACTCAGCGTTGAAAGGATTTCACCTGATGGATCAGCGGTTGTGTATCGTGCAAACGACGCCAGATTCCATATACGAAGCTTGGGTTCGCTTCAAGATCACTCGCTACCTCCTTTTGTTTGGGGTGGCAATCCGTTCTGGGCTCCCGACTCTAAATCAATTGCATTCCCGACTGTCAGTGGTCTAATGAAAATGCAGATACCCAACGGCGCCACGGAGTTGATCACCACTGAGACCTCTAAGGGCTCCTACCGCGGGGGCAGCTGGAGCGAGAAAGGGACTATCCTTTTCGCCATTATTCAAACCTCTCCGGCTCACATAGGTTTGTACGGCGTACCCGCCACCGGAGGAAGGGCATTTCCAGTCGAGGTGCCCGGGGTCAAGGAGGGTCGTTTTTATAACCCGGAGTTCCTTCCGGGCGGTGAAGATTTCCTATTTGTGTTCACACCTTCTGACTCGGCTGAGGCCCAGCTGTTTATTGCGACGATGCGGGGCGGGAAGGCTATCGATCCGCGGTTGTTGTTCAGCAACGATACAGCCGCAGCCTTTACGAGCGCCGGCGGCGGCCACATTCTGTGGGTCCGAAACGATAATCTCTACCCGCAAAGGATTGATGTGAAGGCCCGTCACTTAGTTGGCGATCCCGAACTCGTTCAAGAGGGGGTCGCATCCAACGCCACGTCTCGCAACGCATACTTCTCCGTCTCGCGCTCCGGTACCGTTGTGTGGCGTCGCGGAACCGCGGTCATTTCACAAGTGATGATTTTTGACCGGAAGGGGAATCGAATAGGGTCGGCTGGCGCTTCTGTCCCCGCAGAAATCATCGGACTAGCGCCTGACGAAGCGCACGTACTGGTGTCGTCGAGTGTGGGCTCATGGGTAATGGAATCCAACGGACCCGGCCGCACCAGCCTAGGATCTGCTGTACCGATTGTCTGGACACCTGACGGTTCGGGACTGATTGGCGTCAGAGGCGCAGAAATAGTCAAGCTGTCCATAACTGGCTCCGCCGAGATTCGGATGTACCCGGAGCATCCTGCTTCAGGGGTGCAGCTCTGGTTGCACGACATTTCAGGGGATGGGCGTCGAATCCTTTACAGTGAATTCCGTAAACAAGATGCTATCCTTCTTTCGGCTTCCCTCGATCGAGGGAGTCGACCGGAGCAGGTTGTGGAACAGCGCGTCGATAACGCCGCGATGTCTCCCGACGGCGCATGGACCGTTTACCACGCTGAATCGGAATCTGGAATTTACGTGCACCCGCTGACGAGCCACGGCCTTCGCAGGCAAATCGCGAATAGCGGCAATTTCGCCGTATGGCGCAAGGATGGCAAAGAGATCTTATATTTTGATCAAGATCGAATCTGGTCCGTTCGCGTGGACGGCGTGGGTACTCAATTGCGTTTCACCACTCCTGTACCGCTGTTTTCAGTACCCGGACCGCTCGGCATGGACAGCGGTTCGCGACCATTAGCCGTAAGCCGCGATGGCCTGAGGATCTACTTCTTACAATCCACCGAGGAGCCAGACTCCGGTGTCATACAGGTTCGCATCGGCGCGTTCCATTAAGGCGTGCACATCGGACCTTGTTTGGTGCGTACCGGAGGAAGCGGTTGCGGATGCGTTGTCCCATGCAACAATCCGGTCACGCGCGCCGGGATCTAGGCCAGTCGCGAAGCGTAGACTAACTACATCTGCTTAGCGTTTTGGTAACGACCTCACGAAGCAGCCATGTTCCCCCCATACTCCGACAAGCGCGTTTTTCAGTCCCAATCTTCGTGATGGTTCAACTTCTGCGGCTGATCTCGGCTAAGAGCCAAACTCTGGCAAGTCGCCAGTCCCGCAGGACGGTATCCGATGAAACCTTAAGTACCTCGGCCGTCTCTTCCACGCTCAGGCCGCCAAAGAAACGGAGTTCGATCACACGAGCCTTGCGCGCGTCCACCTCGGCAAGAGCATTCAGGACATCGTCGAGCGAAACCAGATCTTCTTACGATAGAGTGAGCAAGATGATGCCCAACCAAGTGCACGCGGTGCTGGCGCACGTGCTCGTCTATGAGAACACCCATATCCTGCAAGGAATCCCCCGGCACTCGGAAAGCGGCGTAATGAAAGCGCAGTGGGATTCAAATGACTTCGCACAAATGACTTGGAAGCCGCTCCCCTTCACGGATGAAGACGTCGATCTGATTCAGCGCGGTTTGGACGCGCGTGAAGCCCGCTCGCTTTTGGCCAGCAACCACGTGAAGTAAGATTGATGAGACAAGCCGTCATGTAATGGACCCCGAGCGCTGGCGCCATATCGAGGAGCTATACAACTCAGCAATAGAGCGCTCGCCGGCCGACCGCGCCGCGCTGCTGGCCCTGGCCGATCCCGACATCCGAGCTGAGGTGGAAGTGCTCCTGGCACAACCCAGTGATGGTGCGCTACTCGACCAACCTGCCGGGGATCTGCTGGGCGAATCAAACCTTACTCAGTTGCCCGCCGGGGCGCGGATGGGGCATTACCAGATCGTGGCCATGCTCGGTAGGGGTGGAATGGGTGTAGTGTACCGGGCCAAGGACACGAAGCTCGGCCGCGAGGTCGCGATCAAAGTCTTGCCGGACTCTCTCGCGCAGAACCCCGACAGACTCGCCCGTCTCAATCGTGAAGCCAAGCTGCTGGCGTCGCTCAATCATCCAAACATTGGGCATATCTATGGAGTGGAATCGCAAGCACTGGTGATGGAGCTGGTGGAAGGTGAAACGCTCAATTCACTGATAAAATCAGGCCCACTGCCGATTGAAACGGCCCTCAACTACGCCAGGCAGATTGCAGAAGCGCTGGAAGCGGCTCATGAAAAGGGGATCATCCATCGCGATTTGAAGCCGGCCAATATTATGGTCACGCCGGCGGGACTAGTCAAGGTGCTCGACTTCGGTTTGGCGAAGGAGGTCGAGGCGGCGTCCGCCGCAAACGATCCCTCCGATGCACCAACGGCGACGCTATCGCTGACGCATGGCGGCATCATCCTCGGCTCGGTCGCGTACATGAGCCCGGAGCAAGCCAGCGGAAAGAGAGTAGATAAACGCACGGACATTTGGGCGTTCGGCGCGGTGCTGTACGAGACGTTGGTGGGACGCCGTGCGTTCTCAGGCGAATCGGTCACTGAAATTTTGGCAGCGGTGCTGCGAGCGGAGCCGGACTGGAGTGCGTTGCCGGCGGCAACGCCGCCGAGGATTCGCAGGCTGCTATGGCGGTGCCTGGAACGCGATCGCAGGCAAAGATTGCAAGCCATCGGGGAAGCACGCATCGCCATCGACGCGCCCGAGCAGGAGGTGCGGCCGTTGCCAGCAGCAGCTCGACTGCGGCCCTGGGCTGCTGCGGTGCTTGCTGTGGCGCTCGCGGTCACCGCTGCCATCGGTTGGTGGCGCGCCAGCCGAGCTGCGCCTCCAAATCCGCTGATGCGTCTCAACGTCGAGATGGGGCCGGATATTAAGCTGGAGAGAACCGAATCGGGAAGCTTCCTGGCGCTCTCGCCGGACGGAACGCTGCTGGCTGTGATTGTTCGCGGCGCGGACGGCAAGATCCGCCTGGCCACGCGCCGGCTGGATCAGAGGCAGTTTACACCCCTCACCGGCACAGAGGGTGCGGCCTCCCCCGTTTTTTCTCCGGACGGTCGATGGATCGCGTTCCACTCCGACCGTAAGATCAAGAAAATATCCGCCACCGGTGGCGCCGCCGTGACACTATGTGACGCTCCCGGCAGGATCACAGCAAGCTGGGGCGACGATGGCAATATTATCGCGCCACTGGGTTTTGGGACAGGCCTCTCGCGTATTTCCTCCGCGGGCGGCGCGCCCGCGCCGGTGACCGAGCTAAACCACGAAAAGAGTGAACGGAGGCACGCTTGGCCGCAGATCCTACCGGGAAGCCGGGCGGTTCTTTTCACCACCCAGCACATAGGGCAGACCTTTGACGACGCTGATATCGATGTTATTGCATTGAAGACTGGAGAGCGGAAAACCCTTCACCACGGCGGCTTCTTCGCCCGCTACCTTCCCAGCGGGCACTTGGTTTGGCTCCATCAGAGCGTGCTATATGCGGCGCCGTTTGATCTTGACCGGTTAGCGCTGACCGGAGAGCCCCAGCCTGTAGTCGAAGACATCCACAACGGGGAGGGCACGGGAGGGGATTTCGGCTTTTCCCAGACCGGCACCTTCGTCTACGCTAGTTCGGCGGGTGAACTGCAGCAGGCGATCTTCTGGCTGGATAGCACCGGTAAGACGCGGCCGCTGCACCCGGCTCCGGGACTTTATGCTTCTCCACGCTTTTCCCCCGACGGCAAGCGCCTGGCGTTTACCGCCAGCGACGGCCGGAGCCATGAGGACCTTTGGGTGGGGGACTTGGAGCGCGGCATTGCATCGCGCCTCACGCTTCTACTAGGCCAAAACCAGAGCCCGGTGTGGACACCTGACGGAATGAAACTGGTATTTTGGTCCTCGAATCCCGCAGCGCCGGGCATCTATTCGATCCGCGCCGATGGCTCGGGCGTGGCGCAACGGCTGACGGATGGAAAGGTTCAGCAGTCGCCACACTCTATCTCTCCGGACGGCAAACGGCTGGCAATGATCCAGCTAAGCACGGCTGGCGGAATAGAGATCTGGACGGCGACTATCGACGGCGAGGCGGGCCATCCCCGGCTGGGAAAGCCAGAGCCATTCCTGCAGACGCCATTTTCAACGATCTCACCGGCATTCTCGCCCGATGGCCGCTGGCTGGCATACTACTCGCACGATCCTGCAAAAGAAGGGGTGTGGGTGGTGCCTTTCCCAGGCCCGGGCGGGGGGTGGCTGATTTCGAGCCGCGGCGACGCCCCCATCTGGTCGCGCAATGGGCTTGAGCTGTTCTTCATCGAGTCCTCCCGCACCATTATGGTTACCGGCTACACGGCCAGGGGCGATGCCTTTGTGTTCGGCGAGCCCCAGGTGTGGTCCCCGCACCCCGTCAAGAGTTTCGCCTACGACCTGGCGCCGGATGGCAAGCGCGCCGCCGTGGTTTTGAATGCGGATGGGACGGTGGACCCGCCGCCGATCACGCATTTGACGTTCCTCGTGAACTTCTTCGATGAGTTGCGGCGGCGAGTGCCTGCGGCCAAGTGATAAGATCACTCGCAGCGTGCCATTTGGCTCGACATAACAGCATCAGGCTTGAAAAGTCGACTTCTCGTCATGTGGGCTCGTTTCCAGAATTCCTACGCGCGAGAGAGAATTTGTTGCCAGGGCCTCGGCAAGAGGACTTCAGAACTGATATCGAGCATTATCGGCCCCTATTTGACAGCGTCGCAGCGCGATCATCAAACTTGAAGGCCACAAGACGAGAAGCCGACCTATCAGGAGGAATCCCGCAAACTCATCTCAAGGGAAGCTGTTGCAGGCAAGTTCGTGTTATTTCCCAACAGGTGCGCGACGGCGTAGTTCGTCGAAGAAGTTCAGCAGAAATGTGACGTGCTGCGGACCCTTCTGCTCCGCTGCTTCTGGCTGCAACAGAGCGAATCGCTTTCCGTCCGGCGCGAGATCGAAGTAATCCCCAAGATCCTTCTTCGCGGCCCATAGCCGCGGTTTGCTCGCCACAAATGCTTCGCCGTTCGTCGTGTAGCTCGCTATCATCATGCCCTCGCTGCTCCGGTAGAACAATTCCGGTCCCTTCTTCGACCAGACGGGCCAATCCCCACCTCCTGTCGAGATCTGCCACTGCCCTCCCTGTCTGAGAAAAGGCCGTACGTAAACCTCATAGCGTCCCGACTGGTTCGACTGGTATGCCAGCCAGCGGCCGTCAGGTGAGATCATTGGCCCAAGCTCACTAAACGGCGCCACGAGAAAAGGCTCGGGCTTGCCTGGCTTCGGGTGGTCGCTTTCCATCTCTCCCAGAGGCAGCGTCCACAAGGCGCCATTCGTCTGCCGATCCAGTTCGGCAAAGGCCAGCCGCTTGCCATCCGGCGAGAACGAAAACGGGACCTGAAAGTTCTTGCTTTGGGTGAGCCTTACCGCTTCCCCCGCGCCATCCGCCCGTATCCAGTACAAATTCGGCAGACCTTCTCCATGCCGGTCCGAGAGGAAGGCCATGTGCTTACCGTCAGGACTCCACACCGGGAAACCTTCAAAGGCCCGCGTGAAGGTCAGACGGGTGAACGTATCCCGCTCCCACTCGTACACCCACACGTTCCCATTGCCGCCTTCCGTAACACTCACTGCCAGCCGCTTGCCATCCGGTGAAAAACGAACGGTTCCGTTATATTCCGTTGCCGTAGCACGAAGCGTTTGCGTATGGCCGGTACTGTCCAGCCACACCAGTGTTTGCCTCGCTGGTTTCCCTCGCACGTACACTAGCGTTCCGCTCCGCGAGAAATCCGCCTGGGCGAATCCGTAAGACGCACTGCTCAACACCTCTTCGACCACCGGCACGGCCGGTCCGGTCAGCTCCAGGCGCTTCACATCCATCGACGCTGCATACAGCGTCCCCTGGTGCAAGTACAGCAGATGCCCAGTCGGCACGTAACGTCCGTAGGAGCCTCCACGCATGAGGATTTTCCGCTCGCCTGTCCGCAGCGACTGCGCCTCGATGGTGGCCCCTCCACCGATGTTCATCGCTGTAAACAGCACTACCTGCGCTCCGGGTAACACCTGCGGCCAGCGCTTGTATTCCTTCCTCTCTGGCTTTAATTCCGTCACCGGCTCGACCGTGCCGCCACCCGAAGGTATTCGCGAGAGAATTCCGTCAAAACCATTTAGCGCCGCGATGATATTGCCGTCCTCACCCCAGCTCCCGCCGATGCCCTGTGATGCATCGCACAACACCACAACTCCACCCCTGTCGACGGAAGTCTTCTTCAGCTTCCCGCCCGCGAAAAACCCGACAGCTTGCCCGTCCGGTGAGAAGAACGGACCGTAGGCGTCTTCGGTCCCGGCCAGCGGCACAGCCTGCTCCTGGTCGAACTTGCGCGTGTACAGCCGGGAAGTACGATCCGTGGCGTGTCCCGTATACACGATGCGGCTTCCGTCCGGTGACAAGATGACGCTGGCGCCTGGGGACAACTCTGGTGGGAGAGCAAACTCCGGCAGCTCCACGGACAGCCTGATCAGGGGTTGGCTGACGGGTCGCGTTGCCCGCCATGCCATCCACAAGGCCAGCGTGGCCATGACCGCCAACACCCCAGCCGCGATCTTCCACTGGCTGCTTCCGCGCGCGGGCACACCTTGCGGTGGCGCGTCTTCCAACAAAAAACGAGTTTCCCCGATGTCGCGCAGGCGACGCTTCGGATCTTTTTCGAGGCACCGTTGCAGAAGCTTCTGTGCTTGCACCGGAACTTGCGTAAGATTCGGTTCCGTTTTCAGCACCGCGGCGAGTGTATCCGATACAGTCGCGCCTGCGAACGGCTGGTGGCCCGTCAGCATCTCGTACAGCACCACGCCGAAAGCCCAGATATCGGCTCGCTTATCCAGCACTGCACCGCGAGCCTGTTCCGGCGCCATGTAGGCAGCGGTGCCAAGAATCACACCCGCCCGCGTTCCTTCCACCGTCAAGGTTGGTGAGATGGACGGATTGCCCGCCGCCTGTGCCGGTGGGTCGAGCGCCTTCGCCAGCCCGAAGTCCAGGACTTTGACGTGGCCGTCCACGGTCAGTTTCACGTTCGCCGGTTTCAGATCGCGGTGGATGATCCCCTTTTCGTGGGCGTACTCCAGCGCTTCCGCAATCTGTTTTGCAATCGGCAGCGCTTCTTCCAGCGGCATGGGCCGCCCTCCGATCCGCTCCGCCAGCGTCGGCCCTTCCACCAGTTCCATCACCAGGGCGCGAATACCGTCCGATTCTTCCAGTCCGTAAATCGCCGCGATATTGGAATGGTTGAGCGACGCCAGCACCTGCGCTTCACGCTCGAAGCGCGCCATCCGATCGGCATCGTGGGCAAAGACTTCGGGCAGCACTTTCAGCGCGACGTTTCGGCCCAGCTTGGTATCCCGAGCCCGAAACACCTCGCCCATACCACCTGCGCCGATGGGCGCAAGAATCTCATAGGGTCCCAAGTGGGCTCCGGGGGCCAGAGACATAGAGTGTCGAACGATTTTACCCCAGTCGGCAGATTGAGAATGAAAAACGACGTTCCCGGAATATGGCATATTGACGTCCTGGTTCCGCTCGGCGGTGACCTGTGGGGGCCGGTACGTTATCCAACATTATCGGTCGCTAATTCTTCGACGTCGATCAGTGCGCAGGAGGCGCATCGCTGCCGACGCTGGCGGAATCGATATTCACCAATCCCTGAAGCAAGCCTGTGGGCCAGATGCTTCGAAAGTCGATCCTATTAAGTAGCAGTCAGCATCGCGGAGCTCGGATTGTTAAGCTAACATTTAACTTCTGTCGTTGAAAGTCATGACCACCCCTGAGCAGCCTCCGACTTATGAAATTGTTTCAGTGTTGTTCATGGACATTGTTGGGTACTCTCTTCGCTCTATAGAGGAACAAATTGAGCTTCTGACGATCCTCCAGAGAATAGTGCGCGAAAGTCTAGAGTATGCGCAGGCGAGTGCGAAACGAGAATTGATCTCGCTTCCGACGGGTGATGGCATGGCACTCGTCTTTCTACGCGATCCGGTCTCACCAGTTAAGTGCGCCTTAGAGATTGCCGCTGCAGTCGGAAACCACTCGGAAATGAGGCTGCGCATGGGTATTCACCAAGGCCCAATCTGCCGTCACTCTGACATCAAAGAAGAAGTCAACGTGGTCGGCGGGGGCATTAATATGGCGCAAAGGGTAATGGATTGTGGCGATGCGGGCCATATCCTGCTCTCCCGCAATGTGGCAGAAGTTCTGCAGCAACTGCGGGACTGGAACGGCTGTCTTGAGGACCTTGGCATCCACGAGGTAAAACACAAAGTCGGGATTCAGCTATACAATCTTTGTAAAGACGGATTAGGTAATTCGGCGCGCCCGTCGAGAATCGCTCCCCTCGCACCAACGAGCCCAGTCGGGAAAGCGCCAATCGACAGCCCCTCCATCGCCGTGCTGCCATTCGCTAATCTCGGTGAGGACAAAGAGAATGAGTATTTTGGCGATGGACTGGCCGAGGAACTGATCGGTGCGCTCAACAAGTTGGGCAAAATACGCGTGGCTCCCCGATCCTCGGCATTTTCCTTTCGCGGCCAAACAAAAGACGTCCGCGAGATCGGACGCACCTTGAACGTTGCCAGTGTGCTCGAGGGGAGTTTCCGAAGCTCTGGACGTCGCTTGCGATTAAATGTCCAATTGATCAGGGTCGCCGACGGAAGCGCTCTTTGGTCCGAACGGTTCGATCGGCAACTTGTGGACATTTTCGAGGTTCAGGACGAGATCGCGGCGGCGGTTGTTGGAAAGTTACGCGGCCACTTACTCGGAGAACCGTGCGAAGAGCCGGCCCCCGCCGTCAAGCGGTTCACCGAAGATCCGGAAGCTTATAGCCTTTATCTCAAGGGCCGGTACCACTTGATCAAGCGTCCGGCAGGAACCCACGCCGCGATTGAGTGTTTCCAGGAGGCGCTTCAGAGGGATCCCAAATACGCGCTGGCCTATGCCAGTCTGGCCGATTGCTATAACACATTGGGAAGTTGGGAAGCCGGAATTCTGGCGCCCGAGGATGCTTACAGCAAAGGCCGCGCCTATGCGGAAAGGTCCTTGCAGTTGGATCCCAATTTGGCGGAAGGGCACTGCGCGTTGGGATACGGGTTCCTGCACTTCGCTTGGGACCTTGGCGCCGCCGAACGGTCCTTTACCGAGGCGATCCGGCTGAATCCCGGCTACGGGCCTGCAATTCACTGGTACGCGCACGTGCTAAGCGTGGCGGAACGCTTCGAAGAAGCTCTGGAACGCAGCCACCAGTATCTCCATCTCGATCCTGCCGATCCGTTCGCTGTCGCTCATCTCTCTTGGCACTCGCTGATGGAGAACGATTTCGCGACGGCCGAGAGGGAAGGCCGCGCGGCGGTAAATCAGGAACCCGGTTTCGGATGGCATCACGTTTTTCTCGGGTGGGGACTGCTCGCGTCCGGCTTGCTGGAAGAGGGGTGCAGCGAGATAGAAAAAGGCACGAGGCTCAACGGGGGCGTCACGGTCTGTGAAAATTTCGCCGCCCACGCGCATGCTATCGCCGGGCGGCGGGATGCGGCGCTCGCCCAACTCGATCAACTAAAGCAAATCTCACAAAATAAGTACGTATCCTCTTACGAGATCGGTTTGATTCACGAAGCGTTAGGGGATCGGGATGAAGCCTTCCGCCAATGGGAGTTGGCCTTCGAGCAGCGCTCGCCGTGGCTCGTATACCTGGCTCGCGAGCCGCGGCTCATGCACTTGCGTGGACAACCCCAATTCGATGCTCTGGTCGCGAGAATCCATCGCCTCATGAATCGGGATACAAAGCGCCTGTGAGGACGTAACGCCATAGTTGCCGGCGGCGACACCCCGTCCCAGTGACTATTACGATTGCGGACAGACGAGCCCGACTGTTGCAAGGGCCATCCAGTGAGTGTGAGGTTTTGGTTGACGTTATGGTCATTAACAGCGCCTTCCGAATGGAAGCAACTCGAGGGCCGAAACTCGACTGCGGTCGCTGCCGCGAGCGGATCGTCGCTACACGTACAAAGCTAGTTTGATGCCACAGGCCCAGCGACCTCGCCATTGGCCTGAGATGGCGTCTGGCGGAAATCGCCTGTTAAGGCGCATTATCGGTAGTGGTGTCGTCGATCGCACTTCCGCGCATAGCGCGTTATACGGCCAAGTGCTCGCCAAACTTCCCCCAGCAATGTTTTCGGGGCGGTGAGGCAACCTCATGGCAGCAGAGGAAGCGCCATTTTCGTTGGCTTACTGAGTCATAATGATTCACATGGCGACCGAGGAACCCCCAGCCAACGCTGACAACCTCGAACCTTTCGCTACCCGCACCATCGGCACAACCGAGTCGAGCGCGGGCTTTGTCATCGGTCCCTACCATCTGCTGCAGCGAATTGGCGAGGGCGGCATGGGCGAAGTGTGGCTGGCCGAGCAGAAGCAGCCGGTTCGCCGCCGCATCGCCGTCAAGCTGATCAAGGCCGGCATGGATACGCGCGAGGTGGTGGCGCGCTTTGAGTCCGAGCGCCAGGCTCTGGCCCTCATGGACCACCCTGCCATCGCCAAAGTGCTCGACGCCGGTTCCACGCCGCAGGGCGCGCCGTACTTCGTCATGGAGTACGTCGCCGGTGTTCCCATCACGGCCTACTGCGACAATCACAGACTCAATACGCGCGAACGGCTGGAACTGTTCATGCACGTCTGCGAAGGAGTCCAGCACGCGCATCAGAAAGCCATCATCCACCGCGACCTGAAGCCATCGAACATTCTGGTTACGGAAGTCGATGGCCACCCTGCGCCAAAGATTATCGATTTCGGAGTGGCCAAGGCGCTCACCCAAAAGTTGACCGCGGATACCATGTTCACCCGCGTTGGTGCGCTGGTGGGAACCCCGGAATACATGAGCCCGGAGCAGGCGCTTTCGTCGGGCGAGGATATCGACACGCGAACGGATGTCTACTCGCTCGGGATAGTTTTTTACGAGCTGCTGGCGGGCGCCCTCCCCATCGAATTGCGAAAGATCGCGTTTGACGAATTTCTGCGTCGTTTGCGGGAGGACGAACCTGCCAAGCCGAGCAACAAGATCCGCACGCAGGATCTTGCTACCTCAACGGAACTGGCGCACAAACGCCAGACCGAACCGCCGGCACTGGCCAAACAGATGCGCGGCGATCTGGATTCAATCGCGCTGAAGGCTCTCGAAAAGGACCGGTCGCGACGTTATGGTTCGCCCTCCGATTTCGCCGCCGATATTGCCCGGTACCTGAAGAGCGAGCCGGTGCTGGCGGTCCCACCATCGGTGGCGTACCGGGCCCGCAAATTTGCGCGACGCTATCGCGGGACGCTGGCCACTGCTTGCGCCTTCGCCCTGGTGCTCGCCCTGGCAGCGGTTATCAGCATCCGGCAGAGTATACGTGCGAACCGGGAAGCAGCCGTGGCGCAGGCGGTGAACGATTTCCTGCAGAACGATGTGCTGGCACAGGCCAGCGCAGCCACCCAGTCGGGGCCGAGCGCTAAGCCCGATCCGGATCTGAAGGTGCGAACGGCGCTGGACCGGGCGGCGGTAAGGATCGCGGGCAAGTTCGACAAGCAACCGGAGGTGGAAGCGTCGATTCGGGACACTATCGGGCAGACGTACATGGACCTGGGGCTATACCCGGATGCCCGGAAGCAATTGGAGCGGGCGCTGGAGTTGCGTCGCAAGGTGCTGGGAGCGGAGCATCCGCAGACCCTCATCACCGCACGCCGCCTTGGATACGTTGCCGAAGATCAAGGCAAGTACCCAGAGTCCGAAGCTATCTTGAGCAAGACTGTGGAGGTTCAGCGCCGCGTCTTAGGCCCAGAGCATCCCGACACGCTGGACACCATCAACACTCTCGGCAATCTTTATAAAGACCAAGGAAAGTACGCGCAAGCTGAGGCGCTCCACAGCCAAGTGCTAGAGATCCGACGCCGCACGTTGGGTTCCGAACATCCCAACACGCTGAAGAGCATGAACAATTTGGCCAACGCTTACAACGGACTGGGCAAGTACGCGCAGGCCGAGGCACTCTATAGCCAGACCGTGGAGATCGACCGCCGCGTTTTGGGCCCCGAACATCCCAACACGCTGCAGCATATGAGCAATTTGGCCGATGCCTACTACCACCAGGGCAAGTACGCGCAGGCCGAGGCGCTCGATCGCGAGGTACTCGAGATCCGGCGCCGCGTGTTGGGTCCCGAGCATCCCGACACGCTCATGAGCATGGCCAACCTTGCCGCCACCTACTGGGATCCGGACAAGTACGCGCAAGCCGAGGCGCTCGACCGCGAGGTCCTCCAGGTCCGGCGCCGCGTATTGGGTCCGGAGCACCCCGACACACTGGCCAGCGCAAATAACCTCGGCTTCGATTACTACTTGGAGGGAAAATACGCGCAGGCTGAGGCACTTTTTAGCCAGACCGTGAAGATCGAGCGCCGCGTTTTGGGCCCCGAACATCCCAATACGCTGGAGCACATGAGCAATCTGGCCGATGCCTGCTACCACCAGGGCAAGTACGCGCAGGCCGAGGCGCTCGACCGCGAGGTACTCGAGATCCGGCGCCGCGTATTGGGTCCCGAGCATCCCAAGACTCTGCACAGCCTCACATCGTTGGCCGTGGCCCTCGGTCATGAAGGACGGTTTGGCGAAGCAGAGAAGCTGTTCCGCGAAGCAATCCAGAAGGCAAGCAAAGAACACCAGCGAGATGTCTGGTATGACTTCGCCTGTGCGGCGGCCATGGCGGGACGCCACGACGAGGCGCTTGAGCATCTAAGCCAGGCCATCGATCACGGATATACAAATGCCGAATGGATAGCAAAGGACGAAGACTTGAAATCCCTGCACGGCGACGTGGGCTTGGAGGCTCTTGTTGCCAAAGCCCGCCAAGCCGCAGCCGCAAAAACACACTGAACGGCGTCAGCAGTAAGCCGCTTCCCGGCGGATTCATTGCTAGCCCTGGCAAGTTAAAGATGCTTGCAAAGCCAGGTTCACAGACTTGCCGATATGACGATATAACATCGTCTCTAGTGATCTGTCGCTAGACACTCCGCAGAAGTCCGGTTGGGGAAGTTTCACTTGGACGTGTAGTCGGCATCTCGGACTTATGGATGGACGCAGCGGGCCACTTGGGCGGGTGACGAGGTCATGCTTCTGCCATAAAGATCAAGCCCCTTCTCCTTCCGGTGGGCCGCCCAACCTCTCTCAAGAGCGGATATCTGCCCGGCCGGCGCGATACCGAATCGAGTAAGGGACAATAGCATCGCGCGAACACTGACGTGAGGATCCGCGCCCTCGCCAACATGCCCACAGTGCGGACATCGAAAAACTGGGGAATGGATGTGTCGCTCGGATCGAATCCGTTGGAGCATTCCGTCGAGGTCGTCGCGCAACTCGATGATTGCGTCGAAGGACATGCCCAAATGCCAACGGGAGCGCAGCCGCTCAATCATTTCCGGAAACCATACTCTTTGCCAGTCGCCTGCGGCCATTTCTGAATCCATTGTAGTGCTGCTCCACGGTGTCTATTGAAGGAGAAATTGGGGTAGGGGTCACTAACGGGCACCGAAAAACGCGGTCCTGTTATTAGCCATTATCGGAAGCCATCTGGGGCAAGCGCACTTCCGCGCATAGGCTGTTACACGTAAAAGTGGAATTACTTCCGGCCACGGTGATCCGGGAGCAATCCGGAGACAGATGGAGTCACTTCTGCGGAACGACCATACGCCCGAATGAATTAGGGAGGGACTTCTCTGCGGGTTCTCGTAACTGGCGCTTGCCAGGATTTCACTCACTCGCAAAGTGGGACTTTGCCGGAACTCCCACTAGGTAAAGGATGGGAACCGGTATAGGCTTGCCGCCCACCGTGCCGATGGACCAGCGGTAGTTGTCCAATCCTGTGGTCAAGCCGCGCAACTCCTCAGCATCGTACATTCTCAGAACCGAGACGATCGAATCAAGCAGCAAAACTATGGGCAGGACGGGGACCAGGTAAGTCCACAGCAGAGTCGACCAACGGAATGGCCGAATGAAAGGGACGCTGAGCAGCACTCGCACGGGGACGGGTAGCACAGCAAGGAGCATCAGAACACTACGACCGCCCATTTCAAATACCGCGATGCCTTCGCCGTGCGCCACTGCGTCCGCCAGCGCGGCGCGGGCTTGGCCGAGATCGAGATGGTGGAAAGCCGAGAACATCGTCCGGAAGCCGGGCAACCCGCTCGGCACGTGGGTAGCGTCCACCGACTCGGCGTGATACACAATGGCGTGCCGCGAAAGGCGGCGTGCTCGCTCGAACGCGACTACGTCCGGATTGTGGTCGCTCAAACAGACGGTCACCTCCATGCCCATTTTGTGGAGAAGCGGTTGTAGCTGGAGCCACGGCCCACCACCTCCAGACCCAAGGTCGAGCACAAACCGGCCGCCGGTCCGATCGAGAGCGTCAATCAAAAGCGGTGCGATTGCGTGGTAGATTCCGCTCAGCTCGGTGACAAAGCGGCAGTAATCGGTGACCGCGTTTCGAATCCCTTGCGGACACCATGGTTCGTCCGAGATTTCAATCCAGTGCCTTCGTATCATTTGGACCGGCTGGGGCTGTTGACGATCTTACGCCATGCCCGTGCGGAGCGCTGCTCACTGTCCGAGTAAACGCGCGAGCCGCGGATCCGGTTGCCCGATTCCGAGTGTGTTGTCGCCCACGCTTCCATTACCCGGTTTTATCGCGCCAAGAATGGCTATGAGGCCGCCGAATTCTCTGAGGTTGATCTTACCTGCCACGTTCCGCGCCCGCTAGTGCAACGGCGATGACGCAGTTCGCCGGCGACCGGTTGCGCCAGGCGTGGCGCGTTCCGTTCTGCACCACGCAGTCTCCCGCCTTGAGCAGAACCTCGGAGCCGTCATCGAGTTCGAGATAAACCTCGCCCGACATAACCACATCGAAGTCCACCGTATCCGTGGTATGCATGCCCGGATTCTCCGGCTCCAACACTTCGGCCATGCCGGGCAATTTCTCCCGTAGTTCGCCGAACGCAGCAGCCAGATCAGCCGGCGCGAGTCCCGACTCTGCTTCAGGTGGTATAGTGAAAAACCCAAAACGGAATCCGCTCTTTGGCGGGAAATAGCCAGAATGTGGCGGCGCTGTCCCACTGGACGGGAGCTGAACGGCCGATTCGCTCCCCCACAATCGGTGAAACTCAAAACCCGGAAGAAGCGCGAGCGTTACCGGCGCGACCGGCGCATCGCGGACAAATACCGATTTGCCGGATGTGTCTTGTCCCGTTACCACACAGCGAATGTCCATAAAACCTCTCAGTTAGTCTACACAAACCCGATAGATGCTTTTGTGCGGATCAAAATATGGGTAAACTCCCGGATGGTCGGCCACTCACGCGAGCGGTTTCCCGCCGCCGGAGTCGGTGATCACCTCGATGGCCGGTTTTGCCGGCGCAACCCGCCCCCAGTTGCCGGGTGGCCGCAGTACGATTCCGGCCTCTTTCAAGTAGCCGGAGGCCGTCTCGCGGCGCACACCGATGCTTCGTTGAATTCGTCGCAGCGACCATCCCAGCCGCCCCAACGCTATGACCTGCTGTTTCTTTTCGTCGTTCAAGACATTGCTCACAATCACGGAGGGTATCGCCCCCGCTTCGAAATCAATGTCCTGAGTGCTGCTTATCTATGGCCGGTTTTCAGGTGATCATGTATGGCCGGTTTTGGGTGTTCACCGAGGATCCTAGGGCTTGCGGCGCGCGGACCGCGCACATTACGGGTCGCGCGTTTGATGGCTCTATCGAAAATAACGGGGCGTTCTCAGATTCGTTGCGGTGTCGGAGGACTCCGGCGCGGCGTCATTTCCCGATAGCAGATCTAACGTTTCACGGAGAGGGGTTTCTGCCACAGGCTGCTAGACACTCCGCTCGAAGAGGCGCAGGCCTGTTAACTACAGGGTGGGCCTGTTCATTCGGGTCCCCGAACGATTGACAGATTCAATTCGCTAGTTAACACGATTCGGCCGTCATTTCCGCGCTCGGTGGCTCGGCTTTCGGCACCAATCGAGACTGATCAACTCCTCTGGAATCAATGCACGCGGTAATCCTCTGATCGCAGGCGACCGCTTCCAAGCGCGTCAAAGCTTCGCAGGTCTTCGTGTTAACTAGCCGGTGGGCCACTCGATTCGTCTGGGGACCCGAACGAACAGGCCCACCCTGTAGTTAACAGCATGGCACGACCCTTTCGGGGTCGTCACTGCGGATTACGCAGAGCCAACGTGCGGGTGGAGCAGCGGCTGGACGGGTCGCTAGCGGTGCGCTATGGCGAACGGTATTTGCCGGTGAAGGAGTGCGCCGTGGCCGACCAGCACAAAACTCCGCGCCCGGCGAAGCCGGCCAAGGCGCGTCGTCGCGCCGGTCTGCGAGGCAGCGACTGGAACAAGAATTTTGATTTGAAGAAAGCGCCGAAAGTCTGGCAGGCGGCGCTGGCGCTGGGTCATAAACGTGGAGAAGCCAGCTGATGGGCGCGCCGATCACCAATGCGCTCGGGAGGAAGCGGCGGGAAGGCAAAGTTCGCCCTTTACAGGGAAACTCTCCGCACGACCGACCGGTAAGCCGGGGAACTATTTCATCGTTAAGGAGAATTTGCGACGATCCCTTCCGCGCCACTCCTTTTCCGCTGCAACGAACCATACTGAGGCGCCCAGTATGCGTTTTTCAGGTATGGCGGAATCTATCTGGTCCGATGTGGTTTCAAAATCAAAACCAAACCCCGGGGCGACGGCCTGGAATTCGTCGGCGGCCTAAGTTGGAAGCCACCTTCAGAGAAATAGCGCATGGACCGAGTACTCGACTCTATCGTATGTTGGTAAAAGGTTTGCAGCATCTCCAGAAGCGAAGTGTCCGGCCATAGTGCAAACTCAAGCCAACGGTGAGGTCGGTTAAGGTTCGCCTCGTTGAGTGACTGCAAATGGGTCTCAAGCTGCGAGTGCCGCGTTTCACAGTTCGGTCATCGTCACATTGCGCCCGCCGAGTTTACGAGTTCGGGCCATTCCGCCCGAGCGCCCCCGAACAATTGTGCTATGGTTTACCGGACATCTACACACGGTCCGAAGCGGCTCGCATCGGATGACCCTCAAAAGTGATGAGTGAACAATGCGAGCAAAACAATGATGGGGATCGGCACACCTAAGAATAAAAGTAAAACCGAACGCATGTTTCTAGTCTCCTTCCTTTTTGCTTAAACGGCTTTCACATGATCGCGCTGCCGTCCGCCGACCGTCGCGGCAAAGCTCGCGCTGAACGCCCCGATCAACAAAGCGAGAAACACCCACAGCAGCAGATGAGCGGTCGCTTTGCGCACCGTATCCGCAGCTTGCCGGGCACTCGTGATGACATCTGACACCCGCTTTTCCGCTTCCTGCTGACTGATTCCGGTCCTGGCGGCGACGAGCCGGGCCAAGTAATTTTGGTCCGCGGAGGGGATCTGATCCTGCCTGAGGGCGTTGGCCAGAATACGCCCCGCTTCGGCGTGTAATGCGGCACTGTTAGTTTCAGGACCGATGCGACGGAGCAAGCTATCGACAAAATATGCGTTGGGGTCCGTTGCCGCGCTCACGCTCCCCGCGGTTTCCGCGGCGGCACCAGCTTGGGCGATATGACCGGCCATCGACGCGGCTGCTGAGGCCAGAAAACTCACGCTGATGACGAGGGCGACCGCCCAGGCCAGGAATCCATTGGCCGTGTCCCGAAAATAGACCTCGTCAGTATGGATCAGCGCCCATTTCGTGCGCAGCCGGCCGGTGAGATAGCCGCCCAATGATGAGGCGACGATCTCGATAACAATCAGCCAGATGATGGCCGCCGTGCCGACCGTCGAGGCGGGTGCGCCGACATTCGACCAGGGCGACACTGCTGATAATCCAAACCCGGCACCCAGTGCCAGAAGGATCAGGGAGAAGGCGGCGGTGACGAAGGACCCACCGATCACTGCGCCCCAGGATACGCCCGACGAATGGGCTTCCCCTCCGGGCCAGGAGCGTTCGAATTCGACGCGATCAGCAGACGTTGCAAGGGCCATTGAGGAGTTCCTCCGGGAAGTCGAGAGCACGTCAGCGGCCATTCGATCGACAGGTTTCGCCAGGCATGGTCGGCGCCCTAAGCCGCATCGTCATCGGAAGAGCAAAGGCGAAGTCCATATATTAATAAAAGCGCTCTACAATAAATAAAACGATTGGAGCGTAGCGACGCTCCCGGCGAAAGGATTTAAACCAGCGCATATCTAGTTACGGCAGGTGGTTATGTCTCTCGGCGTTCAGATCACGTGGCTGTTTGTCCTCGCTCGATCTCGCTCGACGGCTTGCGCTGGATCTCATGCCGGAACAACTTCTTTCTTCCCGTGCGTGTCTTGAGCCGTCTGTTCCGTGGCAAGTTTCTCGCGTTCCTTCGAGAAGCCCACGAGCAAGGCAAACTCTCCTTTTTCGGCAACTGCGCACCCCTGGAAGAGCCCAGCGCATTTCAACGCTTTGCCAAACGGTTTGAAAAAATCAGAATGGGTGGTCTATTCCAAGCCTCCCTTTGGCGGGCCTCAGCAGGTTTTGAAATATCTGTCCCGCTACACGCACCGCGTCGCCATCTCGAACTCGCGGCTCATCTCGCTCAAAGACGGCCAAGTGAGCTTCCGCTGGCGGAACTACCGGAATGATCAGATCAACGTCATGACGATCGGCGCCGTAGAGTTTCTACGCCGCTTCCTGCAACATGTCCTGCCGCCCGGGTTTGTAAAGATCCGGCACTTCGGCTGGCTCGCCAACCGCTGCCGCAAAGGGCGGAGTTGCGGACCGGCCTCGCATCCTACCTGTGGGCCTTTCGAAATCAATATGGCGGAGGCCGAGCTGCGCCGTCACGGAATCCGGCTCAAACTTCAGGAGAAGCCGTTTCAGCTTCTCGCCAAACTGCTGGAGCGTCCGGGCACTGTGGTGAGCCGCGAGGAGCTTCGGGAGAAGCTCTGGACAGACGACACCTATGTGGATTTCGAACGCAGCTTGAACGTCGCGATGAGCAAGCTGCGCGCGGCGCTAGTGTTGGCCTGCTGTGGTCTCTCTGGTGACGCGGCTCTGGAGAAAAACTTCCACAGGCACGAGACCGATTTGGAGAAGGTTCGCGAATTATTTGCGCGGGAGCAGCGCTTCTGGGAGGTGACTACGGGGTTCACCCAGCCATTTCAGGAGGCTGGCTTTGGTAGCACCAACCGGATACGCCGCAAACTGAGAAGACAAGAATAGCTATCGCAAGCTTCCACGCCGCATCCGGAGACGATTCCGAAGCCGTCATCGTGAAATTGCTAGTTCAGCGTTGATGCGCTCTAGAACAGCGCGAGGTGAAACTGGCTGTTTTCGGACAAGCGAGCCCGTCCGATCCAGGATAGACGCCGCTTGGTCCACCAACTGCTGAAGTCTATGCATATATTGACGCGCTTGAATTTGATCGGCGGGTAACGTCATCTCCAGGAAATATGCGATGGCTTCAATCGAACTGAGCGGCTGGCGCAACTCGTGAACTAAGTCCCGAATCGTTTCCTGAGCGACGGGTGCAAGGCTGGGCGTCTCGAAATAGGCAGGCGCGTCAACGCGTACGACTTGAGCAGCGGGCATTTTTTCGTAAATCCCCTGTTTGGAGCGTTGATGTCCGGTCAAGTGATCTTCTTTTCCATGACGTTCTGCGGCAGCACGATGGGCTTTCTGCTGTGAGTCGCGCACGCCATAGGCAGTGCACGACCCATACCAACTCCAGGTCTGTCATCTATCTTAACGATAACTGCGCTCTGTGCACGACTTGCGAAAGCGTCGCCTCAGTGTGGCTGCAAGCTGGCGAAGCTTGCTGAGACGTGCTTTTCTCGGAAGATGCGCTGGCGGACCTCCGGCCAGAACTCGGCGAACGCGTGGGTTCCCATCCGGGCCAACACTCCCAGCCCTATGCGCGCACCCACATTCCCTAAAGAGCGCTCACTCACGGGCCGCCAGGTGCTCGCGAGCGCTCTGCTGCTGGGAATCGCAATGAAGCGAGCATAGGCCGGCATCAGGTCGCCATCGCGATTCCGCGCAAGAATGGCCATCTTAATCACGTGGGCCAATCGATTCTTGAAGGGAGCACCTGCATCACGAGAATATCGCGGATCTTCGCCCCAGATGACGCCCAGGCCTGCTTCCATGGTGTTTTTCACTCCGGCCTCGCTCAGGTTCATGCCCCGCGCTTACCAAAGCCATCCCAATGCGATCCCAATTCGATGTCCTTCCAGGTGGCAGTGTTGCAAGTTTCGGAACGGAACAAGAGTTCGCAGAGACGACGCGTTCCCCGGAACCTTAGAAGGCCACTTTGAGTTCCTTGATGAACCGATTCTGACGCCGGACGCCATGCCCGCTCAGCCACCGCACTTGGCCCTTCCGAATTAAGTGCATCGCCTCATAGCCCTGAATCGTTCGTCGCGCAGCCTGTCAGCCGGGGCCTGCAGAAGTTGCAACACAACCCTTCAGCTAAGTGACGATGCGTGGTCACATGACCAACCATGGCCGCAGCAGCTTGCGGTATGAGGGAGAGAAACGATCTACAAGGCAGGAGGAGAGCGGATTCGCTGGCCTCCCTCATCCGAATCAACAAATTTAAGCGCGCCCGGTTGAGCCGGCCGTCGAGGGTGACGTTGCTACCACCTCGCGATAGGCCTGCTTCCCAGCGTCGACTGCATCGGAGAAGCTCTTGACTTGGTCCTGCAGCGTTCTTTTGCCACGCTCGACCGTCTCGGTCGCGCTGTTGACCAACTGCTCGCCCTGGTTCTTCAGATAGCTCGTGCCTTCCTGTGTTTTGGATCGTAAATAGTTCCTGCTTTCGGCACCAGATTTTGGAGCGAAAAGCAATCCAACAGCGGTTCCCAAGCCAAGACCGAGGAAAAAATAGCCGACTCTATTGTCAGTTTCCATGATCATCTCCTTTGTTCTCTGCGTTGCGCCGAAGTTTGCCACGATGTATCCCATCCGGATCCTCCCTCTCAAGCCTGCATGTGGTCTACCAACTCGTGAATCAAATCTTAAACGCGCGTTCTTAACGTCGTGATATTGCCGCGTCGGGTGTAACACATCGATTGATTGCCTGACCTGGTCAAGATACCGGCTTTCGCCTTCTTCCCCCGCTCATTTTGTGGGGCATCCAAAAAGAAACCGAAACCCGCCAACTCCCGTCATCTCCACGGCGCGAGCCGGCGGCTTTGCAGATCTGCTGCATCGAAGCCCCGATTCCATGCCACCGAGCCTCCGGCGACAGAAAAAAACGTGCGCCGATTAATTTGATTGAATGTCATTCCC
>PMOK01000135.1 GCA_003162425.1 Bryobacterales bacterium | reverse complement strand
GTGTATTGTTTCGCATCAGTTGCTTTTTTGGCCGCGCGCGATAGCCGGGCCTGGTAGACATCGCACAGAGCGACCACCGCGACGTCGTTCTTTTCGCCGGCGCGATGCAGCGCCATCTGAAGCAAGTAGGCGCCGCGCGTGCCAAGGCCGATGACTGCTGTATTGATGCGATCATTCGCTCCGAGAATGCGTCCCCGCGTAGCGAGCGCTGCCGAAACACCTGCTACGCCGTGAACGAACTTTCGCCGTGTGAGGCCGGTCTGCATGGGATGTCTCCTTTAGAAATTGAAATGAATCACAATTGTACTCCGCCGCGTCCAGCCACCCGACTGCTCGGCGGGCGAGCCCAGGTGGTACGATGTGTGCGTATGGGCATCCATAAGCCCGTCGTTCGGACTGCTCTGTTATTGATCAGTGCCGCTCTCACCTACGCTGCGGACAAGCGCGATTGGAAAGAGGGAAGGCTGGTTTCG
Source organism: Bryobacterales bacterium (assembly GCA_003162425.1). GTDB lineage: Bacteria > Acidobacteriota > Terriglobia > Bryobacterales > Bryobacteraceae > Palsa-89. The sequence goes on along the minus strand of PMOK01000135.1, from coordinate 13,503 downwards.
ATGGAAACGGTTGAGCATCGCTACCGATGCGTGGTGTCGGATGGGGTGTATTCGTACACGATGGAATACGAGAGCCCGATAAAAGCTGTTGTGCGCCGTCCAGTAAAATTCGTGATCGAGAGGGATCAGTTTGTTCTTCTTGACGCGGATGGCAAAGAACGCTGGGGGCGTATCGAGAAACGGGAGCGGGTACTTCTCGATTCGCCAGACCGTCTCTAGTGGGCTGAATCTTTACTACCGTGCTTCGCCAGGAGTGGCGACGCGGCACGCAAGAGTACGTGCGCTACGCCGAACGCAACGGGATTATATAATCAATCCACGGACTATGGCGTCTAATCGTTTCGCGGGAATGCTGTTGCTTGTGCCCGCGACGTTCATTTGCCCGGCGCTTTTCGGTGCGGGCCCGAGCTACTTTCGCGACGTCCGGCCCATTATTCAACGCCAGTGCCAGGGCTGCCACCAGCCGAATATCAAGTCTTCCAATTTAGATCTCACGTCGTACGAGGGCTTCCAGGCGGGCGGGCAACATGGACCCGGGGTGACCACTCTGCTCGGCTACATCACCGGCGAAATCAGGCCGCGGATGCCGCTTGGTCAGCCTCCGCTTCCAGTCGATCAGATCCAATTAATTCGCGAGTGGATTGCGGCTGGAGCGAAGGACGACACGCCGGTTGAAGCGCGCGAGGATCTCGCCGTAGACAAACCGATCGTCTATACGCAACCGCCCGTTATCAACGCGCTGGCCTTTTCGGCGGATGGCAAGAAGCTGGCCGTTTCGGGGAACCGGGAAATCCTGATCCATTCTCTCGATGGCGCTGAGCCTCCGCGGCGGCTGCCCGGTCTCTCGGATCGCATCCTGTCGCTGGTTTTCTCGAAAGACGGCTCGACGCTGGTGGCTGCCGGAGGCACGGCCTCGCGGTTTGGCGAAGTTCAAATCTGGGATGTGGCCAGCGGGAAGTTGAAGCGCTCGCTAACACTGACTGGTGACACGGTTTTCGGCGCTTCGCTTTCGCCGGATGCTTCGAAGGTCGCCGTGGGGTGCACTGATAACTCTGTGCGCATCGTGGATGCCGCGGGCGGCAAGGAACTTTTCAAAATCGGTAACCATGAGAATTGGGTTCTCGGCACTATCTTCGGTGTCGATGGCAAACGCATCGTGTCCGTCGGCCGCGATCGCGCGGCGAAGCTTACGGATGCTACGTCGGGTGCGTTTCTCGAAAACGTGAATCTGCTGCGGGGTGAATTGGCTGCCATCGCGCGCCATCCCACCAAAGATGTCGTTGTGATTGGCGGCGAGGATCGCGTGCCCTACATATATATGATGGATCGGGCGCAGAACATGAAGATTGCCGACGATAGCACGCTGATCCGCAAGCTGGAACGTCAGGATGGTTCCATCGCCGCGCTGGCATGGTCGGCGGATGGTGCGCATATCGCGGTGGGCGGAGCGTCGCCTGAAGTCACTATCTACGATGCGGAGACCGGGAAGCGAACGGCGGCGTGCAAGGGGCATCAGGCGGGCATCTATGCGGTCGCGTTTAGTCCCGATGGACAGACGCTGGCGACTGGTGGATTTGACGGCGAGGTGCGATTGTATCGCGTGGCGACTGGGGAATTGGCTAAGGAATTTATACCTGTGCCGATCACGGAAAACTTGAGGAGTCAGAAATGAAGCACGTCGACACGAGTGTCGACGCTGCAGGCAAGAGTGCCTGCGCCACATTGGTCCTTCTGGTTTTCTGTCAGCTAGCGGTTGGCGGGGCGCCGGTTATTACGGAATTGCAGCCGCGTGGGGCTGAACGCGGGCACCCGTTCACTCTGACCATCATGGGCCGCGATCTGCCATCTGACGCGCGTATATTTTCTACTCTGCCGGCGTCATTCACGTTGGTGAAGGCGGATGCGCCAGCGATGCCGGGGCGATCCATTGAGTTTCTGGTTGAACCAAAATCGGATGTTCCGCCGGGTGTCTATCCGGTTCGTATCGAATCCCCCAAGGGAATCTCGAACGTCCTGCTGTTTACCATCGGGACTTTTCCGGAGGTCACTGAAGAAGAATCGCGTCCTTACGCGCGTCCAAATTTAAACGATTCGATCGAGACCGCGGAACCGATCCAATCTTCGCCGGTGACCGTGAACGGGACGCTACGCGGTCCCGAGCGCGATGTTTTCCGGGTCTCTGGCAAAGCGGGCGAGCGCCGGGTGTTCGAAGTTGAAGCCCGGCGCTGCGGATCGGCCATCGATCCCGTGTTGCGCATTTTGGATGGCGGCGGCAAGCAACTCGCGATCAGCGATGACGCGCCGGGCGCCGGACTGGATGCACGGATCGACTTCACGTTCCCGCGCGAGGGCAACTATTACGTGGAAGTCCACGATGCCCGCTTCAGCAAGCAAACGCAGAATTTCTATCGTCTGAAGATGGGCAGCTATGCGTACGCCGACGGCATCTTCCCGCTGGGCGGCCAGCGCGGCGAAGCCACTGAGGTGACATTTTTTGGAGCCAACCTCAAGACGTCGGTGAAGACAACGGTGGACCTCAGTAAGGTCGCGCCCGAAAGCCGCCTCACCACTGTCGCGCTGCCCGATTCGCCGGTGCTGCCGGTGACATTCGCGGTAAGCGATCTTCCGGAACTTATAGGCCCCATCGAAGGCGCGCTGCCGATCCCGAGCGTGATGAATGGACGATTGGCGAAGCCGGGGCAAATCGATCGATATAAAATCCCGGTTGAACCTGAGGAAGCGCTGCTGTTTGAATTGCAGGCACGAGAACTGGGAACGTCGCTACTCGAGGGCATCATCACTGTTTATGATGCGAGCGGCAAGAAACTCGACTCGGCTGGCGATAAACCGCTGCCCGAGGATGTATTCGCGGTGCAGGGCAGCAGCCGGACCAGCAACGATCCGTTTCTGAATTTCAAAGTTCCGAAGGATGTCCACGAGATCACCGTGACCGTGGAGGATTTGGCTGAGCGAGGTGGTCCGCTGTACGGATATCGGCTGAGCACGCGCAAGGAAGCCGAGGATTTCCGGGTGGCCGTCGCGGAGCCCTATGTGAACATTCCTGCCGGCGGAACGGCGATATTAAACGTGGTGGCGGATCGGCGCGGATACGACGGGCCCATTCAACTCACCATTCCCGATCTTCCCAAGGGGATCCAGATAGACGGCGGATTGATACCGCGCGAACATGTCGTTAACAACAACCGCAGCTTTAACAGGGAGGGCATACTGACTCTTACGGCGGCTCCCGGTGTGGAGTTATCCTCGCGGCAACTCGTGATTTGGGGTGAAGGCAAACTTTCCGATGGTGCGACTATCCGCCGGCGCGCGCAGACCCGGGGCATGGTTGTTGGTGTCGCCGGCGCTACAGCGCAGGGTGTGGTGGACCGCCAGCGTCCGGTCTCTGCTCCCTGGCTCAATTTTGATCTTCCGGCTGCCATCTCCGAGCCTCCGCCGGCGACGCTCGAAGTGAAACAGACCGGCCTCAAGCAAATGGAAGAAGGCGGCCGCTATGAATTCACGTATGCGTGGAATCTCAAAACCGGCTCGCCTCCCAAAGACGTGGATGTGGAAATTGTGGGCGCGCGCGACATACGCATCACGGATATGAAGCAGTCGGAGAAAGGCGGCACTTTCATTGTCAACACTACCAAGGCCACCGATCCGGCGCGATACGATTTATATATCAGTGGCATGTTGAAGACAGACAGCGGCGAGGAAATGATCGTTTCCCGGCCGATTGCATTCGAAGTTACCGGAGGGGGCAAATGAGATTTTCGATTACGCTGCTTGTTGCTACGTCGCTGTTCGGGGCCGCTGAAGCTCCTAAAGTGAATTTCGTTCGCGATGTGGCTCCGGTTCTCAATAAGGCCGGCTGCATGTCGGGGACCTGTCACGGGGCGGCCAAAGGCAAGGACGGGTTTAAGCTTTCTCTGCGCGGTTACGATCCGCAATTCGATTACGAGGCGCTGCTTTACGATTTGGGTGGCCGCCGTTTCAATCGCGCCGATCCAGGCCGCAGCCTGATGCTTACTAAGCCTACCCAACAAGTAGCGCATGGCGGTGGCATGCGTTTTGAAATCAACTCGGATTACTACAAGATCATCTATAACTGGATCGCGCAGGGCGTCCCCTATGGTGATCCGGCAAAAGATTCTGTCAAGAGCCTGGACGTGGAGCCGAAAGAAATCTTCATGGAGAAACCGGGTGGAACCACGACGGTGAAGATTGTCGCGACGTTCAACGATGGCGGTACGCGAGACGTGACGCGGGAAGCGAACATCGACAGCAACATTCCCGATGTCGCTGCCGTGGGCGATAAGGCCGATATTAAGGGCGCGCGCATGGGTGAGGCAACGCTGCTGGTACGCTATCAGGGAAAATTCACTTCCGTTCCGGTGACCATTCTCAATCCCGCGCCGGGATTCGCCTGGAAGCAGGTTCCGCAAAACAATTACATCGACCAGTTGATTGACGCGAAACTCCAGCGTTTGAAGATTCAGCCTTCCGGCTTGGTGGACGATGCCGGATTCCTGCGCCGCGCGTCGCTGGATCTCACCGGCCAGTTGCCGGACCCCAATGAGGTTCGCGCCTTCGTCGCCGATACAACGCCGGCTAAGTTGAAACGCAGCCGACTGATCGAAAAACTGATCGCGAGTCCCGCGTTCATTGATCATTGGACCCTGAAATGGGGAGATCTGCTGCAGGCCAATCGCAAGTATCTCGGCGAGAAGGGCGTGTACGAATTCGACGAGTGGATTCGCGAATCGTTCACCGCGAACAAGCCCTACGACAAAATGGTGCGCGAGATTCTATCGTCGAGCGGCAGTTCCAACCAGAATCCAGCCGCCAATTTCTTCCGCGTCACGCGCGATCCCAAGCCGACCATGGAAAAGACTACACAAGTATTTCTGGGCGTCCGCATGGTGTGCGCGCAGTGCCACGATCATCCGTTCGAGCGCTGGACGCAGAACCAATATTACGAGATGTCGGCGTTTTATTCGGCGCTCGGCATTCGGCCTGGCTATGAGGTTGGCGAAGAGATCATTTACAACCAGCGCGCCGATTTCGACATGAAACATCCCAAGGATGGGCGCGTAATGAAGCCGGCTTTCATTGTGCCCGCGTCCTACGGGAGCTCAGGTCCCGTTCCCACGGATTCCCACCGGCGCATGGCGTTGGCGGAATGGGTGACTTCCAGGGACAATCCCTTTTTTGCCAAATCCACCGTCAACCGTGTGTGGAGTTATTTCTTCGGCCGCGGGATTATCGATCCGGTGGATGACATTCGTGCATCGAATCCACCCAGCAATCCCGCACTGTTGGACGCGCTCACTAAGGACTTCCTGGATCATAACTTCGATCTTCGGCAGCTCATGCGTACCATCACCAATTCGCGCACTTATCAGGCCGGCATGACAACTAACGAATGGAACGCGGGCGATGCGGACAACTTCTCGCATGCCATTCCGCGCCGTCTGGCTGCGGAAGAGCTGCTGGACGCGCTTACGCTGGCGACCGGTGTGCGGCCCAATCTTCCTGAAGTACCGCCGGATACGCGCGCCGAGCAGTTGCCCGATCCGCATGTTGGCAAGGACGGCTTTCTGGATCTGTTCGGACGCCCGTCGCGCGAATCGTCGTGTGAGTGCGAGCGCCGCAGCGATATCAGCCTTCCGCAAGCTTTGAATCTAGTGAACGGGCAAACCATTTCCGATGCTGTCGCGGGCGGCAATGGCCGCGTTGCGAAAGCGATTCTGAGCGGCAAATCGGACCGCGATCTGGTGGAAGAATTGTATCTGGCTTCGTTCAGCCGCACGCCTACCGCGGCCGAAGCAGAGCTTGGATTGAAGTATCTCAGCTCCGGATCACGTGGCCGGGCGGCGCTGGCGCAAGATCTGCTGTGGGCGCTGGTGAACAGCAAGCCATTTTTGTACAACTACTGAGGAGGATTCGATGCTCGTCATTCCTGGACACCGCTGCCACACCTGCGAAGGACCCACGCGGCGGGAACTGCTGCGTGCCGGCTCGATCGGCCTCTTCGGTTTGAATCTCGCGCAGTTTCTTTCCTGGCAGGGCGCCGCGAAAGGCGCCAGCAAGCTGGAGGGTTCGCGAGGGTTCGGCAGCGCGAAATCCGTGATCATGGTTTTCCTGCAAGGCGGACCGAGTCACATTGATATCTGGGATCCCAAGCCCGATGCGCCTCTCAACATCCGTGGCGAGTTCAAGCCTATCAAGACCAAGATCCCCGGAACGAACATCAGTGAAACAATGCCGATGATGGCCTCGGCCATCAGCAAAGCGACGCTGATCCGTTCCATGAGCTACACGCCCAACGGCCTGTTCAATCACACCGCGGCGATTTATCAGATGTTGACTGGCTATCCGCCGGATCGAGTTTCACCGTCGGGTCAGTTGGAGCCTCCGAGTCCCGCGGATTTCCCAACCGCCGGCAGTCATGTGTCGAAATTGAAGCCACCCACGGAAGCCGTGCTGCCGTTCGTGGAGCTGCCACGACCCTTGCAGGAATCGGGAGTGATCGGGAAAGGCGGAGCGGCCGGTTTTCTGGGAAAAGCCTACGATCCATACCGGATGTATCAGGATCCGGCCAAGCCGCTTCAGATCGACGATCTTTCGCTGCGCAAGGATATCGGCGCCGATCGCCTAAAGGATCGCTTCGAATTGCTCAAGGGCATCAACGGCTCCATGCCGGATCTGGAGAAGGCGCTCCATTCGCAGGCCATTGACGAATATTACGGGAAGGCTTTCGATCTGGTGCTTTCGGGCAAGGCGCGCGACGCATTTGATCTGGCGAAGGAATCCGACAAAATGCGGGAACGTTACGGGATGACCACGTTCGGCCAAGGCCTGTTGCTCTCGCGGCGATTGATCGAGGCCGGCACGCGATTTGTTCAGATGAACTGGCCGGCGGTGGCGAACGGCAATCCCGAAATCGACGCTTGGGACACGCACGCCGCTAATTTCGGACCGCTCAAGAATCTGCATTGCCCGAAGCTGGATCGCGGACTTTCGGCATTGCTGGAGGACATGGACGATCGCGGCTTGCTCAAAGAGACGCTGGTTGTCGCAGTTGGAGAATTTGGCCGCTCGCCTCGCGTGGGCGTGAGCACTTCCGGCAATTCGAACGCGCCGGACGGCCGCGATCATTGGCCCTACTGCTACAGTGCTGTGGTAGCCGGATGCGGAATCGCTCGAGGCGCGCAGTATGGCGAATCGGACCAGACTGCGTCATCGCCCAAGGACAAGCCGGTGCATCCGAACGATCTGCTGGCGACAACCTATTACGCGCTGGGCATTGATCCGGATATGCAGGTGCTCAATCACCTGAACCAACCGCGTGAGTTGGTTAAGGGTAAGGTTGTGACCGAGCTTTGGGCGTGAAAAAATCGGTTGGCAGGCGAGAGCGCCTGCCCCACTTTCATTTCGATTTTCGCCTAAGTTTTGGGAGGCAGGTCGCCACAAGGCGGAGGTTGCTTTTGCGGCCCAGGACCTTTGGCCATGCCGTCGAAAAACTGCTGGAACAGAGGATTGTATGTATAGGAGGCTTGCTTCCAAGCCGATTGGAACGCCGGTTGGCGCGCCCAATAGGAAAAAACATTGATCCAGCCGCCGTTTCTGGGACTCTCCAGATTGCTCCGGTTGAACAGGTGCACGTCGGACCAAACGTTCTCCATTAACTGAATCGCGTCCAGACAGAAGAAGAATTCTTTCTGACGGTCGGAGGACGTCTGTGGCTTCGGTTCCGCCGCACAATCCACATCATACTCAAGGAAGATCTGTGGGGTCAGGTGCGCCAAGCTTGGATCCTCGAGGCGTTTGATCAGAGCGGAGTACGCTTCGGTATGGTGCGTCCCGACTTGGTCCGCGACCTCCGTCGGCGGGTACCATTGCTGGTAGAGGCATTCAAACAGGTGATCCAAACCCGCCGGGTCGTTCAAAATTCCGTTCGGATCCCCGGGAGTCAACTTCACATTCCCGAAGGCTGACTCGACGATGTGCTGGCCCAGGCGGCGATAGCTCTCGAATTGTGACTCGGTGAAGAACTGATCGGCCGTCGATTCGTGGGGGAAAGTAGTATGAACGGCCTGGTATTGGGTCACATCCTCCGGCTCGTCTCCGGTGAGGCTGGATTTCAGGTACAGGATCCAACCGTGGTCCTCTGGTTGATGTTCGCTCTTGGGGTAATGAATTTTGCCGACCACGCAATGTACGGTGCTGAGGCCATCTTTGCGGCGGATGCGACGCGGGTCGATGTCAATCTCAACGCCGAAGTCGGCGCGGCATTTTCGCACTGCGCCACCGAGCGATTCAAACGTCAGATCCGGGTCCTCCTCGCCGTCGCCGATGATGATGTAGCGGCAACGCCGGTGCACTAATTCGTAGAGGCCCAGATTCTCAAAGTGGCCGCCGTCAGAGATATTCATATAGGCGGTGCGGGCGTCGGTTTGCGCGAACAACTCGGAGAGCAGCGGCCGCAGCGCAAATCTGGGACCGGGTTGAGCACTGGTATCATCTCGCCGGGGGTTACCCACCCACCAGCCCAACCGCACGTCGAACACAGTCAGAAGAAACGCTACCGGCGGTGATGTGTGGTAGCCCCAATTCGGATTCGCCGCCGCTCCGGATATCGCCATGCAGGTACCGATCCCGGGTCCCTCGTGCTGCATATAACCGCAAGTTTGCCGGTAACCATACCTCTGGAGCTTATTGCCAATAATGGCTTCCTCGTCATCCGGCGACTCTGGTGGATCGAATCCGGAATAGAGCGGGGTAAACACGAACGACTCGCCTCTCCGTTCCTGTTTGGCGAGCTCGGAACCGCGATCGAGATTCAGCGTACCGTTGATAATCGGGTAGGGCCCGTAGTAGTTGTGCTTGTTCTTCTGGCACTCCTCGCGAGTCTTCGAAGGATCCGCGAGGAACATCGTCAGAGGCAAATCGTCGCACGAGTCGAATCCGGTGAGGCGGCTGGGACCCCGCGATTTTCCGCGGCTGGCCCCCAGGTAGCAGCGCACCAGGCGGTTCTTGTAGAAGTGATTCATCGAAAACTCGTTGATGTTGACACGCGCGCAGAGCAACAGAACGATGCCCGCAGCGATTCCCACTAGTTCGGCAATCCAAATCCGAGCTGGGCATTTGAATACGGGCCACCAGGTGCGGTTGATCGGTTCCAGCCACGTGAGCCAGGATGGTATGGGTGATTTATCCTCTGTTTCGAGCTTCAGCGAAGTGGAATCCGAGGCGGCGATGGTGACGCTCTGCGGCGGCGCAGTATTTGGCGCTGGTGGAATGACTTGACAGGGATGGGTCCGGGCTGCGATTGCGACGTGCACGCCGAACGAGACCAGGAGCAGAACTCCGATCATAAATACCGCAGGCGCGATCTTAACAACCCATTCCAGCGTGGCGCTGCTTTTCGAATCTCCCTCGGAACCGCTGGTTTTCGCGCTCTTCCCTGCGAATACGCCTCCGGCCGAGGTCGCGATCCAGGTGCCGATCAGTCCGGCGACCTTTTTGCCGTTATGCAGCGCGAAAGCCGAGAGCCATTGCGGCCCAAAAACGGCCAGGGAGAAAAGAACCGCCCAGGAGAACGCGCCGATGACGATATATGCGCCCGTGCGAGCGAGCCATTCGCGGGCAAAGTCAGGAAAGTCTCCGCCCATCATTCCGATGTGCAGGCCAGCGCCCGCGATCCAAATCAGCATGATCAGCGGAGGCCCCCAGGCGACGACATTCCAGTGGGTACCGTCCGAGCCGGTCCAAGTGTCCATCCAGATGGCGGCGCCGACAAGCATGGCGGAAGTCACGATTCCCGCCACGCCGGAACAAAGGAGAACCAAAGGCCACGCGAACGAACGTTTGCGCTGCCGCGCGTTGTAGCAGGCCACGAAGCGGCCGCGCACCTGAAGAACGGCGAAGGACAGGCTTGTCAGGATCGCGAAACCAATCAGCTCAGGCCACTGCAGGTCTTTGGCATTCCAAAGTTCCGAAAACCGCGAATGGCCACACGCGATGAGGAACGCGCCGACGACTGTTAGAACAGCGGCGTGGCCCACGCTCCTGTTGCCAGGGCCTAGCGGTGAACCCTTGTGCTTCGGATCGTCCTGGCACTTCGTGTGCTCTGTTACGCCACGAACACCATTCGCGGCCACGGTGATCACAATAAGCGTGCAAACACCCGCCAACCCCAGCAACCAAAAGTAATTGGGATTTTCTGTCAGCTGGTTGCCCAAGAATCCAATGCTAACGGCGCCTAAACAGATGCATGCCAGAAACGAGATCAGAATCAGCTGGTTCAACATCATGTTCCGGAACCAGATGACCAGGATTACCCAGAAGTCCGCGCTAAAAAGACCCATTTCCGGAGCAAGGTAGCTGCTGTACTTGCGAAGAAACGTAATGGGATCCTGGTCGGGCGCACCAGGGATCGGATGATCCTTAGGAGAAAGCAACTTGGCAGCCTCAGCGGGTTGGCCCTTTCCGTATCTGAGAATCACCGAGTGCAACCAGGTTCCGATATAGCCGCCGCCAGAAACCGTGGAAAGGTAGTCGATGTAGGGTAGCAAGCCTCTTTCCGCCAGGGCCTGCAGGATGCCGAGATTAAGAGTGGCGCTGCGAATCCCGCCTCCGGACAAGCCGATCCCGAGATATCCGTGGTTGCGTGAGTTTTGCGGGAGCGTTTGCGACCTTCGTATACGAATCTGCGCTGCTTCTTCGGCAGCTACTTCCGGGAAACTGGCAACGTCAGATGGCATCGTGAAGCACCTTTCCGAAAACAAGATTCTCGCATGCGTGTTCGGCCGGGATGCCTTCCAAACTGGAATTTGGCGCCATCATATCCGTAGACAAGCAGTGGATCACAGCCTTGTGAAAGTTCCGGATCGGTTGTTTGTCGATATCCGACAACGAGAGGGCTCTGCGGAGATGGCAGAACGGTTTCGCCGGCTGTTCTATTTTTTGCTCAAGAGTGGTGGGCCACTGGCAAGCACCGGAGGGATCCACCACGCGGTCGCTCTGAAACGTAAGTCCATAGGCGAGGTCCGCGGCGGTGGGCACGACAATCGCGCTCAGGATGGCTGTACTGTTGTGATACTCCTTGGCGGCGGGCAACGGGATACCGGCTATGGTTCCGATGTAAGGCAGCTCGACGAACGGCGGTATCAGAGGGAAGCGAGGCCGCGAGCGCTGCAGTATGGCGGAGAACGACGATACCTCGAATAGCTTGATGGATTCAACCCGGACGCGTGTTGAGGTGTCGTGTTTCGCCACACGCGACAGATTCAAGTCACTGCCGGCATGCATACCGCCATAATAGGTTGGCGCCGCGCTCTCATCGGCGTTCAGCGTTACGTCGATCTCGGCCGAGGATGCACCGTTGAGGCTGCGCGGAATCGCATCCACCGTGAGGCCGCGGCCGATCTGCGCTTGAGTGGTCTGATACGACTTCAATGCTCCTAGCAACACCTGCGCCTCATTGAACGAAAGGTTGTTCAAAATGTTCGGCGCAAGCTTGCCCTGGCCGATCAAGTTGCTTGTTCCTCCAGGCGGCGTAGTGCCCGTGATCGCGTTGGCCAGATCGGAAAGCTGCGGCGCTGTGCTGGCGTCCAGGAAACTCTGGGAAGCCGTATCAACAGTGGTGTATTTTCCGGAAATGGTCCGCACGGTCACCAGTCCATCGTTGAAGAATGACGGCTTGTCCGATCCAAAAATCCGCTTGATCACGCGGTGATCGTGCTGTGCATTGAACTCGTTTACTTCAAGTGAGAGTTCCGCGCGCAAATACGTCTGATAGGCGGAGATATCGCGATTAAAGGCGTCAATCAGAGGGCTGAGAGCGGAGTTCAACGCGTCGGCGCTCTGGCTGAGATCGTAAGGAGCAAACTGATGCGGGTATTGTTGGCTGAGCTTGTAGTTGAAGAGAAAGTCGGCAATCGCGGCGCGCATCAGACCCAGAGCAGAAGGGGACGGCGACGGGGCAAGCAAAAGTCGCGCGCTAGCCTGGAAGCATTGCAGTTGAAGCGGCGCGCGTCCGCGTCCGGGCGTGGCGGCTTGCATTTGCCGCAGGTCCTTCACTTCGCAATTGTCTTGCTGAGTTTCTTTGTCCTGGCCGATATCTTTCAAATTGAGAGCCTTCGTCATTTGTTTTTGAAAATCCATGTCGGCCGAAGTGGAACCGATTGGTTTCTGCATCTCTGTAACGGCCGCCTCGACTAGCGCCACAGGATCCTTGGCGGCGATCACGGCCAGAAGTAGATCGGTGAGCCGCGGCTTGAGAGGCTGGAAGATATTGGCATAACCGAGACAGTATCGATTCTCTTCACAAAGACCTAGCCTTTTCCGAACCGGGTCGAGTGGCGAGCTAGGTTGCGTCAAGTCCAATGCCTGCTGGGCCGCCTGGTCCGCCGTCTGGGGAGCCGGCTGGACCATTGGCTCAGCAATGTAGCGTCCCGAAACGTACTTGTAGAAGAACTTGTCGACGTTTTCGGGATGAGAGATCTGATCCTTCACCACATTCCAACCCCTGAGTACGGCTAGTTGGAGCGCGTCGTTATTGTTCGTTACGATCCTGTGCACGATGTTGTTAAACCCGCCCATCGCCACCGGATCGGTGGTTGAATTCTGCATCACCCAGGCGTTTATGATCATCTCCGGCCTGGGAAGGTCGAGCATGGCGAGGACGCGTTTCTTTTCCACGATGGCGGCATCGTCGCCGGGAGTTGCATCGGAGAACAGGAGCAGATCCTGGCCGATTCCCGCCAAGGATGTAGCGGGCTTGGGAGCGGCGGTTGGTGTGTGCGCTGCGGCCGGACTCGCGCTAGCGGACGAGGCTTGTCCGGCGCTGGATCCCGCCCCGGAAGGGTTCGAGCCGGCGCACCCCGACGATCCGCCGGTTGTGCCACCAGCGCTGCAATCGCCGGTCGTGGATTCGAAATCAATGGTGCTGCCTGGCGGTTGCGTGATGGAGATGGTTGCGGTATTCGCCGGTGCGCCCGCCGCCGAGCCCACGCCGGCTCCCGCCGCCGGAGTTGGCGAAGCGGCGCCTCCGCTGCCGGCTGATCCGCTTCCGGACGCACCACTAGCGCCGCCGGCCGCTCCCGAGCCACTGCCTGACCCGGAACCACTGCCTGCGGCGCCGGTCCCGCCCGTCCCCGATGTCCCACCCGCGCCCGCGCCACTGCCGCCGCTTGATCCGGCCACGGTTCCAAATGCGGTGCTGACATCCGAAGAATTGAGATAGAACAACTTCATATCCGGCGGCTCAGAAGTAAGTTGCCAAGACGCGTGTTGCACATCGGACAGGAAAGCGCTCCAGACCTTGCAATCCGGTTGTGACGGAGCGCTGATTCGCACTCTATCCGTCCCGACGTCTTCGATCTTGAATTGCTGGTAGCTGAGACCGGAAAAGTTTGTAGCGAGGTCGCCGAGCGCTGCCGCATGCGGGATGGAAAGTTCCACGCTGAACGGATTCGCCGGAGTGATGCCGAA
>PMOK01000255.1 GCA_003162425.1 Bryobacterales bacterium | reverse complement strand
CAGCGCCGAGACTCGTCTCGGCGCTCTTTCCGGCGCTCGACCAACGGTAATCCTCGGCCCGGCTGACGAGTCCCGCCTTAACAGGGTTGTTTTCGATGTAAGCCTCAATTCGCTGCCATTCTTTCTCGTCTCGAACCCAATGGTCGTAAGACTCCGCCTGCCAGAACGTTTCGCCCGTGCGTCCCAAAACACGATTCGCCTCTCGCGCCGTCGCTCCCTTAAGCGACTGCAGTAGCCTGGATGGTGGGATTTTCGGCAACAGCAGCACATGGACATGATTGGACATGACGACATAGGCTCCCAGATCGTAATGATTCATTTCGGCGCCACGTCGGAGGGAGGCTACCACTATGGCAGCGATGGATTCCTGCGCCAAATACATCGGCCCCTGCCGCGCAGTGTCCAGATAACGATCCATCCATACGAAGGCAGCACCCGAGGCGAGTTTATCGGGAGGTGGGTATCGGGCGTGAGGAAGGCTGCCGTGAAGATGCCACGTTGCGAAAAGCCATTTGCCCTCTGGATGCTGGTGCGGAAGCCGCCGGTGAAAGTCTGGCACATCCGATAGTGCGTCGCGTCCGGTTAGATTCTCAGAGGAAGAAAAAGCGCCGAGATGAGTCTCGGCGCTGCAGACACGAGTGTCTGCGCCACATTGTGCTAAAGTAAGGTTTCATGTCCGCGCATCACCACCATCATCGGATCACGGGGCGATCGGCGGCAATCTGATCAATTTCTGAAAACGAATGACAGCCCGCCGACGTTCTGGCGGGCTTTTTTGTTGGTATCGACGAATGGAACTGAATTTCAGCAAGCAAAACGGCCTGGTGACCGCCGTCATTCAAGACCACCAGACCAATCGTGTCCTCATGGTCGGCTTCATGAATGAAGAAGCGTTCCGCAAAACCGTTACTACCGGATTTGTCACGTTCTTCAGCCGATCCCGCAACAAGCTTTGGGTGAAGGGCGAAACCTCCGGCCATCACCTGGTGGTGAAGGAAATCGCAACCGACTGTGATCAAGACGCGCTGCTCATCAAAGCCGAAGCGCTCGGGCCCGGTGTCTGCCACGAAGGCTACCAGAGCTGCTTCTATCGGCGCCTCGACAACGGACAATGGATCGAATCGGAAACACGCGCCTACGATCCGGCTGCGGTCTACGGGAGCAACTCGTGAAACTCAAGCTCGGCATCCCTAAAGGCAGTCTTGAAAACGCGACCATCGATCTGTTCCGGCGCGCCGGTTTCACCATCACCACTAGCTCGCGATCGTATTTTCCCGCCATTGACGATCCCGAGATCGAGTGCATGATGATCCGCGCGCAGGAAATGGCCCGCTACATCGAAGATGGTGTTCTCGACGCAGGACTCACCGGACGCGATTGGGTGGAAGAGAGCGAAGCGAAGGTTGAAGCGGTCGCCGACTTGATCTACGCCAAGCAAAGCTTCGGCAAAGTGCGTTGGGTGCTGGCCGTTCCCGAAACATCGCCATTTCAAAGCGTGAAAGATCTGGAAGGCAAAATCATCGCCACTGAGTTAGTCGCCACCACCAAGCGCTATCTCGCCAAGAACGGCGTAACGGCGAAAGTCGAGTTCAGTTGGGGCGCTACGGAAGTGAAGCCGCCCGTATTGGCCGACGCCATCGTGGAAGTTACCGAAACCGGATCGTCGCTGCGCGCCAACAAACTGCGAATCATTGAAACCGTCTTGGAGTCGAATACGCAGTTGATCGCCAATGTGGATTCCTGGCGAGATGCTTCTAAGCGGCGCAAGATTGAAGATATTCGTTTGCTGCTGGAAGGCGCCATCAACGCCCTCGGACGCGTGGGGCTGATTCTAAACGTGCGCAAGGAGTGTCTTCCGGCTGTTCTCAATATTCTTCCCGCGCTGAAAAACCCCACCATTTCCAATCTCAGCGATCCGAACTGGGTTGCGGTCCACACCATCTTGGATGAGATCACTGTGCGCAACATCATTCCGCGCCTCAAAGAAGCCGGCGGACAGGGAATCGTCGAGTATCCGTTAAATAAGATCGTGATGTGACCCATGCTGCGAATCGTCAATCTCGATCAAGCTCAGAGTATCGTCAAGCGCAAAGCTGTGCGGTTGGCGGAAGCGGAACAAACCGTCCAGCCTATCCTCGATGCCGTGCAGGAACGGGGCGACGAAGCCGTCCTCGAATTTGCGCGCAAGTTCGATGGCTTTACAGGCCACGACCTCAAGGTTTCAACAGCGGACGGCCGTGTTTCGGATGAATTCATGTCGGCGCTCGAAACTGCCGCGAAGAATATTCGGGAATACGCGGAGTTACAGCTTCCGAAGGAAAACTGGGTTACGTTTCCGGACGGCCGCCGGCTGGGCCACATCATCCGGCCGCTGGAGTCGATGGGCGCCTACATCCCAGCCGGCCGCTATCCGCTGCCATCCACATTGCTGATGACTGTGATCCCCGCGCAGGTGGCGGGCGTCAAGACCATCTGCATTACCTCGCCGCACCCGAGTCCCGAGATTCTCGCGGCCGCTAGATTTCTTGGCATCTCCACTGTTTTTCGTATCGGAGGCGCGCATGGAGTGGCGGCGCTGGCATTCGGCACGGCCACGGTTCCGAAAGTTGACCGCATTGTAGGTCCCGGAAACATTTATGTTGCCGCGGCCAAGAAGTTGCTGGCGGGCGAGGTTGGCATCGATTTTATAGCCGGACCAACCGAGATCGTCATTATCGCCGACGATGCCGATCCGCGCTATCTCGCCGCGGACATGTTGGCGCAAGCTGAGCACGACGTGGAAGCATCCTCTATTTTGCTGACGACGTCGCGCAAGCTGGCCGAGCAGGTGGTGCTTGAAGTCGAACGTCAGCTTAAGACGCTAGTCACGGCTCCCGTTGCGTGCGAGGCCATTCGAAATAACAGCGCCGTCATTCTTTGCCCGTCGATTGACGCGGCTGTCGAAGCATCCAATCGGCTCGCGCCCGAGCATCTGGTGATCTATGACGAAAGCCTGTTGCCGCGGATACAGCACGCGGGCAGCATTTTCGTGGGCCCGAGCAGCCCGGAGGCCGCGGGCGATTACGCTTCCGGTCCGAATCATGTTTTGCCCACATCGGGCGCCGCTCGTATTCGCGGTGGCCTATCGTCCGCCGATTTCGTCAAGGTGATCTCGGTGCAACAACTGACGCACGAAGCTTTGCAGAGGCTCGCGCCGGCCATCACCACACTCGCTCGCGCCGAGGGTCTGGAAGCGCATGCCCGCTCCGTGGAGGTGCGCCTTGGCGAGTAAGAAAATCGATTTGCCGCCGGGCGTGTTACAACCTCGCGAAGCAGTATTGAGGATGGCGCCGTACAACCCGCCGACGGGCGGACGTGCCGACAAACTGCGGCTCGATTTCAACGAGAACACGGTGGGCGCTTCGCCAAGAGTGATCGAGTATCTTCGCGAACACCTAAGTGAAGCGAGCCTGGCGGTGTATCCGGAATACGACGAAGTGAAACAGGAACTGGCGGACTTCTTCGCAGTAGAGCCGGACGACTTCACGCTTACCAACGGAACTGACGAAGCCATTCAGGTCTTGATCAACACCTACATCGACGATGGCGACGAAGTTCTGCTGCTGCGCCCGTCGTATGCCATGTACCGTTTCTACGCGGAAGTGGCCGGCGCCGTAGTCCGCGAGATTCCATATCGCGCGGAGAAACTGGCGTTTCCATTGGACGAGGTATTGGATGCCATTCGGCCCTCCACGCGCGCTATTCTGATCGCCAATCCGAACAATCCTACTGGCACGGGAACGTCGCGCGCCGGAATCGAAAGGATCCTTGAAAAAGCTAGCGGTGCGGCGGTTCTGATCGATGAGGCCTACTATGAGTTCTGCGGGGTTACTGCATTGCCGCTGCTGAACGACTATCCGAATCTGTTTGTGAGCCGAACATTTTCGAAGGTGTATGGCATGGCGGCGATGCGTCTGGGCTGCTTGTTTTCGCAATCCGGCAACGTGGAGTTCTTGCGAAAGGCACAGTCGCCTTACAGCGTGAATACCGTGGCCACGCTGGCGGCGCGCGCAGCTATCGCCGATCAAACCTACATCCAGAAATATGTAATGGAAGTGCTGGCCGCGCGAGAACTGTTGTATGTGGGCCTGGAAAAGCTCGGGATCCCTTATTACGAGAGCCAGGCGAACTTCGTTCTGTTCCAGGCCGGCAGCCGGGCGATCGAGATTCGCGATGAACTGCGCCGCCGCGGCGTCCTGGTGCGCGATCGCAGTTACGAGATCGCGGGATGCGTGCGCGTAACGTTGGGAACACGCGAGCAGATCCGGCGCTTTCTCACTGAATTGGAGGAGATCTGGTAGGCATGCCATCGCAGGTGCTGGTGTTCGACATGGATGGCGTGTTGGTGGATGTCACCGATTCTTATCGCGAAACTGTGGTTCTGACGGTGGCGCATTTCACCGGGCAAACTATTTCGCGCGATTCGATTCAAGATTACAAGAATCAGGGCGGCTGGAATAACGACTGGGCGCTGTCGCAGAAGATTTGTGCGGACCTGGGTGTCACCGTTTCGTACGGCGCTGTCGTGAAGTATTTCAACCACCTGTTTCTGGACCAGGGATTGATTCATCGCGAGCGCTGGCTGCCTCGCAATGGCCTGCTGGATCGACTGGCTGGAAAATTCGAGCTCGCTATCTTCACGGGACGAACCCGGCAGGAAGTAGAGATCACTCTCAATCGCGAAGGGCTTCTGGAACGGTTCCTGATCGTGACGGCCGACGACGTGGAGCACGAGAAGCCCGCTCCCGATGGACTGCGGAAGATTGCCGGCCTTCGTCCCACGCAGAAGTTGTTATACGTTGGCGACACGGTGGACGACGCCCGCTGCGCCCGCGCAGCGAATGTGCCTTTCATCGGAATTGCCTCGCCGGCCAGTCCGCGCCGGGAACAGCTACTTGATTTGTTTCACCGCGAGGGCGCCATCCAAGTGCTCGGAGACATCAATGAGATCGGCTAAGCTGGCGCGCGACACCAAGGAAACGCAGATCCGCGGATCTTTGAAACTGGACGGCCTCGGAAAATACGAAATCTCAACCGGCATTCGCTTTTTTGATCACATGCTGGAGCTGTTCGCCAAGCACGGCGGCTTCGACTTGAAGTTGAAGGCTACTGGCGATCTTGA
This sequence comes from Bryobacterales bacterium, assembly GCA_003162425.1. Classification (GTDB taxonomy): domain Bacteria; phylum Acidobacteriota; class Terriglobia; order Bryobacterales; family Bryobacteraceae; genus Palsa-89. The sequence goes on along the minus strand of PMOK01000255.1, from coordinate 16,538 downwards.
CGTGGATCAGCATCACACGGTGGAGGATGTCGGGATCGTGCTTGGGCAGCTTTTCGCGAAGGCGCTAGGAGACCGCAAAGGCATCAACCGTGCCGGCTACTTCGTGATGACAATGGACGAGACCCTCGCGGTGGTTGCGCTCGATCTGGGCGGCCGGCCAGCGCTGGTCTATGACGACAAGGTGAAGGTCCGTCTGGTGGGCGATCTTCAAACTGAGCTGGTGGAGGATTTCTTCGGCGGCTTTGTCAACCACGCCGGCGCGAACCTGCACGCAAAGGTTCTGTATGGACGATCCAGCCATCACAAGATCGAAGCGATTTTCAAATGTTTCGCGCGCGCCTTGCGCTATGCCTGCTCGCGGGACCAGCGGCTCAAGGATCAGCTTCCGTCCACCAAAGGCTTGTTATGATCACGATTCTCGACTACGGTGCGGGCAACCTACGATCGGTCCAGAACACGCTGGCCGAAATCGGAGCTGAATACGAATTAGTTCGCGATGCGGCCGGGCTTGAGCGCGCCACCAAGATCATCCTTCCGGGAGTGGGTCACTTCGGCCAGATGATGCGCGCGTTTGACGCCATGCATGTCCGCGAGGCTTTGCTCGATCGCATCCGCGCGGGCGTACCGTTTCTCGGCATCTGCCTTGGCCTGCAAGCGCTCTTTCAATCGAGCGAGGAAGCTCCCGATGAGCGTGGCCTCGGATTGTTCGAAGGCACTATTCGCCGCTTCCCGGGCAGCGCGCGCGTTCCTCACATGGGCTGGAACCAGATTGCTCCGCAGCGGACCTCGAAGCTGGTACGCGACATGAATCCGTACCTTTATTTTGCGCACAGCTATTATGCGCCGCTGAATGCCGCGACTGCGGCGACGTGCAACTACGGCTTGGACTACACGGCGGTACTTGAATCGGGCAACGTATACGGCGTCCAGTTTCATCCCGAGAAGTCAGGCCCGCTGGGACTCCGGATCGTGCGCAACTTCCTTGAACTCTAACGATGCTGGCGAAGCGCATCATTCCGTGCCTGGATGTGACCGCCGGCCGCGTGGTGAAGGGCATAAACTTTGTGGGCCTGCGTGACGCCGGCGATCCGGTTGAGCTGGCCGAGCGCTATAACGCGCAAGGCGCCGACGAGTTGGTGTTTCTGGATATCACCGCTTCAAGCGATGCACGCGACATTATGGCCGATCTGGTGGCGCGAACAGCGCGGAAGGTTTTCATTCCCTTGACGGTGGGAGGCGGGATCCGTTCTGTGGCGGACGCGCGCACCATCCTGATGTCCGGGGCGGACAAGGTGAGCATCAACACTGCTGCGGTCCGCCGGCCGGAACTAATCACCGAATTGAGCGAAGAGTTCGGCGCCCAAGCCGTGGTGCTGGCAATTGACGCGCGACGGAATCCCGCGAAAAGCTGGAACGTTTTCACGCGCGGCGGCCGGGACGATGAAGGGATGGATGCCATTCAGTGGGCCACCGAAGGTGAAGCGCGCGGCGCGGGCGAGATCCTGCTGACGTCGATGGACACCGACGGCGTGCAGAGCGGGTTCGATTGCGAGCTGACTCGCGTGGTGTCGCGCGCCACGCACATCCCGGTGATCGCCTCTGGTGGCGCAGGGAAGCCGGACGATTTCGCGCGCGTGCTGACCGAGGGCGAAGCCGACGCTGCGCTGGCAGCTTCGATCTTCCACTATGGGACCTACACCGTGAGTGAACTCAAGAAGTTTCTTGAAGCGCACGGTGTTCCGGTGAGGCCGCCGCTGTGATCATTCCTTGCATTGACCTGATGGGCGGCAAAGTGGTGCAGCTTGTGCAAGGCCGCGAGAAAGCGCTGGAGGGAGGCACGCCGCCTGAGATGATCGCGCGATTCGCCGCGTTCCCCGAGATTCAGGTGATCGATCTGGATGCCGCGATGGGCAAAGGCTCGAACGACGATCTGGTGGAGCTGATTGCTGTGCGGGCCACGGCACGCGTGGGTGGCGGCGTTCGGTCCCCCGAGCGGGCGCGCATGTTGATCGAGCAGGGTGCGCATCGGGTCATTGTTGGGACAGCCGCGTTCCAGCGCGAACTGCTGCAGGAAATCGCCGATGCCACAGGACCGGAACGTCTGATCATCGCGCTTGATTCGAGAGGCGGAAAAGTGGTGGTGAAAGGCTGGCAAGAGGCAACAGAGTTTTCAGCCGAACAGGTGATCCATCAATTGGAGCCGTACTGCTCGGGTTTCCTGTGTACCTATGTGGACAAAGAAGGTCTCATGCAAGGCACCGACCTAGATTGGTTTCGCCGGCTGCGCGCTTCCACCAAACATGAGCTGACCGCTGCGGGCGGCATCACCACGCTAGAAGAAATCCGCGAGTTGCAGAAGCTCGGAATTCATGCCGCGTTGGGCATGGCGATTTATACGGGCCGCTTGAGCTTGGATGAGCTGGCGCGATTAGACAGCTAACTCACTCGGATGCTCAATCCAGTAATCCGGCTCCCAACGCGCCATGTCTTCGCGCTTGCCGTAGCCCCACAGCACGGCGCAGGTTTTGACACCCGCGCGGCGTCCGGCTTCCATGTCGGCCGGCGAATCTCCTACCAGCAAACAATCCTCGGGATTCGCTCCCAGCCCTTTCAAAGACGCGAAAATCACATCCGGTTCGGGCTTGGCAGGAAATCCGTCGGTGCCCTGAACGTGATCGAAGTAGGGAAGCAGGCCGAACATTTCGAGCACCGACCGCGTGGTGGGCGTGCCTTTGGTGGTGGCCGTGGACTTCCGGCCAGGCAGCGCCGCCAGCGCCTCGGCGATACCCGGATAGGTGCGCGTCGAACAATGGTGGCGAGCCAAATAGATGCGGCGATAGTCGGCGATCATCTGGTCCATCTGCTCGCGCGTCAGCTCCGGCAGCAGCTCCTGGAACAGGTCCAGCAAATGACGCCCGATGTAGAAACGCAGGAATTCGTCCGAGACGCTGTTCTGGCGTGTAGTAGAAAGGACCAGTTGGATGGCCGCGCAGATGTCGGCGGCGGAGTCCACCAGGGTGCCGTCGACATCGAACAAATAGGCTGAAAAATGTCTCAAGCGGGCTGGGGCCGCTCGCCGCCGAGCAACCCTGTAACAGGCTTGCCGCCTTCCGGCCGAATCACCTGCTGTTTGTCGCCGCCTTCTGGAGGCTTGGACTTGGAGTAAGCGGTTAGCGTCCCACCCTCAATGAGCAATCTCACTTCGGCGCCGTCCAGCACTTCGCGTTCGAGCAACGCCTCGGCGATTCGCGCCAGGGCGTCGCCTTTTTCGACGATGATATCCTGCGCGCGCTCGTAGCCGGCGTCCACCAGCTTGCGGACCTGCTTGTCGATCTCGACTGCGGTGGCTTCGCTGTAATCGCGATGCTGGGCGATTTCGCGGCCCAGGAAGATCTGCTCTTCCTTCTTCCCGTAACTCATGGGACCAAGTTCGCTCATGCCCCATTCGCAGACCATCTTGCGCGCCATTTCGGTGGCGCGCTCGATGTCATTGCCTGCGCCGGTAGTGATATGGTGCATGAATTTCTCTTCGGCGATGCGCCCGGCCATCAGGATGGCAAGTTGCGCCTGCAGGTATTCCTTGTTGTAGGAGTGCTTATCGTCGATGGGGAGCTGCATGGTCAATCCCAGCGCCATGCCGCGCGGGATGATGGTGACTTTGTGCAGCGGATCGGCTTCCGGGATCAGAGCCGCAACCAGAGCATGGCCGGCTTCGTGATAGGCCGTGTTTCGTTTTTCTTCGTCGCTGATGATGAGGGATTTTCGCTCCACGCCCATCATCACTTTATCCTTGGCCAGCTCGAAATCGAACTGCGTCACCACTTTGCGATTCTGACGGGCAGCCACCAGCGCGGCCTCGTTCACCAGGTTCGCCAGATCGGCTCCCGCAAAGCCTGGCGTACCGCGCGCAACCACGGACAGATCGACATCGTCTGATAGCGGAACTTTCTTGGTATGAACCCGCAGGATCATCTCGCGGCCCCTCACGTCGGGACGGCCAACCACCACGCGGCGGTCGAAGCGGCCCGGCCGGAGCAACGCCGGATCCAGCACATCGGGGCGGTTAGTGGCCGCGACCAGAATCACGCCTTCGTTGGATTCAAAACCATCCATTTCCACCAGCAACTGGTTGAGGGTCTGCTCACGTTCATCGTGCCCGCCGCCCAGGCCAGCGCCACGGTGACGGCCCACGGCGTCGATTTCATCGATGAAGATGATACAGGGCGCGTTCTTCTTGCCCTGTTCGAACAGATCGCGCACGCGGCTGGCGCCCACACCCACGAACATCTCGACGAAATCCGAACCGGAAATAGAAAAGAAAGGAACACTCGCTTCACCCGCGATGGCCCGCGCAAGCAGAGTCTTGCCGGTTCCTGGAGGGCCGATCAACAGCACGCCCTTCGGAATCCGGCCACCGAGCTTCTGAAATTTCTGAGGCTCGCGCAGGAATTCGATAATCTCCTGCAGCTCTTCCTTAGCTTCCTCCACGCCGGCCACGTCCTTGAAAGTGACCTTCTTCTGCTGCGAGGAATGCAGGCGGGCGCGGCTCTTGCCGAAACTGAGCGCCTTGTTTCCACCACTCTGCATCTGCCGCATCATGAATATCCAGAAGGCCAGCAACAGAACGAACGGAATAGCGTTGATCAGGATGTTCACCCAGCCGCTGCCGCTTTCCTTGTTGTATTTGATGTCGACCTTCTGCCACATGTCATCCAGGGTCTGGTGATTGGTCGGGATCACCGCGTGCAGTTGCTGGTTGTCATCCTTGTATGTCCCCTGGAGATCGTTACCAGTAATAGCGACACTCTTGATCTTGCCGGCAGTCATTTCGTTCATCAATTGGGTGTAGGAGAGCTGCGCCACCTGCTGCGATTTGTTGTTGTGGACCACGGTCCAGAACAGCACCACCACCATAATGATGACCACCCAGAAGATGGCGGTCTTGATATTCGAGTTATTCATTCCTTCTCCCTACACGGCTCCGGGGGAAGCCGCACTACTCTGTTAGACGTCACAAGCTGCTCGTCCGATTGCCGTTTTCCGAGGAAACTTCCACTCGAAGGACGACTCGCGTGGATGGGCTGGCCGCGAATTCAGCGGCTGCACCGAACCGCCGGGTCCATACAATGGTCCCATTATAAGTGATAATCGGCCAGTCCCCGCGTTCCCACAAGGGGATACGGGCCTCCTGGAACAAAAACTTGAGTTTTTGATGCTTGGATTGTCCTGCCGGTCTATACTGGTCACCAGGTCTCCAGTTACGCAGCTCCAGGCTGGGGAGTGCGCCATCGGTCGAGGTAAGGCGCTGCCAGTCCAGTTCATTTACCACTGTAACACAAGGCTGCTCGATCTCGGTTTTCTCTATCACTTGCAATGTAATACGAGCATCTGACCCGGGGAGTTCCACCGATGCCGGGGCAGCAATGGAGAACTGGAAATCGCGTGTCCAATCGCTTGCGGCGCTGGCCGGGGCCAACCGAATCCACTCGAAGGACCGGAACACGTCGAGGCCGGGCAGTTGGACGCGGTCGTGGCCCTCTTTCGATCGGGCCATTTCGAGGATTCGTTCCACATGAGCGAAGTCAATCTGGCGGAGATCGCCCTTCGCGGCTTCGATTGCGCGGCGGATCAGGCGGCGGGCGACGGCGGGCGGTGCTGCCGTCAGTTGGGACGTTCTGAGGATCAGTGGCTGGTGGCTGGTAGCTGGTGACTGGTCGCGCGGCAGTGTGGATTCCCAGTAGAGTTCCTCGTCGCGGGCCACGATTGCCATGTTGGATAGCGTTTCGTCCAAACGCGGATTGAAGGTTTCGCGTAGGAGCGGGAGGATTTCGTGGCGCAGGCGGTTACGCGCGTAGTCGCGATTCTGATTGGAAGCGTCTTCGCGCCAGGCGATGTTTCGCTCGCCGAGCCACGCCTCGATTTCGGCGCGGTCAACTTCGAGCAACGGCCGCACCACGCCTTCCTTTGTGACAGGAAGAATGCCGGCTAGCCCGGCTAGTCCCGAGCCGCGCAGGAGTCGATACAGCACGGTCTCGGCCTGATCGCCGCGAGTGTGGCCGGTGGCGATGCGACCCACTGTACCGCTTGTGATCAGTTCTTCGAAGAATGCATGGCGAACGCGCCGCGCGGCTTGCTCCTGATTGTCGTGGATGGCCGGTACGTTCGCGCTGTGTATGTGAAACGGCAGTCCGAAACTTTGTGCTAGATCTTTGACGAAACCAGCGTCTTCGAGGGACGCCGAGCCTCGCATGCCGTGCTCGACATGGATCACGCTAAGCCGGAGATCCCAGCGCGCGGCCAACTCGCGGAGAGCATGCAGCAGGAACACCGAATCGGCGCCGCCAGAGACGGCAACCCCCACGCGGCTCGATGGCGGCAGCATTTGGTGACGCGCGATGAAGTGTGCGATGCGATCTAGCATGCGGACGCCCGACACCACTATTGTGGCAAAACCGGTCGCTTATGCTCGCGGTTCGGAAGAATGTTACCGAACCGCGACCGTAAGGGAGTCGGTGCCTGCGCCGATTTTTTCACGGTCGCGCACCCGTTGGCAACAAACATCCAATGCGATCCGGCCTTTTTCCGCTTTCACCGGCACAGCGTGACCTGCAGTATCTGTCGCAACCGCGCCGCGCGGAGTCCATTCGAAACCGAACGGCGTAGCGGGAATGTCTTCGCCGGAAAACACATCATGTTTCTCCCAAACGACATAGAGCGGATTCTTGCCGCGCCGGCTCACCTCGAATAAGAGGATCGCCGGATGGCCGGGAACATCGTGTCGAGTAACTGTTTCGACGCCCTCATAACCCACCACCGCTGTCTTGCCGTACATCAGGTTCATCACGTCATCGCGGTTCGGCGTGTCGACGTGTAACGACCAATAAAGCGCCTTCTGGACGCCCGCCGACAACGCGAGCACGTTCCGCATCACCAAATCACGCGCCTGTATCCGTTCGAACTTTGCCTGTAATTGCGGCGAGCAGCCCTGCATGAACATTTGCGTTTGCGGAGGCAATTGATTCATGTTGCGATAGAGTTCAGCAACTCCGCCTTGTCCCGCATCAGCCGCCGCGGGATCGCCATTGGCATGGCCAGCGGCTATGGCCTGCAGCCATTTCATCACCAGAGGAGCGTACCTGAGGTTCGGCATGAACTCGTAAAAGTCGGGCCCACCGTACTCGGTCGCGATGATCGGTTTCTCATACCCGAAGGCTTTCATCCGGCCACGAATGTAGTCGACGCGCCACGGGATGGTGTAGGGATCGGCATAGAGCCGCAGGTCGAAAACGTCGAAGGCGTCCGCGGCGTCGCGCATGACCGTATCGAAAAACTCCAGGCCCTTTTCCTGGCCCGGTATGGGACGCGTGCCGGGCGGATTGAACAGACCGTCGTAGCCTCCGGCGACGACAATCGCGGAGGGGTCCGCGTCCTTCACAGCTTTGTGGAATAGCTTCAGCTCTTGAACAAACTGGTCTTTCGTGCCGGCCCAATATATGGGACTGTTCGGCTCGGAATCGTTCTGCCAATAACGGACGCGGCCTTTCGCATGCGCAACGACCGCGCGCACGAACCGGTAGTAATCATCGGGATTCTTCGCCGGCGACGGAGGCAACATCGTCCCCGGCTTTTCGACCGCCCATGTGGATGTTGAGAACAACGAGACCAGCCCCTCCTCCGGCGAGTTCAGCTGATTTACGAAAGCGTCCAGCGCCTCCCACTGGAAATGGCCCTTTTCGGGCTCGATCTGATTCCAGAAAAGGTATACCTTCGTGAAGCCGCCTCCCATGCCACGCACGATTGGCATAAACGTTTCCGCCTTCGTGCCGGAGTAGCCGTACAGAAATCCCCAGGCGATGCCAAGTGAGGCAGACCCTTTCGCCTGCCCAGTGTTGGGCAAGGGCTGGCCCAATGCGCCGTATACCATTGCGCTCAGAGCCAACCCTATGCGAGTAATTGCAGCCATTCTCATGTCCTCTGACACCAGCATGCTCTTAACGGGCCGGCGGGATCGATCAGATTTCGGCGAACGACGGCAATATGTCGGCGAACGCAGTTTTCCCACGACTGCTCAATTTGTATTCTTAGTGGGGCGGNNCGTCGGCTTGCCGGGTTTTGAAGAAAGCTGATTCCGCTGCCGAAGAGCGGGTCCAGGGGACAGGATGCCCAGCTCCGGAAAACCAAGTGACATTGGGATGCCAGCCTGCCCCACATAGAATCACTTGCTACTCAGAATTCTCAGGCTTCCCCATCCTCGCGCTCCTCATATCGCCTGAGGACCTCGCGGACCGCCTCACTCGCTTCCAGATCGTCAGTGAGCTTCGGCGGCTTGGCGCCAGCCTCAATCAGCGCCTCCACCGTGGCTGCATAATCTCCGGTGTCCCGATGCCAGCTATTTTCCGAGCCGTGCAGCGCGGACCCCAACGCGGGAATTTCATGTTGACCGTCCTTCAATTCGACATTGGGACCGTACCGCAGAACCTCCCGCACCATCTCCGCGTTCCCGTGCCATGCGCCCCACTGCAGCGCGGTCAAGCCATACTCGCCTCTTGCGTCCACCGGCCAACCCGCCTTGAGCATCAGCCGCACGGCATCGTTATTGTTGTTTTGCGCGGCATCCGGAAGCTGGCGGCGTTCTTCATCCGATAGCGTCGCAATCAGATTCGGACGTTTGGCCATCAATGCTTGGAAGATGCCTTCGTCACCCAGTTCAAACGCTTGGGCAAGCTTCACATCCTCCGGACTGTGTTCCATCAGGAATTGGAAAACGTCTTGATGGCCGAAATCGCGGGCCACCAGATGCGGCGTTCTGCCACGCCCGAAGATCTCAATGTAAACGGTGCCGTCGCTGCGTGGATCTTGCTTCGGAAAATACGCTTCGGTGACACGCATTCGGATGCACGCTGGATCGGCCTCGATGTGCCGACGCACTAGCGGCAGGTCGCCCAGAGCGGCTGCCATGAGGATGTCGGTCCGGCAACCGCGCGCTACAAGATGCCGCGCGATGTCCTGGCGGTCGCGTGGATAATACCGCGCCTGAACCACGCGCAGCATGTGTTGCGCGGGAGTGGATTCGTGCTCAGTGTCGCGCGCATCGATGTCAGCGCCATGTTCCAGTAGGAACTGCGCGATCTCGACCGTGGAAGCGAAGTGCAGCACGGTCTGGCCGTGAGCGCCGCGGACGCCGACCACCCCTGGATCCGCAGTCACAAATTCCCGCAGCTTCTCGAAGCTCCCCAGGCGTGCGGCCGAGTGCGCATCCAGCAGCGCGCCGCGCTCCATCAGAAATGCGGCCATGTCGGGCGCGCACTCATCCAGAACGCCGATGCCTCCCGCCCACCAGTGGCTTCGGGCATTGATATCGGCGCCGGCTTTCAGCAACACATCGATGATCTTGCGGTCGCTGTACTGCACAGCCCCAAGCATCGCCTGCATGCCGGCGCCGTAGTTGGCCAGCGGCTGGTTGATTTGAGCTTTCAACTCCGGATGGCTGTCGAGCAATCGAGCGACCTTCTCCGCGTCCTGGGCGCGAATCGCCACGGTCAGCATTTCAGCGGGTGGAAGCACGCGAGCGAGCGACTCCACGTGCTCCTTCAGCTTCGGCCAACTTTGAAAGCCGTAATCGCGGGCGATTACATATTGCGCGTCGGCGAGTTTCAAACTCACGGGCGCTGAAAATGAAACGAGAGAACGGAAAAGCTCAAGCGCCGCTGCGTCACCCTGATGGACGCTGCGGAGCAGTTCTTTGGCCTGTTCCCTGAGATGTTCGAGGTTTGGTTTTACCGGTAATTGACGGGACATCAGTCCTCCTTCTAGTCGCCCGGTGTCCGCTATGACGGGCAGAAGTGAGGTTGATGTTCGGTACAACCTAACGAGCCAGGTGGGATCGTCCCTTCCCGCGGACGGGATGCACCCTGGATTGCAGACTCTAAGGTATCACAGTGTGGGGAGGTTAGAATCCTGGGAAGTGCACTAAAACTGTCCGCATGGAATTTCTTCACAAGTCTGGTTTGTAGACGATGATGAACTCATCAGAGCCGGGCGCCAAATTGCTGTTCCACTCAGCGAAGTGCCAGTGATTTCCTCCGCTTTGCAGTACTTGCTCGTTGTTCTCGGTCTGCATTGCTAATTGTAGGCAGGCAAGGGCCAAATCCATTAATCCCTCGCGGTTCGCAACAATTTCGAAGCCCTGACTTGTACCTGACTTAGCCTTGATTTTCTCAGCCATTCGGAAGCCTCAAAGTACGATGACCCGATACTTGATTCGATCGCGCACAACTTGCGCGGTTAGCAACCGCGCGCAGGATGACATCCTGCCCTACAGCTACCGGTTGAATGGCCGCTCGTTGATCCAGTGAAATCCACGATTCACCAACAGAAACTTCGATGGGTCGACTCTCTTCAGTTTGACCACCACAGGATCACTGATCAGAGTGCCTTGTAGGACCACGTGCTCGGAGTCCGGCCACGAATAAGCGAAAGCATTTTTCTTGCTCTTGTCCGGATCGCCTGAAATCGTCACGGTGTTCTTCGCCGGATCGTATTCGGTGGAAAAAACGTGCGCGGAGTCGTCCATCATCCGGACTGTGAATGCGGTCGGCGACTGGATCGCTACGCGTCTCCATCGCGTGGCGTCGGTGGTGAGTGGTGCAAGCTCTTGTCCCGCTCGGTTGAAGCTTTCTACCTCATATAACCCATAAATAGGCGCCTTTGGACGATTCAGGACATATCCCTTGTAGCCCTCCCAGCCGCCTTTGATGGTCCCGTAGAGGAAGTAGCCGACGAACAGCACCTTGAACGCAATCGCGCCGATCTTCATCCAACGCGGCTTGATCCAGCGAACTTCGAAAAGCGGCGCGGCCAATTCTGCAGCGCTCGTTGGACGATTCAGCACCAACAAGTTCGCTAGCCGCCCAAGGTCGGGCACCATCAGAAAAATAGCCATCAAAAGCAAATTCAGCGAGTAGAGCTTCACCGGAACGTCGTAACAGAAGTTCAGCATCACAACGTTGAGGAGAACAGCGGCCGATGTCATCGCACCCAGCGGGGCCGTGCGGCAGAAGAGCAGCAGTGTCGCGCCGGTGACCTCGGCCAATCCGGAAAAGATGATGTACGCCGTCGAATAACCCATGAAGTTCCACAGCAGGCCCATGGGGGAGAATTCGCCCAGCGGTTCCACCAGCCGGCTAAGCGTGGGGAAAATGAACTGCGTGGGAAACACTTTCGCGAAACCATAACCGAACAGTGTAAAGGAGATCGCGTACCGTACATACACGCGCAAATAGAAATGAATTCGCCGGTAATCCCTGCGCTTAAAATCAATGAGCGACCAGACGACCGTTGCGAGCAGCGCCGCGGCCACCAGGCAAAGATCCTCCACATAATCCAGCGTTGTATCTCCGCTGCCGTTCACGGCCGGATAGACCGTCACCGGTCCACTTAAGTGGAAAACGTGAATCGCAACCCACGGCACAATCGCGTGCCACACGCGAATGTATTTCTCGGAAAACCACGGCACTCCAGGGATCGCTTCCAGCAGATTCACGTGCCCCATCATGGGCAGGTTGTAGAGCATGAGGTAGGAGCACACGAATCGGAAGACGATGCATTTGAGCAGGCTCCATTCGGGAAGCGCGGCTTCCTGTGAGTCGAGGATGACTGCCGGCGCGGTTTGTGCGGCCTGTCCCATAGCAGTTTGGATGGGGAGCATTATATCTCAGCCGGTCCCCTGGCTTACGATGAAGGGCCGCTTGCGCTAGGAGACAATTCAACGTCGGATTAAGCGGAAATGCCTCTATGTCCAGTTCGAGGCGCCTGCCACACTGGGAGCATGACATCCTTGGCCGCGGATCTCGCGGTGCTGATCGGACTGCTGGCGTTGTTTGCCTTCGTGGTGCTCAGCACTTTGAGGATCAATCGCAACCGCAGGCTTCGAATCCGCAGCCGCAGAATCACCGCCCGCCTTCTCAACTGGAAGTAAAGCGGTTAAGCGAACTGAATAACCGATCAACCGAATAACGTAAGAACCGGTTTGCGAACCGGTTCTTACTGCGGTGGCAACGTCCCAGGAACGAAGAAACTGGTCCATTGCGGTGCGTGGCCGCGGACGCCGGGGGTCGCTCGCATAACGTGGAACGCAACGGCATCGCCAGCTTTGAGTGAGCTCTGGATTTTGACGACGTCTTCCACCGTGCTCACCGGCTTGCGGTTGATGGCAAGAATTACGTCCTTCTCAAACAGACCGATGTCTTCAGCAAATGAACCGGGGTCCACGCTGCGAATTACGAGGCCTCCCTTGCCTTCCAGACCCATCGCGGTCCGCTCGGCGTCGGTAAGCGCGTGGAGCTTCATGCCGAACTTGTACTGTTGCGTCGTTTCCGGCTTGCCGGGATCGTCGGGATCGGGACGTGAATTCTCAAATCGCGGATCGTCTCTTAAAACCTCGGCCCAAACCTCGGCCCGATCCATGATCGTGACTTTGAAATCCATCGTCTTGCCGTCGCGATCCACTGTGAGCGAAACCGATGTGCCGATGGGCGTATCGGCGACGCGCGCCACCAGGTCGTCGCCGTCTTTCACGGGGGTACCATTCATGGCGGTGATGATATCCTCCACCTTGATCCCGGCTTTGTCGGCAGGGCCGTCTTTCTTGACAACGTTGACCAGGACACCTGGCTTCGAACCGAGTGCGCGGAACAGCTCCGGTTTATTGTCGGCTTTTTGCCATTGCACTCCGATGGAACCGCGCGTCACGCGGCCGGTGCGGATCACGTCGTTATAAACGCGCGCCACCATGTTGATGGGCAACGCGAATCCGATGCCCTGATAACCACCACTTTGCGTAGCGATCATCGTATTTACGCCGATCACTTCGCCGCGAATGTTGAGCAGCGGACCACCGCTGTTGCCGGGATTGATGGCGGCATCAGTCTGTATGAACCGCTGTAGCTGCATCGCTCCGCCCCCGATATCGCGGCCGAGCGCGCTGACGATACCCGCCGTCACCGAGGCATCCAGGCCGAACGGAGATCCGATGGCCACCGCCCAGTCGCCCACTTGCACGGCGTCCGAATTGCCGATCGTCACCGGCACCAGCGGACCTCTGGGATCGATCTTGATTACCGCCAAATCGGTTTCCGAATCGAAGCCCACCACTCTCGCCCGATACTCGCCTGTATCGCCGTTGTGGAGCTTCACTTTGATGTGGTCCACTTTGGCGATCACGTGATTATTAGTGATGATGTATCCGTTCTTATCCACCACAAATCCGGTGCCGGATTGTTCCTGGCGAAAAGGCCGCTGGGGAAGGTCGCCGGTGGGTCCGCCGCGGAAAAAGTGCCGGAACAGGTCCATGCCATCGTCGCCCGAATCCGGTGTCTGCTGGTCACCGCGCTTATGCGGATTTTCGGCGGCTACCTTTTGCGTGAAGTCGGCGGTGATGTACACTACGGATGGTTCGAGTTTCTTCGCCAGTTTGGTGAACTCATTTCCGAGCTGCACCGGGTTCGGGACCACCAGCGGCGATGCATCGGGTGCGATGTTTTGACCTCCACGGTTGGCGCGCACTCCTGTGTTGATCAGAGTGCCGATCACAATCCCGATGGAAAGCGTAACCAGCAGGAGACTCAAAGACAGCAGTTTCTGCTGTCGCATGATCTTGAACCACCGCATCGTAAACCTTTTGCCTTTCTGATAGACCCGGACCTATACATATAATACCCGTTTCTGGTTTCTCGTTTCTGGTTTCTGGTTTCTGGTTTCTCGTTTCTGGTTGGCGCCCTCACCGGTCCCCAGCCCTCTTCAGCAACGAGAAACGAGAAACGAGAAACGAGAAACCTGGAATCGGTTTGAGTTCCACCATCAGTATCCCGGCCAGAATCAGGACGCCTCCGAAAGTCGCGCGTTTGGAAAGCACCTCCCCGGCTACCACATAAGAAGTCGCCCAGGCGAACAGCGGCTCCATGGAGAAAATCAAGGCGGTTCGCGTAGGGCTGCTGTAGCGCTGCGCCCAGGTTTGCACCGCGAAGGCCAACGCAGTGGCCAGCAAGCTTGTCACTAGCAGTGCGATCCACAAGCCCGCGCTCCACTGGATATGGACCGGCTCGGCCCACCAGAACGTCCCCGAACTGAGCGCCGCCGCGGTCGCTATCTGCACCACCGTTAGGACTCCCAAGTTCGCCGATCCCGCGAAACGGCCCAGCACCAGGATGTGAAACGCATAGGCTACCGCGCATCCAGCCACCAGCAGGTCGCCCAGGCCAATATCGAAAAAGCTCTTTTGAATGGTCATCAGCGCCATGCCCGTAAACGCCGCCAGCACACCCATTATTTCGGACACCTTGGGAAGTTTTTTATAGATCAGGCTGCTGAATAGCGGCACTAGCGGGATGTAGAGACCGGTGATGAACCCCGTCTTCGAAGCCGACGTGTACTTGAGACCGAACGTTTGCAGAACGTACCCGCTAAACAGGAAACATCCCGCGATCAGCCCGCCGCGCATCGCGCGACTGACGTCGGCATTGCGGAACTCCTTGCGGAAGATCAGCGCCAGAGCAACGGTCGCGAACGCAAAACGCAGCGTCAGGAATAGCAGCGTGGAAACTCCGGCCAACGCTTGTTTGACCAGAATGAAGGTGGCGCCCCAGATCAGCGCCACCGCGATGAGACTGAGATCAACCGTCCATCCGGAGGGTTTTTCGCCGGCGAGTTTTCGGCCGCTCATCCCCCGTTCCGGGAGCCGTTCCCGGCCATTCGGACGACTTCCGGACGCCGGCCATCCAGATCGCGCAGCAGGAGCAATAGCGTGAGCAAAATCCGCTTCAGGCCAAATTCACGGCCTTCCGGATGAAACCATTCCTGCGGAGTGTGGGCTCCGCCTCCCTGACCGCCTGCGCCGATGGAAATTGCCGGCAGTCCCATGGAGAGCGGAATATTGGCGTCCGTGGATGCGCAGTCCAGGTGCGAGCGTATACCGAGATGGGCGTCCACAGCGCGCACATATTGCAGGATCGGTGCGTCGTCCGGCAGCCGCCCGCCGGGGCGCGATCCGATTTCCTTGATCTTGGCGTTGACCTTGCCTCCAATCGCCCGATCGTTCTCGAATTCGAGAGCTTTCTCCACGCACGTGGTCAACAGAGCCGAAATCTCCTCCAGCTTGGCGGCGCTCTCGGACCGTATATCCACCTTGGCGCGCGCCTGCGACGGAATGGAGTTGATGCTGGAGCCGCCTTCGATGATCCCGAAGTTGTAAGACGACCGCGGGCTGCCGTTGCCCGGCAAGCGCTGTTCACTGAACATGGTGATGGCTCGCGCCAGAGCATGCACCGGATTCGCCAGGCCATAATCGCTCCAGCTATGACCGCCCGGACCGGTGATGGTCACATCGAAACGGCGGCTGGCCAGAGCCTGCGAAGTGATGTGGTCGGTATTGGGTCCATCCAGAATCAGAAACGCCTGGATCTTGCCGCCGGTACTGGATTGACGGCACAAATACCGCATCCCGCTTAGATTGCCTTCACCTTCCTCGCCCACATTCGCGACGAACATCAGCCGGCGGAATAACTCTTCGTACCCATCCAGCATCGGAATGACGCGTGCGATCGCAAGCAACGCGGCGAGACCAGCGCCGTTGTCGGACACTCCCGGACCGTGCAGCCGGCCGTCGGGATCGATGGAAACTTCCTCGACGTTGCGAGGCGCCAGTACGGTATCCAGGTGCGCCGTGAGCGCGATGTACGGGCCGTCGCGATTCTCCACTGGGTGGGCGATCACATTGCCGGCGCGGTCAATGCGCGCCACCGCGCCCAGCGCTTTGAATTGGGCCAATACCCATTCGGCACGCTTCTGTTCGAAAAAGGTAGGCGCAGAAACCCGGCAGAGCTGGAGTTGTTGTTCAGTGATGCGCTGTTTATCGCGTGCAAAGAGTTGCAGCGCCTCGCGAATCGCGGGAGCGTTGGCAGTTTCGCTCACCACACGCGAGAGAGAAACGTCGCCCGGCGGGGACGCGGATTTGAGCGGTGCAGCCAAATGCTAGTTTAGCAGGAGGGACATTTATCCCCAAATAGCTTCGGATACGGGGAACCCGATATTGAACAAGGATTCCCTCCTTGCTATAGTAAGGGTGCGATTGAAGATTCTAAATGGCCAAGGTCACATCCAAGTACCAAGTCACTGTCCCAAAAGCGATTGCGGACCGCTACAGCATCCGTCCGGGCGACCAAATCGAGTGGGCGCCCGCTGGAGACGTGATTCGGGTGATTCCCGCCGGGAAGCAGGCCACGCCCGAAGATCGGGATTCGAAACTCCGCATCTTCGACCAGGCCACGAAACGCCATCGCAAGCGCCCGTCGGCACCCGGAGCCAAGCGATCTCACGACAGAGGCTGGAGAAGAGAGGATCTCTACGGCCGTGGCCGCTCTAGTTGATACCAACGTTCTGGTATATCGATTCGATAGCCGCTTTCCCAGTAAGCAGAAGATTGCCACGGAAATTCTTCGGCGCGGCATCCTCGAAGATTCAGTGCGCGTGCCACACCAGGCGAT
>PMOK01000229.1 GCA_003162425.1 Bryobacterales bacterium | reverse complement strand
CCCGGCGCCTCAGGCGTCACCAATTGGATGTCGCCGACGTTCAATCCGCAAACGGGACTCTTTTACGTGAATATTCGCGAGCAGTGCGATGTTTTCAGCACCGCGCCGCAGCCCTATGAAGCCGGTCACGCTTTTTACGGAAGCGCCTACATTCCCGCGCCCCAGGGCGAGCCTTATTCGGGCGCATTGCGCGCGATCGACCCTGTCACTGGCGACATCAAATGGGAATTTAAACATCCGTCGCCAACCTGGTCAGGTGTGTTGTCCACTGCCGGCGGTCTGGTATTCAGCGCCGACGCGGAGGGCAATTTCATCGCATTCGACGCGCGCTCGGGCAAGCCCTTGTGGCATTTCCAGACCGGCAGCGGAGCTATTGCCGCTCCGATGTCCTACGCAGTGGACGGAAAGCAGTACATCGCCATCGCGACGGGCAGCTCGCTCTACACATTCACTTTGCCGTAGCCCAAGCGTAAGCGCGGGGACCGTGTCACACTGAAAAAAGAGTGGACCAATGGGAGAGCATCGCCGAAAGAAAAATCCGGGAGGCGATGGAGGCGGGTGCGTTCGAAAATCTGCCCTCCAAAGGCAAGCCGATCCCGCTGGATCAAGATCCGTTCGAAGATCCGAATCTCCGGATGGCGCACCATCTGTTGCGCGTGAACGGATTCGCACCACCCTGGATCGAAGAAGCGTGCGAGATCGACCGTACCTCTCTGAGACTGCGAGCCGATCTTGAGGACGCCCGTCGACGCAACGCTGTCACCTCCCCAAGCTGGCAGCGTGCGCTCGACGGATTTCGAAAGCAAGCCCGGGAACTCAATAGCCGCATCCTCACGTACAATCTTAAAAGTCCCTCGCCGCAATTTCACAAGCTGCCGCTGGATGTAGAGGCGGAGATTAGGGCTGTAGCGGAACGCTGAGGATCAGCGCGCGCGAGCCAGATTCTGTCTTGCGGTCAAAAGCCGGTCGTTCGCAAGACGTCCCGCTTCTTCGGATTCGGCCCGGTCTATGCCCTTGGCGGTAATTGAAAATCGGCCGTTGTCGGAGCGGATGATGTACGCATTTTCCCGCAGATACCACAGGCTGAACTCCAGGTGTTCGCGCGGGCAACCGAGCATATCTTCCAGTTCATGAATGGTCATCACGGGATGACCCGGCTGGTTCATGCGAGCCGTGTACAACAGATCCAAAATTCCACGCCGTTTGGATGCTTCGGCCCGCTTTCCGACGGCGGCATCATCCTGATCGAAGATCTTCCAGCGCACCTGGCGCTCGGAATGCAAGCCCACGTCGTAGGCAGCGCGCTTTTCAGGATCGCTCAGCACCTGATACGCTTCCATGATGCCCCGGAACGTTTC
This sequence comes from Bryobacterales bacterium, assembly GCA_003162425.1. Taxonomy (GTDB): domain Bacteria; phylum Acidobacteriota; class Terriglobia; order Bryobacterales; family Bryobacteraceae; genus Palsa-89. Next base: position 11,329 of record PMOK01000229.1, on the reverse strand, counting down.
CGAGTTTCCGGTCTCCCCATTGTCGGGATGGAAACGTTGCGCCATCAATCGGAACACGCGGTGGATCGTCTCAGGATCGGCCTTCTGGTTTACCTGCAGGACCTCGTAGTAGTCCACGATCGGCTCGGAGTAACCGGTAGGCCGTTCGGATTCCGGACCATCTTCATACATTAGTCCCGCGCTGAAAGAGCCATCGGGAAGTGCGAAACACCGAACCACACGGGCGCGCACTTTGCCATTGGAGGTAGGCCCCCCCGCATGCCCGTTTACGACGACATAAGTATTTTCTTCGAGCGCCACCGACAGCTCAACGCCGATGGCAACTTCGCTGGCATCTATGATCTTGGCAAGCACTTCACCCGGAGTTCCAGGCAGATTCTCGAGCTTGACCCAGACCGCCTCGTTTTCCGAGACTGCCCGGCGCCGCGCTTTTCGGCGGCGATCTGACACGCGTGGCATCTTCGCTAGTCTGATCGGCAGTCTTAAGGCAGAATATTAGATAGCCCTACAGCATTAGGGGCAAATTTACGCCGAAGCGGAGTTTTAACATGTTGAAATCTGAGATTCCGGAAGACCAGATCGAGACCATCGGGCCCATTCTGAACCCCCTGCTGGCCCGCCTACGGGCCCAGGCCGAAACGCTGCCACCGCAGGCGGATTCCGCACTGGTGTATCTACTAGGAGCCACAGAGCATGAGGACGGCCGGTGACTATCCTTGAAGCCGGACAGGCTCTGCGCTCGCGACGGGTCTCGTGCCTTGAATTGACCGACCATTGCCTGGACCAGATCGCCAAACTCAACCCCCGGCTGAATGCCTTCATTACAGTAACCGAGGAAAGCGCCCGAGCACACGCCCAAGCGCTGGACCGTGAACTTGCTAACGGTCGAGACCGGGGACCGCTCCACGGCATTCCCATCGCTCACAAGGACCTGATCTCCACCAAGGACGTCCGCACCACTTCGGGATCCAAGCTGTTCCGCGATCATGTTCCCACCGTGGACGCCCCCATAGTCGAAAAGTTGACGGCAGCCGGCGCCGTGATGCTCGGCAAGACCGGGCTACACGAGCTGGCCTATGGCGTCACCTCCGATAATCCACACTTCGGGACCATTCGAAATCCGCGCGCCCCCTCCCGCACACCCGGTGGTTCGAGCGGCGGCTCAGGCGTGGCCGTTGCCACCGGCATGGCTTTCCTCGCCACCGGAACAGATACCGGCGGATCCATCCGCATTCCTGCGTCATTCTGCGGCGTGGTTGGGCTCAAGCCGACCTACGGTCTCGTCAATCGATCCGGGATACAACCGCTGGGGTTGAGCCTGGATCACATAGGTCCACTCACCCGGACGGTGGCAGACGCTGGTGTCGCGCTAGCAGCCATGCTCGACAACGCTGCACGACTCCGCCCTGCGCCTGGCAGTTGCCAGTACATCCGGATCGGCCTCCCGGAGAATTTCTATTTCACCCACATCGTAAGCGAGGTGCGCGACGCAGTCCAGAAAGCTGCCCAAACCGCCGAGCGATTTGGCGTGCGCGTTACGCAGGTGAAAGTGCCGGACATTGACGCGCTGAACGACGTGGGCCGGATTATCCTACTGGCCGAAGCATCCGCGCTCTACCAACCTTATTTTTCGCGGCGCGAAGATTTCGGCGCCGATGTGTTGGCGCTTCTGGATCAGGGGCGCCTAGTTCCCGCCACCGACTATATCAACGCACAGCGCATAAGAAAGATGTTGGTGAGCGAATTTTGCGCGCTGTTTTCCACGATCGACTGCCTGTTGACTCCAACCACGCCGACCACCGCTCCGCTGATCGGTCAAAAGCAAGTTGAACTGGACGGCGAGATGGTGGACACACGGCTCGCCACCACGCGGCTGGTCCGCGGCGTAAACGTGCTCGGATTCCCCGCGCTCTCGATGCCATGCGGGCAATCGGCCGAAGGTCTGCCCATCGGAGTGCAGATGATCGCGCGGCCGTTTGAGGAGCATCTGTTGCTGGTGCTGGGTGAGGCGCTGGAGTTGGAATTGTCCCGGACTACTCGGCCGTCTTAACAACACCGGAAAACGTCGACCAGCCGCGGCGCGATAAATCCCAAAAAATCAAATAACCCGCCACTGCTGAAATCACGAGTAATACTATCCCAGGTAGCCAGCGCGCAAAAACCAATTCGCCAATGCCGAACAGGCACCCATACACCATCACGCAGCCCATCACCCAATCGAAACTGTTACTGGCTGCATCCCGGACTTCCGGCATATCAGGCGCCAGCTTCGCGATCCTGCGCCAGCCATACACGCTGGGATGCACGCGACGGTAGAACGACAGCAGCTTCTGGTCGGATTCCGGATTCGTCACAAAGGTCGCGATCAGCCAAGCCACAGTGGTTATGGCGGTGGTGATGATGGCGGTTTTTGCGAATACCACGGCGTTGTTTCCCGAAATGGAAACCCGGCTGAGCAGAATAGTAGTGGCCGCGGCCACAGCCATGGCGACAATCTCGCTCCAGGCATTTATGCGCGACCAATACCAGCGCAAAATGTAGACTGCGCCGGTACCGAATCCGATGTTCAGCACCAGTTGCCAACCCTGGCTGATGGATGTCAATTGAGCCGAAGTGAATCCACTGCCCAGCACCAGCAGCACCGTGAACAGCTTGCCGATGGTGACGTAGTGCTTCTCACTGGCGCCGCGCACCAGGAAGCGTTTATAAAAATCGTTCACCAGATACGAGCTACCCCAGTTCAATTGGGTTCCGATGGTGGACATGAAGGCAGCCAGAAAAGCGGCTACCATTAAGCCGCGCAAAGCGGGCGGCAGGTAGTCGCGCAATACCATCACGTAGCCTTGCTCGGGATTCTGCGAGAATGCGGCGCTGGGATGGATGCCGCCGTTCGGCGAATACACTACCAGCGCCACTAGCCCAGTGATGATCCATGGCCAGGGCCGCAATGCGTAATGAGCAATGTTGAACCACAGCGTAGCGCCGAGGGAATTCTTTTCGTCCTTGGCGCTGAACATTCGCTGGGCTACGTATCCGCCTCCACCCGGCTCGGCGCCGGGGTACCACGCCATCCACCATTGCATGCCGACATAAACCAGAAACGTCAGCACCGGGAGGGTCCAGATGGCGTCTGAGGTCCAACCCAGATGAAAGTCCGGAAAAAACTTGAGCGGATCCGCGGCGGGCGTTCCAGCCGCCCTGGTATTGGCTGCGATCTCTGTCAAACGCACTCTCAAAACTTCGAGCCCGCCAATCTTAGCCAGCGCCACCCATGCCAGCACGATGATCATGGACATTTTCAAAACAAATTGAAACAAGTCCGTGACCAACACGCCCCACAGGCCGCCGATGAAGGTGTAGAGTCCAGTAAATGGGATAAGGACCAAAATGCAAATCATGAGCGAGGTGTGTGCGGGAGGCCCGAACGTATAGTGCAAGCCGCCGAGTTGCAAGATGTTGCCTTCCGCGATGGCCGGCCCCAGCAGGACCGTGATGATGTTCACCATGGCCAGCGTGACCCAGCCCAAGATCACGCAGTTCATGAAGAGGCCCAGATAAATGGCCTTGAATCCACGCAGGAACGCAGCGGTCTGGCCGCCATATCGCAACTCCACCAGTTCCACGTCTGTCAGGATCTCAGCGCGCCGCCAATAGCGGGCGAAGAAAAACACTGTCAACATGCCGCCCAGGCATTGTCCCCACCACAACCAGTTTCCGGCGATGCCCTGCCGCGCCACTAGTCCCGTTACCAACAGCGGAGTGTCAGCGGCGAAAGTGGTGGCGACCATGGACGTTCCAGCCAGCCACCAGGAGACGTTGCGTCCGGAAATGAAGAACTCTTCGGTGTTGCCGCTGGCCCGCCGCCGGTAATAGATGCTGATCAGAAGATTGATGAGCAGATAGCCGGCGATGACGATCCAGTCCGTTAAGGTGAGTGGCATGATCTGAGTGGTTGCCGCACCAATATAGCATTCGTAGCGCACGCACTCTTGCGAACACAAGCTGGCGTTCACACGAGTGTGAACGCGGCACGCGAAAGCGCGTGCGCTACAATTGCACGATGCCGGGCAAAACCTATGACGTGATCGTGGTCGGCTCCGGCGCGAGCGGCGGCTGGGTGGCCAAGGAACTGACCGAAAAAGGCGTGGAGGTTCTGATGCTCGAGGCTGGGCCGCCGCGCGTACCCACTCGCGATTTCACTGAACATATCTGGCCTTATCAGCTCAAGTATCGCGGTTTCGGTAATCAGAAGAAGCTACTCGAAAACCAGCCCGTGCAACGGCTCTGCTATGCCTGCGACGATTACAGCCACCAGTTTTTCGTCAATGACAACGAGCATCCTTACACTTTCCCTGCCGACAAGCCTTTCATGTGGATTCGCGGACGGCAGGTGGGCGGCAAGACTTTTTGTTGGGCCCGCGTTAGCTATCGCTACAGCGATTTCGAATTCAAGGCCGCCAGCCATGACGGCTACGGCCAGGATTGGCCCTTCAGCTACCAGGATCTGGAGCCGTATTACGATCGCGTTGAGAATTTTATCGGCGTCAGCGGATCGGCCGAAAATCTCCCGCAATTGCCAGACAGCAAATTTCTGCCGCCCATGCGTTTGAGCTGCGGTGAGTTGGCCGCTAAGAAAATTGTCGAGAAGAAATTCGGATGGAAGCTGATTGTCGACCGCACTGCCAACCTCACCGTTCCGCTCAACGGCCGTCCGGCTTGCCATTATTGCGACGAATGCCAGCGCGGCTGCTTCACCGCGTCCTATTTCAATAGCCCGTCCGTTACGTTGCCGGCCGCGGCGCGCACCGGCCGTTTTCACCTGGTGAGCGATGCCGTGGTGAGTCATCTGATGATGAACGCCGAAGGCAAAGCGGACGGAGTGGCGTTCATCGATCGCCCTACGCATGTGGCTCGCGAAATTCGGGCCAAAGTTGTAGTGCTGGCCGCTAGCGCTCTTGAATCCACGCGCATTCTGCTCAACTCGCGTTCTCGCCGGTTTCCCAATGGAGTCGGCGGCGAAAACGGCGTGCTGGGTCACTACTTGATGGACCACACGACGCTCGAAAACGCCGGCGGAGTGATGCCCGCGCTCGCATCGTCGAAGCGCGAACCAGTCGGCCGTCCCTGCGGGTATATCATTCCGAAGTACGTGAACGCCTCCCCTCGCAACCAGAACAAGAACTTCCTGCGTGGTTACTATTTCGCCGGCGATGGCCGGCAGGAACTCTATGGCCATGCGTCTTCCACTCCCGGTTTTGGCCGCGCGTGGCGTGACAAAGTGCGCGACAACATTCCGTACAGCTTTAGCGTTTACGCGCAGGGCGAATGCCTGCCGCGTCACGATAATTATGCTGCGCTCGATCCGGAGAAAAAGGACGCCTGGGGCATTCCGGCGCTGCACATCCATGCGAGTTACGGCGAGAACGAGCTCGCCATGGCCAAAGCCATGCGGGATCATCTGGGCGAAATCATGGACGAACTCAAGCTTGAGAATCGTGAGCAGCCTCGCGACGAGCTGAATATTTTTGGCAAGAACATTCACGAGTGCGGCACCGCGCGGATGGGCCGTGATCCGAAGACCAGCGTGTTGAATGCTTACAACCAAGTACACGGCGTCAAGAACGTGTTCGTGACTGACGGCGCCTGCTTCGTGACGCAGGGCTGTTCGGAGCCGACACTCACCATCATGGCGATATCGGTTCGGGCGGCGGATTATATCGCTGAAGAATTTCGCAAGGGCAATCTATGACGCGGCGCGAATGGTTTATGCAATTGGGCGCGGGCGTGGTACTCACGGGCTGCAGCGCATCGGATCTGGATGCTGCCGAACTCCCGCCGGGAGTTTACGAACCATCGCGCGATCACCTGAGTCATGCGTTGGCCGGGCACGGGCTGGACGCCGGAAGCGAGACTGAACTGGTGCAAGTCCTGTCTCCGTTCTTCAAACCGAATGACTACCGCGCGATTATGCAGTTGACGGCTCTGATGCTGGGCGAAACTCCCGATGCGCTGATAGTGAGCGAGGTCGCCATGTGGATCGATCTCACTGTCGGCGAGTCGGCGGCCGTTCGCAAAGCTGCGCTGGCACTGGCACCCGGGCATCGCAGGCTGGCTGTGCATTACTACGGCGCCCAGGCCGTCCAGCAGCTCGAAGAACTTGATCCGCAGACGATTTGCCGCGAAGGGCTGGCGTGGTTCGCTCGCGAAAATTCCCTCGAAAGGATTTCCGATGACACCGGCACGCGCTTCTTCACCTATTTGAAAGGCCGGGTCATCGAGGGATTTTATACATCCCGCGCCGGCCTTGAGGAATTGGGGCGCGGCAACCCCAATTTCTACGCGTCTCCGCCGGGTTGCAGTGTCAAGTAAGATTATTGCGCGCGCGTGTGGCGCACCAACCAATCGCCCATGATTTCGAGGACCGCGGGAGAAAATGTTTCCTCCAACTCCGCGTATTCCTGCACCGTACACTTATTACACTTCTGAAACAGGTGGTTCAAACCAGGCAGTTCACTCACCGTGAAATCGCTATTGCCGGCAGCCGCCAGAGCAGCCGTGATGGGAGGCAGGTTCTGCTGCGGCGGCACTTGCAAATCGCGCGAGCCGTTGAGCGCCAGCACCGGCACTTTCAGCTTGCGTAGCGCTACCGCCGGATCGTAGAAGAAAAAGGACCGCAGCTCGGCGGACGTGACCGACGTAAACTGCGCGCGTATGGCCTGGTCGGAGGCAGGAGCGCTCTTATTCACTTTCATCTGACCCCACTCAGCCAGCATTTTCTCAACGGCCGCTTTGTCATCTTTCTCAGACCTCAAGACGCGGAAAATCATATCATGCATGGCATGCTGTTCGGCGACGTCCTGGTCGGAACCACCGGACGCACGGATGATCGCCTCGCCCTGCAACTTGAGCACCTCCGTACCGGAGACGCCGGTGCCCGCCAGCATGACCACGAACGCGATGTCCGCCGAGCGCACGGCCGCCGCGGGGCCAACAATTCCACCCTCGCTGTGGCCGATGACGCCGATGTGCTTGGCATCGATTTCCTTGCGGCCCTTCAAATATTCGACGCCAGTGACGACGTCGCCGGCCATGTCGTCCAGGGTCTCGCGGGTGGAGTTGCCGGTGGAACCGCCCACGCCGCGGTCATCCAGCCGCAGAATGGCGATGCCGCGCCGCGTCAGATAATCGGCGATCACCAAAAACGGCTTGTGACCCAGCAGCGACTCATCGCGATCCTGAGGTCCGGAACCGGTGATCATGATCGCCGCTGGAAATGGTCCCGGCCCGCGGGGCAAAGTCAAGGTACCGGCCAACTTGATGCCGCCCTTAGTCTCATAGGCCACATCCTGGGCGTCATATGGATAAGGCGGCTTGGGGTTTTGCGGGCGATTCAATGTCGCCAGCTTTTCTACGCGCTTGAAAACCAGCGGCAGCGGCACTCCTTGCACGAATGTCCCGGTAATTTCCTGGCCGCCGTCGCTCAGTTTGCCGTCATAGCTGGCATGTAATGCTGGCAGCTCCAGGTGAAGCGCGTTGTCTCGGAAAGTGGTGACCTTCACGGGAATTCCCATGGCGCTTTGGTCGATGCTATCGAGCGTGGAGCTAAGCTCGCCCTGAGCGTTCTTCGCGACATGTAACCCCAGCCGCAGCTTTACTGCCCCAACGTCAAGCGTTCCCTGCCACGTTCCTTCGACGCCGGACTGCGCATACAGAGTGGCGCTGGCCAGCATGCCGAGCCATCCGATTTTAATAACCATTTCTCGATTGTCCAAGGAATCCTTATTGCTGTCCAGTTATCGAGCGTGGCTTAGAACGTCAGAATTCCCATGCCAGCGTGGCCGTCGGGGGTGAGTTAAATCGTTCGGCGGCGATGTAGCGGGCCTCATTCTGACGCATCAAGCGTTCGGAGCAGCGTTCGACTTGGTCTTTTGAAAAAACGAAGCCATGATCGGCCGGCTCCCAGGGAATGCCTTTGTATTTGTGGAGTTCGAGGATTGCGGCGGCGTCCTTGAGTTCGCGGCGCTCATGCTGGCGGCGCTCGAATTGGATGTCGCGGAGCTGGTCGAGCGTCTTTTGGAACTGGCGGGAGAGTCGTGCGCCGTGGAGACCGAGGCTGGCGAGGAGCTGGTGGGCGTCGACGATGTCGAAAGCCGGGGGCTCAGGGGTGGGGGCCGGGGACAGGGCGCGGTCGAGTATGTCGGCTTCGAGGAGGGGGATGCGGCGGAGCCGCCAGGAGGTATCGGCGAGTTCCTGAACGAGTTCGGTTTCGGTGGGGGTTGCCGGTCGGTGCTCATTTTGGAACTGGCGGCAGTGGTGGTCGTAAGCTGACTGGTCTTCGGAGGCTAGGACGGCGGTGCGGGCTGTGAGTCCGTGACGGAGAGCGTTTTGCGACGAACGCTGTTTGCCGGCATCGGTGCGGGGACCGGTGGAATGTTGCGAGTTTGCGCGATTTATTGCGGCGCGGTTGAAGGAAAGGGTTGCAGTAGCTTGCATGATTAGCTCCTTTGAACCGGAATAACACGGGCAGGCGGCGGAGGGAGGGGTGGGTTTTTGGCGGTTGTTGATTGGGGAGGAGTTAGAGGGTGGTGCGGTGGTGTGAACGGGTGGATTGGGTGGGGTGTTGGCGGATGTCGGAGGTTTGGGCGGTGCACGGCAACTTGACGTGACGCCGACTTCACGGGACTAATGGCCGAACGACGCCTAAGGCGCGCCCATTCTCCGAGTGGCCGACGATCCGCTCGGAGCCCGTTGGCGGACACAAGCGCATTTATCGTTCCCGATCCGGCAAACTTCGCGCGAAGCGGATTGCTTGCCAGTTGCCCCTACTCGATCGCGAAGGGTTGTTTCCGGCTCGAACTCATCACCCCGGCTGCGGTAGCATTTATAAAACCATGGGCAATATCGATCGGAGAAGCTTTCTCGCTGCGGGCATCACCGCTGCGTCCAGCCTAAACCACCTGCTCGCCGCACCCGGCAGGATCGCGGTTGATGAGGTCCTCCGTTCGGGCATCGCCCAGCGGAAGATCCCCGCAGTGGTGGGGATGATCGCAAGCGGGAGCAGGACACTTTACGCCGGTGCGTTCGGTCGACGGGATTCCTCTGGAGTGCCTGTGCAGGTCGACAGCATATTCCAGATCATGTCCATGACCAAGGCGGTTACCACCGTTGCCGCCCTGCAGTTGGTAGAGCAGGAGAAGGTGGATCTGGATGAGCCGGTTGCCCGGCACCTCCCGCAGTTTGAAAAGATACAGGTTCTGGAGGGATTCGACTCCGACGGCACGCTGTCCCTGCGGGCCGCAATCACCGCGCCCACTTTGCGCCACTTGTTGACCCATACCTCCGGACTCTGTTACGACGTTTGGGACGAAGCGATGTTCCGCTACACGTCCAAGAATCCGGAGTCGCCGGCTGTGCCCGGTCCGCTAATGTTCGAACCTGGAAAGCGTTGGCAGTACGGGCGCGGTTTGGATTGGACGGGCCGTCTGGTGGAAGCCATCAGCGGAATGACGCTGGAGGAATACTTCCAACAGAAGCTTTTCCGACCTTTGGGTATGGAAGACACAAGCTACATCATGCCGGCATCAAAGTTCGAGCGGTTGGTGAGCAACCATCAGCGAGGGCAGAACGGTGATTTACAGCAGGCAGATCGCAAGCCGCCTCTGCCTCCGAAGTCGTTCAACGGCGGTGGCGGTCTTTACTCAACTGCCTCCGATTACATTCGGTTCATGCAGATGATTCTCAATCACGGTACGGGACCCAATAACACCCGGATTTTGAAGGCCAACACCGTCGACAGCATGGAGGTGAACCAGATTGGCGCGTTGACGGCCGGTAAGATGAAGACATTCAGACCCAACCTGTCGAGCGACGTTGATATCCAGCCCGGCCATACCGAAAAATGGGGCTTAGGATTCTTGATCAACACGACGCGCTATCTGGGAGGGCGGTCAGCGGGAAGCCTGGCGTGGGCTGGGCTTTACAACACGTTCTATTGGATCGACCCGAAGCGTGATCTTTGCGCCGTAATCATGATGCAGTTCCTGCCGTTCGTCGATAGGGAAGCTGTTGGACTATTGAACGATTTCGAGCGTGTTGTGTACAGTGCCACACTAGGCTGATCGCGAACCGCGTCGTCCGATCAGGACCGGGAAGTCGGCTTGTGACCGCTAACCATGTTGCTGCGGTCGAATCACGCGCTACTCGTACGATCGTCGGCGACGCCTGGGACTCCGACCTCGGTACATGTTGGCGACGATCCACTCGAAGCTCTCGGAGATGCCACTTCCGCGCATAGGCCGTTCTTCATCCAAGTGAATTCCGGTGAAACCTTGACCAAGCCTTTGGCGACAAGGCAGGAGTGATCTGGCCGGTGCGTACATGCGGATTGGTCACTAGCGAATGTGGCTCTGCCTGAATGCCGTGCGCAACGTTGGCGAAAAGAAGGAATCGGGAAATCGACAAAGCCACAGACCGGGGGCCGATGAGCAACAGAGAACTTGCACGCCGATAGACACCGCAAGATACATTGCACTGCACTGTTAGTTAGTGCACGGGAAATCCGGATTCGGCTGCAGTGACTCTTCCTTACTGCAATTGTGGTAGCGTTGGTTCGCGGCGATTACGAATGATCAACCGCGCAGCGATAGACTTCAAGTCACAATCGCTGAAAAAGGAGCAGGCATGGGAGACAAGGGTGGCAAGAAAGACAAGGAAAAGAACAAGCAACAGCAGTTGACGAAACAGAAACAAGAGGAGCACAAGAAGCACGACAAATCTCCGGCCAAGAAGCCCGTAGCGGGAACCGCGTAAAGCCGATTCGTGGGCGCGGCGAATGGGTCTGATCAGCCGATTCGCGCTCAAGGTTCTGAAACTGCCAGAGCATGAGACGGCATTCGCCTCAGGACAACTCTATGGCCCGTCGGTCCACGGTAACGCTATGACTCTATCCGAAGTGACCCGGCGCTCAAGATTCCGCCACTCCCCAACAGTCCCGCGCCAGGTCACTCCAGATAGAGTCATAGCGTTACACGCGAGCGTTCCTGACTGGGATTAGAACAGTAATGGAACAAATAGCCCTAGAGTCAGCTCACAATTCGTTGTTGCGCGGGGCCTGGAATGTTCATGTGCCGCTTCGCTAAACTTCGTCAGGCGGATTGGCTCCGCGAGGGAGTCCCTTTGCCGAGGCCTCGGCTCCAGGTGGTTCACGGAACGGTTCCACCGAAATGCGCTCGTAACACACTTCCAGCACGGTCAGGTATGCTGTACCGCCCGGCGCTTGGAGAACTACGCGATCGCCCGCTGCCGACTTCATCAACGCGCGCCCCAGAGG
>PMOK01000226.1 GCA_003162425.1 Bryobacterales bacterium | reverse complement strand
GGAATTCAAGAAGTCGAGGAAGACGGAATGCGTGCCCGCAGGCACGCCTCCTTTATTCCTTGACTTCATCGGCTTCCTTGGCTTCCCGAGTTATCTCAGCACTCCCATTTTGTCGAGCGGCCAGTAAATGAAAACGGCTTTCCCGTAAATATAGCGCCGGGGAACCATCCCCCATGCTCGGCTGTCGTTCGAAGAACTGCGGTGATCGCCCAAAACGAAGTACTCCTCAGTCGGCACTGTTCTCTCCGTCATCGAGCTTTGATCGCGATACTCTTCCGGCACATAATTCTCCACCAGCGCCTGTCCGTTCACGATTACCGCGCCCTGGTTCACCTCGACACGATCGCCGGGCACCGCAATCACGCGCTTGATGTAACTCTTGGTGGGATCGCCGGGGAACCAGAAAACAACAGTATCGCCGCGATCGATTTTGCCGAAATGCAGACGATAAACGAACTTGTTGATGAAGATGCGTTCCTGATCGTCGAGGGTGGGCATCATGCTGGTTCCTTCCACCTTTACCGGCTGATAGAGGAACAGAATTACGATGACGGCCAGGACCACGGAGAAGATCAGGTCACGCGCCCAATGCAGCAGCGCGCCAAGCAAAGAACGCTTGTGTGGTGCGGAAGCGGTCACGGGTTCAGTTGCGTTGACCTGGTCCATTACTTTCGAGCAATATTCGATCTATTCTTGCATCTCTGGATTGATTGAGGCAACTACCTAAGGGACGTTCCAGGCTACTCTGCGGTTGCCGGCGACTCTGGCTTACCCAACTGCTGCAGAATCAATTTGGCGATCTCCTGCGCGTCGCCGAAGGCTTCGAGGTAAGTTTGAAATTTGCGGTTTAGCTCCAAGGCCTGGTCAGGCGCAAGTCGCGCGCGAACAATCATGTCGCGAATATGCACTGGGTTAGGCAGCACGGCATCCTCCTGCAGCTCATCGAGCGCCGTTTCGGGATTGTAGTGATACATGCACAGCCTCCCATAACCATTATGTGGGGCAGCGCCATGCGCTGCCAAGAGAGCTCAGGTCGCGCAAGCGTTACGAATCGCCCGCGCCAATTCCTCTTCCTCAGCCGGGAAAACTGTCCGGAGATCGAATAGCAGCTGGTTTCGCTCGATCCTCGCCACTACCGGCGGATCGCTGAAACGCAAGCGCCGCTCAGCATCCACCACATTCGCCGATTCCACCGCGATCAGCCAGCTACGAAGCGGCTGCTCGGGCGTAGCTCCTCCGCCAATTACCGAACTTCCTTCCATGACGCGAGCGGAAATGCCATCCAGCCGCGCAGCAAAGCTCAGCGCACGCGCGCGCAGTTCGTCCAGCGGAAATGAAATCATCCGCAGTGCCGGAATCTGATCCCAGCGCTCCAGCAAAAGATTCCGCAATGTCGTCTCCAGCGCCTGATAGATCAGCTTGTCCAGCCGCAGTGCGCGGAACATGGGATTGCGGCGCAGACGCGCTACCAGCCGGCGATCACCCGCCAGGATGCCCGCCTGCGGACCGCCCAGCAATTTGTCTCCGCTGAAGGAAACCAGGCTCGCACCCGCGCGAATACTTTCTGAAACCAGCGGCTCGTCCACACCAAACGCTCGGAGATCGGCAACGCATCCGCTGCCCAGGTCTTCGTACACCGGAACGCTGCGCTCCTGACCCAGCGCCACCAGTTCGCGCAGCTCGGGACGCGCCGTAAAGCCTTCCATCCGGAAATTACTGGGGTGCACCCGCAGCAGCAGGCGAGTGCGCTCATTGATGGCATCCCGATAATCCTCAATACGGGTGCGATTCGTAGTTCCAACCTCGCGCAGAATCGCGCCCGAGCGCTGCATGATCTCGGGAATCCTGAACCCATCGCCGATTTCGATCAGCTCGCCGCGCGACACCACCACCTCAAAGCCCGATGCCAGTTCGTTCAGCGCCAGGTAAATCGCCGCGGCGTTGTTGTTGACTGCGATTCCCGGCGCTCCCACCAGCCGCTCCAGCAGTTCGGCTGCATGAACGTCACGCTTCCCGCGCGCGCCTTGGGCCAGATCGTATTCCAGGTTGGAATATCCGAACAAAGGCTCGAATCGAGCCAAGGGAGCACGTCCCAGGTTGGTGTGCAGGACCACACCAGTGGCATTGATCACTCGCCGCAGCGATGGAGTCTCAAACCTGGCCAGATTTCGTTCGACGCGGGCTGCGACGGATTCCCCGCTCAGCGCAACTCCGGCGCGAATCTCTTCGCGCATAGCCTGCAGCGCACGCCGCACTTCGTCCACAATCAGGCCACGCGGAAAGCGGCCTTCCAAATGCGACAGGCCCGCCACCACCTGGTCCACAGCCGGCAACTCGCGAAGCTGGTCTTTATCCACCAAGTCACGATGTTATCCCAGATTGGCTGCTACTTCCCCGGCGCCGTGCCATTCTGCGCCACTACTTCTTCCACCACGTCCCTGACCACTTCTCTCACCGCCTCTTTCACGGCATCCTTCACGCTTTCTTCCAACACACAAGGATCCACGTCGACATAGGCTCGCGCACCCACCATTTCTTTGACCATTACTTCCAGAACCGGCGCCACGGGAGGAAGGTCTTTGACCACGGCTTTGGCAATTTTCTTGGCCACCTTGGCGGCCGGCTCGGCTTCCTCAATAGCGCTGGCTTCCTTAGCTCGCAGGGTAGTCTCCCAATCCTCCGAGAAAATCTTGCTCAAGCGGCTCAAAATCTTGCTGTCGCGAAAAATGACGCCGACCTCGCGCCGCGCGCCAAGCTCTATTTCCCGCAAACTCTGGCTTCCGATGAAGGCCTGATGCCCGTCGCGTATGATGGTCCGCGTGTGCAATCGCATGGGGCCAAGTTTGTGCCAATCCAGTTTGCTGCTCTTCAGCGACAGATGGCCAAGGATTTTAATCTCCACGCCGGCCTTGGAGAGATCTTCGAGCAATCGAATCATGGCTGCGTCGCTGACCTCCGGATCGTAAATCAATAGGCTTTTTTTCGCTCCCTTGATGAAGCTGGAGAGCTGCTTGCGCGCATTCACGGGGCTGACCACGAAGGAGGGAACACCGGTCACGTATGGCTGGCGTTTGGTGTCCGCTTCGAACAGCTTTACAGCCTCCTCAACCAGCTCGGGATTCGTGGTAACTAAACCGAAGCTCCGGCTATGCTCGATGTCCAGATAAGTGAAATTGAACGCCAGTACATAGAGCTCACGGCGGTCGATGATCATAAATTTTCCGTGATAGCGCGCCAGATCGTCAGCAGAGCGCGCCACTGTGACGCCCGCGGCTAGAAGTCGCATCTCCAACTTCCGCAGGTTCCGCTCTCCACCGCGGTTGGTATACGCGATCAAAGCGTGAACGAAGACGCCGCGGCTTACCGCGCTGGCCAGCGCCTTTTCAACTTCGCTGCGGTCGAAGCGGAAGACCACTATCTCCACGCTCTTCCTGGCATTGTTGATGGCCTGCACCAACGGCATCACTCCATCGCCCGGCTGAACGAATAGTTTCACTTTAATTCGAGCACCTCGAAGTAGGGGCCTGATTCGAATGGCACACTTGTTGCTCTTCAGGCTGGTGGCCATTGCTCGGTGGAGGATTCGTATGTACAACAAGAGAAATATTTTGGGCCTGTTTGTTGCGGCTTTGGTACTCACCGTTCCGGCTCTCGCCGGCTTGAAAAAAGGGAACAAAGGAGCCAGCGGAGCAGGAGAAATTACCGGGAACGGGCTGCTCAATGTCGTTTGGCGCGAGCCCACCGACATCCGCTCGCGCAACCTGTATTACGGGCCCGGCGGCGAGGAACACCAACCTCACAGCACCTACACGTTTGAAAAGGAAGATCTGGATGGCGCCAACCCGAAGTTCGTGGTTCGAGATGAAAATGGAGTGAAGTGGAAGGTAAAGCTCGGCGAGGAGGCTAAGCCCGAGACGGTAGCTTCAAGGCTGGTGTGGGCTGTGGGCTATTACACGAACGAGGATTACTTTCTTCCGGTGCTGCGTGTGAAGGACATGCCCGCACATCTCAAGCGCAGGAGCGCCGCTAAGTTTATTGAAGCGGATGGATCTATGCGCAATGTGCGGCTGAAAAGATACCTGGAGGGGGAAAAGAAAGTCGGTAGCTGGAGATGGCGTAACGACCCGTTTGCGGGATCGAGAGAGTACAACGGATTGCGCGTGATGATGGCCGTGATTAACAACTGGGACCTGAAGGACGTGAACAACTCGATTTACGAAGAGAAGCGTTCGCGCGGTGAAGAAGGCCATGAGCGCGTCTACATGGTGAGCGATCTGGGAGCCAGCTTCGGATCCTGGGGGTTGGAACGGACCCATGAGGAGTCAAAAGGCAATCTGGATGAGTACACGCGCCATAAGTTCATCAGGAAAATCGGATCCGAATTCGTGGATTTCGAAGTACCTCACCGGCCCACGCTTCTCTTGCTCCTGAATCCGCACGAATTCTTCATGCGGGTGCACGTGGAATGGATCGGCCGGCATATTCCGCGGACGGATGCCAAATGGATAGGGCAAGAGTTGGCCCAGCTCTCGCCCTCGCAGATTCGCGATGCGTTCCGCTCGGCCGGTTACACTCCGGCGGAAGTGGAAGGATTCTCAAACGTAGTGGAGTCCAGGATTGCCGAGCTGAATCGGTTGTGACGTCCTCCCTATTGTCCCCTTGCTGACGCGCGGGGCTACATTCAGCGTAACGATACGGTTCGAGGTAGCCCCGCACGTAAGTAAGGGGACAGCCAGTTCACAGCTTGAGCGCCGAGGCGTATTATCGGAGAAAGCTTAGTGAGCTTTTTCCAGATACTTCCCGGTAGAGGTATCCACGAAAACGGAATAATCGCTGGTGTTCACGGATTCACCCCAGATCACGCGCCAAGTCAAGTCGGGAAACCGGCGAGTCTGTTCCATCAGGTACGTGATGGGCTTGTCCGGATTTTTCTTGATATAGTCCGCGCTCTTTTCCGCCGCGACGTCGTAGGCTTGATCGGAATCGGTCTTGATGGCCTCGACAGGAAAGGGGAATGCGCCTCCTTGCGGCCCCGAGTAACCCTCCTCAAGTCCGGCGAAGACTCCCTGATGCAGGTTCCCCTCGGCTTCCACGATTGAGTAAGTGAAGGTCTTGGATTTGGCAAGCGATTGCGATATGAAGACCGCTTCCCACGCGTCTGCCTTGCCCTTCTCGGGTTTGGCCGACAGACGAACGCTTCGCAAGCGCAGAGGTGACGCATCGATCACCCAGGCGCGCGCCATCGGATACATTTTCTGAAAAGCCTGGCGCCCGGTTACCGGCCCGGGCGGTTTCTCGAGTTCCTTGGCTTTCTCGGTTTTGGGCGCATCCGAGCACGCGGAGAGCAACATCAGGACTGGCAGCAGTAATTGGAGCGGAGCGGTTTTCAGCATCCCTTACATTCTGCCGCAGACACAAGCAAACTCACAACTGACTCCGAATACCTCGGGAGCCGCAGTGATAAACTGAACGCATCGCGTCCACGACCACTTAGTGGAGTTCTGCGCGGTGCAATCAAAATTCTCCTTCCTCTTAACTTACGCGTTCCTCGTTGTCTCAGCCGGGTACCTATCCGCCCAAACTCTCACATCGAATACGTATGGCGGTTCCGGGTCGGATGCCGCAAACGGAGTAACGACTGATTCCGCGGGCAACATCTACCTGGTGGGAACCACAACCTCTTTTGACTTACCTCTGCTGAATCCCGCTCAATCCGCGAATCCCGGCACACAGCTGCTGTTTAGTATCGATGCCGGCTTCACCTGGCAACCACTCGCGAACCTGCCGAACGCGTATACGATGCCATATCAGGAGTCGCTGATTGCGCCCATAACGGTGGATCCCACCAATGCGGCAGTGTTCTATGTAAGCTTCAACGGTGTAGTCTTCAAGACCGTGGATGGTGGCCGGCACTTCTCGTCCACTGCTTTGCTTCCGGCTAATTCAGCGCAAGAAATCTCGATTGTGATCGATCCCTCGAACCCCTCCACTTTGTATGCCAGCGCAGCCGTTGACGGAGGGCTGTTCAAAAGCACCGATGGCGGCGCCACCTGGACTACCGCGAGCGTGGGAATCCTGGCCGGAGTCTCCATCTACTCATTGGTCATTGATCCCTTTCATCCAAAATCGCTTTGGGTTGTCGCGGGAGGCGATGCATTCATGTCTACTGATGGAGCAAACTCCTGGTCGCAAGTGTCTTTGCCTTCACCCGCCGTGAACGGCAATTCCATCGTCGAGTTCCTTTTCGATTCGGTGACGCCGGGCACGCTCTATGTGAGCGGCCAGGACAGCAGTGGGATCTACCTGCTGAAGAGTACGGATGGAGGCGAGAAATGGGCGCAAGTGAGCATGCCCTTCGACCCGGAAGTGCTGGTAGCCGACCCGGTCCGCGCGGGTTACCTGTATGCGTTATCGCCCGGCCAGGGCCAAGGCGGGCCTGCTCTTTTCTATCGCAGCGCCGATGGCGGCGTCAGTTGGCAATCCTTTCCGTTTCCGGCCAGTTCCGCGAGCGTCATAGCGGTGGATCCCGGAAATCCGGACATCATAATCGCGGGATCGTATCGGAGCATCAATGGCGGCGAGACCTGGTCGCCCACCATGGTGTCGCGCGACATTCAAGCCGCTTTCGCACCCACCGGTAAAGATCTGGTATATGCCAGTGGGCCGATCACGTCCGACATTTTTCTGGCCAAGTTCGCACTCGACGGAAAGACATTGAAATTTGCAACTTACTTCGGAGGCATGGGAAATGAAACGGGTACGGGCGTTCAATTAGATGCGTTGGGAAACATCTGGGTGGCCGGCAGCACCAACTCCTTCGATCTGCCGGTGTCTAAGAACGCTCCGCTGAAACAACTGAAAGGCGTGACGAATATGTTCCTGGCTAAGTTCAGCCCGCAGGGACAATTGCTCGCCTCCACCTATCTGGGAGGCTCCCAAACCGACACTGTCGTGGCATTAAGGCTGGATGCAAACGGTGACCCTTGGATCTTCGGTCAAACGACCTCTCCGGACTTCCCGCTCACGACGGGGGCGCCGCCGACATTGCAGCCGGGCGCGTCTCATGTGTTCCTGGCCAAAGTTGATTCGTCCGCGTCCCAGGTTCTCTATTCCGCGAGCATCCCCGGCGTCAATCAACCCAGCGGCATGAGCTTCGACTCGTCCGGCAACATCGTGCTGACAGGCACCACGTATTCATCGGACTTCCCGGTAACCGCCAACGTGGTTCACGGTCTGCTGCCTCCCGGTCCAAATTCTGTGCAGGCCTTCGTCATCAAGCTGGATAGCAGCGGAAATACAATTTTCAGCACTTACTTGGGTGGGAGCATAGGGGTGGGTAGCTCAGGGATCGCAGTCCAGTTGCCTTCTGAGTCGCCACAAAACAATGGTTTCGCTGTCACTACCGACGAATCCGGAATCTACGTCACCGGCCACACATCCACAACTGACTTTCCTACCACGTCCGGTGCGTATCAAGCTAAATTGAAGGATGGCTGCACGTATCCCTCCTCCGCCGTCGATACCGGACTGATTGGCACCATATACTTCTATGCCTACGACGACGTCTTCGTCACCAAGCTCAGCCCCGATGGGAAAACGGTGCTTTACTCCACGCTGCTGGGGGGATCCTGCTATGATCGCCCCACGGATATCGCCGTAACTTCCGCGGGCGATGTCTTCGTAACGGGTGAAACCAACTCGATAGACTTTCCGCTGGTGCATCCTCAAGAAGGGGCGCCTGTGATCCAAAATTATGAGTCGTTCGTCTCGATGATCTCCGCGAACGGAGCCTCTCTGACATATTCCTCGTACCTCTTGGCTGGTTCCGCGCCCACTCTCGCATTGAGCCCCGACGGAATTCTACATATCGCTGGCAGAGCCGGCTTCGATGCTCAGACCCTGACGTACAGCGGCTTCCTGTTCGCGCCGCCAAATCCCATGACGAAGGCCTACCTCGCCGCTTTAACTGTGTCCGCCGCTCCGGCCGGGTTGAACTTGACCGGAGCCCTGAACGCTTTCAGTCTACTGACCGGTCCCATCGCGCCCGATGAAATCATCGCGCTCACGGTGCCCGATTTCAAACCCGCGCAAGATATCAATGTGGGAATCAACGAACGGCTCCCGCTGGGCACAACGCTCGGAGGCACTCAGGTCCTGTTCAACGGAAAGCCGGCCCAAGTGATGAGCATTGCGCACGGGAAGATTGTTTCGATCGCGCCCCAGGATTTAGGGACCAACCAAAGCACCACAATTCAGGTGAGTGCAAATGGGACTCTCTCTAATGCGTTGGAGACGGACGTCGCGCCCACTGCGCTGGGCCTGCTGTCGGCCGACGGCTCCGGGACGGGACTGGCAAACGCGCGCAATCAGGATGGCACGTTGAACTCTGCGTCCAATCCGGCGAAACGGGGAACTACGGTAACGGTCTACTTCACCGGAGCGGGCGTGCCTCCCGCGGCCGTCACTCTTAACTTCCCGGACATCGTAAGAATCGCTCCTCTCGAAGGTTTCGTTCCAGGCATTTATGCCGCCAACTTCCGGGCGCCAACCGAGTTGCGTTATACATCGCCGCTGAGCGTAACACTATCTTCCGCGAGCTCCAGCAGCCAACCGCTTATGGTTTATCTTAAGTAACGCAGCGTTCATGATGGGGCTGCCTGAGGGGGCTATAATGGCCGTAGCCGGGGAGATCTAATGCAAACCCAATTCTTTCGTCGCTGCCTGTTCGGGCTGGCGCTATGTACCGGTGTGTACTGGCAAGGTTTGTTCGGACAAGGCACCAGGACGCCAGCGGGCGGCGCTGGTGGGACAGGCAGCCGGGGCCCGTCGTTGCCAAGCGGTCAGTCCAACAACATTCCCACAACTCCGAACTTTTCACAGCATCCACTGTTCCTGTCCGGAAAAGTAAGCATGGAAGATGGGACCGCTCCGCCGGATTCCACGATACAACTGGTCTGTCATTCCTCGCCCAGGTCGATCGGCCACACCGATTCGAAAGGCGGCTTCAGCATCGACGTCAATAATCGTGTGGCTATGATGAACGTCGCTGACGCAAGTGAGAACTCACAGGGTTCTTTTGGGGGTGCTGGCCCCGTTGGCCCCTCTAACAACGGATTCTCGAGCACTGTCGCCTCCGCCACAGGATCAGGGCCGACGCAGGGCGTCATCGGCGATCGCGACCTGATGGGTTGCGATCTGCAAGCGTCCCTTCCAGGCTTCCGATCCGACGTTTTGCATCTCAGCAACCGCAGATCGCTGGATGATCCGAATGTCGGAACCCTGATCCTGCACCGGTTGGCCAATGTGGAAGGGACCACCATCAGCGTTACTAGCGCCCTGGCTCCCAAGGATGCGAAGAAGGCGATGGAAAAGGGACAGAACGCCGTGAAGAAGGAGAAGTGGGACGATGCCCGGAAGGAATTCCAGAAGGCCGTGGAGATTTACCCCAAGTACGCGGTTGCTTGGGCGGAACTCGGACGCGTGCAGGAACGTCTGAATGATCCGAACGAAGCGCGGAAGTCTTTCGCCATGGCATTGGAGGCGGATGGGAAGTTAGTCACGCCATACCTGGAGCTGGCTTCCATGGCATCACGCGAGGAGAAATGGCAGGAGGTCTCCGACTATACTGATCGCGCGTTGAAGCTCAATCCCGTGGACTTTCCGCAAGCGTATTTGCTGAATTCGATGAGCAATTTTTATCTGAAGAAATTGGATATCGCCGAAAAGAGCGCTCGTGAAGGAATAGATCATGACGCGGAGCACCGTTTTCCTAAAATGAACGAAGTGCTGGGCGCCGTGTTGTTTGAGAAGAAGGACTTCGCGGGCGCGGCCGAACAGTATCGGAAGTATTTGCGTTATGCTCCCGAGGGCTCCAATACAGCGATGGCCAGAAAGCAACTCGCCGATATAGAGAGGTCTCTCTCTCCGGAGGCAAAAAAGCAGTAGGCAGAAGGCAGGCGGCAGGCAGCAGATATCACGCGGGCCGCCGATCGCAGAGGGGTTCTGCCGCCTGGCGCCTGGCGCCTGCCGCCTGATCCAGTACCAGGTACGGTTCAACCTGAAAGTACCGTTGTTCCGGTTGCCCCTTGCGGTGAAGACTGGTTACTGGCAGATTCATGGAACGAGCCGACCTCGAGCAATGGAAGGCCCGAGAAGTCGCTCGACTTCTTCGGCTGGTTGAAACCGAACGGCGGTACTATCAGGAGATTGCTGCCTCCATTCCGGTTGGGCTGCTGGTGCTTTCGCCGGATTTGGCCATTATCTCAGCCAACCGGGCCATCCGGAAGATGTTCAGGCTCACCGCTTCGCCTCTACGATCCCGGCTGGACACGCTATTGCCCGCCTGGGTGCTGGAGCGCGTCACAGAAGTCCTGAAAACCAGCGCGCCTCAAACCAACATTCTGGTATCGGAGCCCAAGGACGGTCGCCGTTTTCGGATCGGAATTCTGGCTATCCATAGCTGGGATGATGAATCCTCGCCGGAAGCCCTGATCAGCATTGAAGACTTAACGGGGCTAAGAGATGTGGCAGNNACTGGCTCTGAACTCGACAACCTGAACGCCGTAGTCTGGACGCTTGACTTGGCCAGCAACAGCTTCCTGTTCGTAACTCAGAACGCAAGGCGATTGCTGGGCTATCCGATTCAGCATTGGACCAACAACGCATCGTTTTGGACGGATCGAGTGCATGCGGCCGACCGCGAGTGGGTAGCGCAAGCGTACCGGCAAGCTATCCAGCGCGGCGAAGCGCACTCTTCGGAGTTTCGAGCAGTGACCGCGGATGGCCGTGTGCTGTGGCTTCGAGAAAACGCGCAGTTGCTCACCGATGCCCAGGGCCGTCCACGCTACTTAACCGGTATCACGATGGACGTCACGGAACGGCGTTTGTTGCAGGACCAGTTAGTACAGTCCGAGCGCGTGCAGGCAGTTTCCAAGCTGGCAGGCCGGATGGCGCACGATCTGAACAACATGCTCATGATTGTGACGGGGCACAGCGAAGAGCTGCTGAACAGCCTTCCGGCGAATAGTCCTCTGCGTGCTGACGTGCAGGAGATCCTGAACGCTACGGAGCGCATGAGTGGACTGACGGGTCATCTGCTGGCCTTCACACGGCGGCAGAGCAGCACGGCCAGCGCGATTGATCTCCACGCGGTTCTTGGCGCGGTGGAGCAGCGTTTGGGCCTTCAGTTCAAGCTTTCCACACAGCCGAATGTTGTGAGAGCAGACGCAGAGCGGCTGGAGCAACTTGTGACGTCGCTCATCGAGCATGAGCACCCGGTTGCCATCGAGACTTCGTACCTGGAGATCAAAGAGGATTTGAGGCAGGCGGGGGAATCGTTGCGGCCGGGCGCGTACGGCGTGATTGCCATCACTCTAGCTGACCGTGCATTTGATCCGGACGCGAAAGGCAGTTGGTTTGAGGCTGTTCTGCCGGAAAAAAACACTGCGGACGATTGGCCATCCAATGTGACGCGTGCCTACGGAATTATCCGGCAGTGGGGCGGCGATATGGATGCATCTGCCGCGCCCGCCGGCGGCACGGTTTTACGAGTGTTCCTCGAAAGCGTGCCCGAGGCCGGCAGGAAGCAGCCGGGGCCAACGCTTGAGCCAGCGAACGAGGAGCCAGGCCTTGAAACCATTCTGGTTGTGGATGACGAAGCCGGTATCCGCGAGCTTGTTCTCAAAATCCTGCGGCGCCATGGCTATCAAGTGCTGGAGGCCGCGAACGGCGAAGGAGCTCTCGCTATTTGCCGCGAACATTCCGGACCCATCGACCTGCTGATTACCGACGTGCTGATGCCGCACATGGGTGGTCCGGAGCTGGTGGACCGGTTGCAGAAGCAAGGGCTCAATCCAAAGGTTCTCTATGTGTCGGGGTATACCGGCGACGCGAATATCCACGTTGCCAAAGACCTCCCTCCTGGGACCGCGTTTCTCGAAAAACCGTTCACGCTTGTAGCGCTGCTGGAGAAGGTTCAGGAAGTGCTGAAGACACGTTTCTAGTTCCCGTACATTGCGCTGTATCCTAGCTGCTGTTTGACAAAATCCCGTGGGTAGGAGATTTCGACATTAGATATTTTTCCCTTGGCGTCGAAGTTCGCTTTGATCTCGGGATTGATGCCCGCCCAATACGTCGGCAGATCGAGCTTCTGATAGCGCGCCACGATTTGATCGCGGAGGACCGGATCAAAATGAACGCCGTACTTATCGATCAAAGCTTTGATTGCGTCGTAATCGCCCTCCGCCTTGATCCGCATGAGCTCGGCTAGAAGCTGGCCCACTCCCTCACGCATTTTTTGGAAATCGAGCAACGCCAGGTACGCTTTGCCATTTCGCTGCTCTTCGACGATCGCACCCGTTTTGTCCCGTATGTAGTTAACGATGAGCTGGCGGTCGCGTTCGTGATCTTCCTCGATAGTGTCTCCCTTGGGATTACGTTGTAGCTGGGTGAGAGCCACTCGCACCGCGCTGTAGTACATGGTCTTGGCGACGTCGGGATTGGAAATCAGCCCGAGCTCCTGAAGTTTCGGGTCCCAAATGTTCCAAAGCGCCATCAAGTCCGCTCGAGCCTCCTCGAGCGTGGAAAAATATTCCTTCAGATAATACGCGGGATCGTGAGTGAGCTTGGGGCTCAGCTTGCCCGAGCCATGGCCGATAATCTCGTGAAGCGCCGTCATCATGGTTTCGGCTTCGTCACCGTACTTCTTGCCCAGCGAGATCTCTTCCGGTGAAGCCGCGAATTCCTCCAACACGGAATGGCCGGCCGCGCTGTCGATGGCACGGGAACTGCCCGTGAACAGGAAGCTTTTGCTGCCGTATTTTGCGTGGATTTCGTCTTCGTTGGGCAAGTTGTCGCCAACGGTGGTCACATGGAAATCGCCGGTCTCAATCAGAGTTTCCACCGCTTTGGCAAGCGGCGGCTTCACGCCCTGCTTCTTGTATTCGGGTTTCCAAGGCGCGCGATCTTCAAAATACTGCGCATTCTGAGCGATCTTCTGCATCAGGGAATTCACGCGCGTATCGGTGACCGTGACGAAGCTCTGCGACGTGCCCTTGGCGCCGCGCGCGTCCCGATAGACTTCGATGAAGCCGTTCGCAAAATCGACGGCGGCGGTGTTCTGGACCCAATCCACGCCAAAATGAATCCAGTCTTTCGGATCACCGGTCTGGTAGAAGCGGATCAGGTCGCGGATGACCCGAGCTTGCGCAGGTTCGGCGGCCGCGGCAGCTTTTTGAAGGAACGAATTCGCTTTTGCGAGGTATTCCGCGTAAAGGCCGGGAGGCACTTTGCCATCCGGCGTGCCGGCGCGATACACCTGTTCCACCAGGCGGCCATCGATTTTCGCCAGGCGCGAGTTCAAAGGGTAATGCTCCGTGAATCCCGCCAGGCCGGCGAGCTTCACACCGAAGTAGAAATTGTTCGCGCTGGCTTCGAGGATGTCTTGGCCGCCGCGCGGGCTCTTGGCGGTAATTGTCGGCTCGAAGCCAGGATCGAATAGAGACGGCTTTAATTCCTCGATCTCTTTCAGGAATGCGGGCTCCGTGGACCCGCGCGCGCCGCCGGCGAGCGCCGCCAGACCGGCGTCCTTCAGTTCGTCGAAGGTGAAATCGGGCAGGAACTTCTGCGCCGTGGTTTCGTTGTGGTTGCCGCGGTTCGCCCAAAACAGCTTGGTGAAAGCCAGGATCTTACCGTAGCTCGCGCCATTCACGCCTTCAGGATGGGCCGCAATCAGCTCCAGCACACGCTTCTGGCGCAGGCCGATTCGCGAAAGTTGATCGTAGATGATCGGATCGATCGCGACGGATGCCTGCGTAAGCCAGTAGCCGAGCGCTTGCTCATTCGGTGTCTGGTTACGAAAACTGGAAGCTTCCAACTGCAGAAATCCGGTGGCGCCGACGCGGTCCACCAGGGCGGTGTGCTCTTGTCCGAAACAGAGGCACGCAACGAGACAGGCAAGGGTGAGTTTCATACCTACCAATACACGAAGGATTCTTCTTCGCAAACCAGCAGCAGCGGAGGACCGCCGGTGGAAATCTTGGCGGCGTGGGCCACCACTTCCTGGCCGCCCTCGGATTGGAGACAACGGTTGAGCTCGTCCATCGAGGAAAAGTGCACCTCGGCGATGCGGTAAGCCGTCACTTTTCCCTGGGGCGAATTCAAAACTTTGGTGGCCACCAGCCTGGTCATGCCTTTGAGCTTGGCCTCGGCCAATGGTATGTGCTCGTCTTTGTAAACCTTCTCGAAAGCCTCCTCGTCGTGAGGCCGCGGGTAGATTACAACAATCTTTACGTCGCGTGTTCCCATTGTCCCGAACCACCAATCTTAACATCCCGCGCGGCTCCGCTCGGTGATGTCTTTGATATTCTGGCTATATCCATTCCGAGGTTGCGCGTTGACTGACTTCAACCATATACATTCACGAGACGGAGATGACTGGGTTTGCGGGCGAAGCATGGCCGTGCAGGATGACCAGTTGCTGCAGTGCGAGGGGCGCGACCCGGACGAGGAAGAGGCCTGCCAGATGTGCGCGGAGCGAATCATCGGCTTTTTCGGCGAGCCGATGCATGTGCATTAGCGACGCTGGGCGTCGCCGGACACTGCATGTCCTAGGAAGCCAGAATTCAAGGAAGGGACCGCTCCGCGCTCCCGAAGCCGGAAGACTGTTGAGGGCGCTTCTTGCTCGACTTCGGAGATGCGCAGCCGGCACCATCTTGAATTCCTTTCTGGAAGCGATCCACCAGAGCCGGATACTGGTCCGTGTCGTCCTGTTTGGTAGCTTGGATCAGCCGGCGGTACGGTTCCACTTCTCGGGGATATTTCACGATCAGATCCATCGAGCACCTGGCGGCGGAACGCTACGCGCTCATTGAACTTCATCTCCTGGAGCGTTTCTCAGGCCGGGGCTCGCAGCCAGGCAGAGGCTGGGACGCTTGGGCGAACAAAGCAGGGACTACGGCCGCAAGCAGTGCGGCAGCGAATACGCGCAACGTAGTTGGCATCGCTAGAACCCCATCTTTCTTAACAGTTTTTGGAACTCTGGGTCGCCCCGCAATGAAAGATAGTCCGGATCCACGTTCAGGAACGCCAGAAGGGAAAAGCGGTTGCTGTACCACTCTTCGAGCGCGGCTATCGCGCGCTGGGGCTGGCCTAGATAGATAAACGTCGAGGGGAACGGGGGCTGAGTCGGAGCGCACACAGCCAGTTGCTTCAGGGCTAAGTCGCGCTGTCCGTCGCTTGCGTAGGCTTCAGCAAGTTGCGAGCACCAATTGGCGCCCTCTGGCATGGCCAGAAGACGCTGCATTTCCGCTATGGCTTCCTTCGATCTGCCGGTGATGATCTCTAATTTCGCCAGCATCACGCGCGCCAGGACATACCCGGGGTCCCGCTCGAGCGCTTTCCTTAGCTGGGCTTCTTCCAGATCGAAACGATGCGCGTAGTACCAGAGTTCAGCGAGATTGATCATCGGCAGCATGGCGAAGGGCTCCAGTTGCTGGGCCCGGAGGAGCTCGGCCTCCGCTTCCCTGAAGCGGCCGCGTGAAATCAGGCCCAACCCGTAGCGCTGATGGGGCAGCGCCTCACCTGGCGCGAGTGCGATGGCCTTGCGAAATTCCGGCTCGGCGGCGGCCCAGTTCCAATCGTAGGAAAAGAATATCCAAGCGAGCGCGACATGGGCAATGTAAAGCTTGGGATCGAGTTGAATGGCCCGTTCGGCTGCCTGCCGAGCGGCTTCGGTATTGCGCCGATCTCGAAGCCCATATTCGGGCAGCATGGCCAGGCTCTCGGCGAGCCACCCATAAGCCGGAGCGAAAGTCGGATCGATTGTGGAAGCCTGGCGAAAATAATCGACAGACTTCCGCATGGACTCCGGCGTGCGGCGGTTCCAGTGATATTTTCCAAGCTGAAACTTTTCGATGGCGTGCGGATCAGTGCCTCGCGGATGAAACAACCAGGCAGCCGCCAGAACAGCCAGGATGGTGGCGGCTGCGGCGATAATCCAAGGCGATGCGCGATGCTCAGCCAGGCGGATTCCGGATTTGATCTTTTCCAGATCCTCGCGCACCAGACCTGCCGATTGATAGCGGCGCCGGCTGCTTTTCGCGAGACAGCGCCGCAGCACCGGGCGCAGGGCTACGGGGACAAGCCGGTAATCCGGCGCTTCGTGCAGAATCGCGCGCGCGGTGGCAATGGGGTTGGCGCGCTGGAACAAAGCTTGGCCAGTGACAGCTTCATACAGCAGCACGCCGAGAGCGAAGATATCGCTTTGCGGTGTACCCGGCGCGCCTTCGATCTGTTCCGGCGCCAGGTAAGCCACGGTGCCGGCCAGGACGCCGTCGAGAGTGGTGCGCTGTGGGCTGTCACGCTCATCCAGATGCGCCAGTCCAAAATCGAAGACCTTCGGGCCGGCGGGCGTGAGCATTACGTTTTCCGGTTTCAGGTCGCGATGGGTTACTCCGGCGAGGTGCGCCATTTCGAGCGCGCCAGAGATGGCCACGCCACATTCGATGGCCTCCTGAGTGCTCAGTGGGCCGGCGCGCTGCACCCGCTTCCGCAAGGTTTCGCCTTCGAGGTAATCCATCACCAGGTAATGAACGCCGTCGTCGGAGCCAGCTTCGTGGATACAAATGATGGCGGGATGGCGCTGGGCCGCCATGGCGCGCGCCTCACGCCGAAACCGTTCCAGACGGCTGGGATGCATGGCTTGGCCGGGAGGCAGAATCTTGATAGCAACGGTGGAGCCGTCGCGCTGGTCGATGGCGCGATAGACCAGCCCCATGCCTCCTTCGCCCACGAATTCAGCGACAGTGTAGTGACCTAGCTGTTTGCCGGTCAGGAAGGCGCTGCCCAGAGCTTCCATCAAACCGTGAACGTCTAAGGGCTGCGGCATTGGAACATCCTCGGAAGGCGCGGCATTGAGCAGCGCCAGCACTTCATCGGCGAGCTTCTGGTCCCGGGCTTCTTCGCGTACAAACGCTTCGCGCTGAACGAGGGGCCGTTCCAAGGCGGCGTGAAACAGTCGCTCTATCGCCTGCCAGCGCGGGCTCATGTGGACTTTCCAGCGCCCAGTTCCCGATTCAGCCAGGCCCGCGCCAGCATCCAGTGGCGTTTGACCGTACGCGGCGACACGTTCAGATGGGCGGCGGCTTCCTCCACCGACATTCCTCCGAAGTAGCGAATTTCCACTACGCGGCACAGTTCCGGCGCTTCGATCTGCAGACGGTCCAGCGCCTGGTCGAGCTCGTCATAATCCCAAGCCGCCCGATGGCGCAAATCGCCGTCCATGGGAACAGCAGCCAAACCGGGATCCCGTTTGGCGGCCTTCCGGCGGCGCGCCTGCAAGGCCAGCACCTGGCGCATGGCCACCGCGGCCGTGGCCAGAAAATGCCCACGGTCTTGCCACACCACCTGTTGTCCACTGCCAGACAGCTGCAGGTAGGCTTCATGCACCAGGGCCGTGGGTTGCATGGTCATGCCGCGCCGCTCCCGGCGAAGATAAGCCGCGGCCAGACGGCGGAGTTCGGCGTAAACGAGCGGGAATAGATCGTCCGTAGTGGCTGCCGGCTTCGCCATTTGCTTCAAATCTACCACCCCATGGTACTCCTGGGACTTTTGCAGTGGCCCCTTTTCCACCCATTTGCACGTTACGTAGCAGAGGGAAATGTGAAAGCTGGAAACGCGGTCGTCTGCACAGGGGCCGGGTGGCTGTATCATATCTGACCCTTCCCGGATTATTGAAACTTTAAGGAGACATGATGAGCTTATCAAACGAGGGTTGCAGCTTGGTTCGATTTCTGACGATCGCCTTTGTCGCTGCGCAATTGGGTTCTTCGGTTGCACGCGCAGACATTGTTTACACAATTGACACCACCATCACCAGTTCTGACCCCACGGGGAACCCACTCCAGACAGACACGGTTGACGGTAGCATTACAACAGACGGCACAATTGGGGTCCTAACGGCTAGCAACATTTTAAGTTGGAACCTCGACTTGACAGATCACCTTAATGCCGCAAACGACGTCGACCTCACCAATACCAATTCCTTTATCGACACGTTTTTCGGAAGCTCCCTCTCGGCTACCGCAACCGGGCTCTTTTTTAACTACAGCGCGGCCGGCGAGTTTGGTATTCAGGAGGACGGCTTTTACACAAGCGGCGAACATTATTTCTGCTTTTCCACGGGTACCGCCGACTGTCTTGCCGGGGAAACAATAACCCCAGGGAACGTTTTTCTTGATGGAGTAGTAGCCACCGGCTCAGCAGAACCGATCGGTACGCAGCCCCTGAATCAAAGTTCCGTCCCAGAACCATCTTCCTACGGGCTGATGCTAGCTGGCCTGCTGGGCGTTGGCGGCGGGCTGAAACGCAGGTTCTTTTCTTAATCGGGAAAGAGTGTCGGCATGAATGCCTGCGCCACGATGCGGTCAACAAGGATCAGGTGGGGTTACGTGAATTTGTAGACGCCGGGGACTGGGAGCGGGGGGACTGGGACGGCCGCCCTATGGTCGAAGGTTTTGGGCAGCAGGTCGAGCTGGGAGTTCAGCATT
This sequence comes from Bryobacterales bacterium, assembly GCA_003162425.1. GTDB lineage: Bacteria > Acidobacteriota > Terriglobia > Bryobacterales > Bryobacteraceae > Palsa-89. The sequence continues at coordinate 3,743 of PMOK01000226.1, read as the reverse complement.
CATGTCCCAGGTGACCTTCTGTCCTGAATAGGCGGCCTCACGGCCCATGAGACAGGTCATGGTGCTTTCCGCCACCGCCATGGCTTCGTTAATGTAGGGCCCCTGCCCAGGATGCTATTCATCATGTCGGTGTGCTCCTGCACATACGGATATACTGCCGGCAGCGGCTCGCCATGTGGACGCCGCTCGCATAAACGAAGTCCGCATGCAGGTGATCGTAGATGTTGCCGTATTCTTCCTCGCGCGGACGCCACGCTGCACCGCCCGAAGCGATGGCTTCGCTGACGGAGCTTGTGTCGGGGATTACGCGGGAGAATCGTCATCGGGAAACCTTGTGGGGCGCGGACTAGAGTCCTGTGCTGCCTGCAATGGCAGCGCATGGCGCTGCCCCACTCCGCTGCGCCACACTTACCTTGAATCTGGAAAGTCCCCAGCGAAACCGGCAAGCTTAGCCAGGGCCGATTGCCAATCGGCCGCAGGTTGGCAACCTGCCCTACAACCTGAGGTCGTAGCCGGATTGGCGCATCGCTTCAATCACACGGTTGCGGATAGTGGCGACTTCCTCAGATGAGAGAGTGCGGTCCGGGGCGTCGACTGTCAGGCGATAGGAGACGCTTTTGCGGTCTTCGGGAAGCGGGGCGCCGATGTATTGGCGCACGAATTCGATTTCCACCAGATCGCTTCCCGCGGCGCCGATGAGGAGGCGCTCGATGTTGCCGGCGGGATCGCGTAGGGCCGCAACCACGGACAGGTCGAAGGCACTGGTGGGGAAGCGGCGCAGAGGTTGATAGCGCACTTCGCGGCGGTCGAGACGCTGCAGCAGCGCTAGATCCAGATCCATTATCGCGGCGCGCCCTTCCACTCCGAGCGATGGGTGGAGCTCAAAGAGGCGGCCGATGGTTTCACCGCGCCAGAATACTTCGGCGGCGCGCTCCGGATGTTCGAAGGGCCGCGCCGCACTCAGGCGCACCTCGCACTGCGGCATCAGGCATTCGGCCAGGCGTTTCAATTCGAATAAGCCGGCGCTGCCGTCGCCGTCGCGGGTGTAGATGGCCGCGGCGAAGTGCGGGATCTCTTCCGGCAGCAGCCCATGCGCAGGGTGGATCTCACGGCCGATTTCGAACAGGCGGAATGAATTAAGCCGCCGGCTGTTTTCGAGGATGTTCTTGTGAATTCCAGGTAGCAGGCTCAGCCGCATGAGCGTTTGATCCGAGGCGATCGGATTGGCCACGCGTAGATGCGCTTCCGGCGGGAATTGGAACGCGCGGGCCATATCTTCGCTGATGAAAGAATAGTTGTAGACTTCGGTGAATCCCTGCGCGGCCGCCATGTTGCGCACCTGGCGTTGATACGTCCGCATAGGGTTATCCGGCGGAACAACGGATTCGATCAGCGGCGCTTGCGGCGTGATGGAATCATAGCCCAGCATGCGGCCCACTTCTTCCAGCAGGTCGTCTTTGATGGAGACATCCTTGGTGGCGCGCCAGCTTGGAACTACGACGGAGAAGTGTCCGGGAGTGCTGTCGGCGATGAGGAATTCGAGGGACTCCAGGATGGAGCGGACATCCTGGGCGGTCACGGGGCGCCCGAGTTTCGCGGCTATCCAGTCTACAGATAGATCGATCACCGGTGGCTTTTTGGATTCGGCTTTTCTTTCAGCAAGTCCACCCACTAGGCGAACGCCTGGCGAGACCTGTTCGAGCAATTCGATGGCGCGCGCCAGGCCGCGTACAGTGTTCACTGGATCCTGCGATTTCTCGAATCGCATGGAGGCATCGGTGCGAAGCTTGAGCGCGACGGATGTCTTGCGGACGCTGGTGGCTTCAAAGCAGGCGCTCTCGAGCACGATACGCTTGGTGGCGGGACCGATGGCGCTATCGAGGCCTCCGATGACGCCGGCAATCGCGATGGGGCCTTTGGAATCGGCGATGACCAGGTTGGATGGGTTCAGATTGTATTTTTCATCGTTGAGCGCGACGATTTGGTCTCCAGCGCGGGCGTTGCGAACGAAGATTGTTTCGCCGGAAAGTTTATCCGCGTCGAATGCGTGCATCGGCTGGGCCAGCTCCGACATGACGAAATTCGTTACGTCGACGATGTTGTTAATCGCGTTCAGGCCGATGGCTTCCAGGCGATATTGGAGCCAGAGCGGTGATGGCGCTACCGTGACGTTTTCAAAAACCAGAGCACTGTAGCGCGGGCAGAGCGACAGGTCTTCGATTTCAACTTCTATTACGCTCCCTTCCGGTCGCGGCTCGGTTTGGCGCGAGGCGCCGGTTGGGAGGAGATCCAAACGCACTGGATCGCGCAGACGATGGTGCGTGATGGCTGCTACTTCGCGCGCCATGCCGTAGTGACCCCACAAGTCGGGACGATGCGTGAGCGACTTGTTATCCACCTCGATGACCGTATCGGGCGCGAAGAGCACTTCGGTTTCCAGCTCGACGATGCCGTTGTGATCGCGATTAATGCCTAGCTCGAGGCCGCTGGCCAGCATGCCATCGCTCTGGACACCTTCGATCACGGCGGGGCTGATCGGAAGATACACCGTGAGCATGCCGAGCCGGCAGTTGGGAGCGCCGCAAACCACGGTTTTTGCGCCATAGCGGGCCGTTTCCACCTTGACGACTTGATTGTGGCTACCTTTGATCCATTCGATGCCGGCTACGCGCGCGATGCAAGCTGATTCCAGTGGCACGCCGGCCTGCTCGAGCCCTTCGCACTCGGCGGTCTTCATGGTGATCAGGCGCATTAGCTCCTTCGGACTCTGATCAAGGCCGGGAACCAATTCGCGAATCCAGTTAAACGAAAATTTCATCTGCTGTTCAGAACTGCCGCAAGAATCTCAGGTCGCCGCCTTGGAGAAGGCGAATATCGTCGATGGCGTAGCGCATCATGGCCAGACGGGTCAGTCCCAGGCCGAAAGCGAAGCCGCCCCATTGGTCGGGATCGATACCGCTCATGCGCAGGACGTTGGGATGCACCAGGCCACAGGGCATCAGCTCCACCCAGCCGCTCTGTTTGCAGACGGGGCAGCCGGGACCACCGCAGATCAGGCATTGGATGTCGAGCTCGAAGCCAGGTTCCACAAAAGGAAAGTATCCGGGCCGCAGGCGGACGGTGACCTCGCGATGAAAGATGGCGCTGAGCAACGTCTTCATGAAGTAGTTCATGTGGGCGACGGAGACGTTGCGGTCCACCATCATGCCTTCCACCTGATAAAAAGTGTGCTCGTGCGACGCGTCCACTTCTTCATTTCGGAAAACGCGCCCGGGCGCGATCATACGCAGCGGAGGGCCCAGGCGCTCCATGCCGCGCACCTGAACCGGCGAGGTGTGCGTTCGCAGCAAGTTGCCATCGGTGAGCCAGAAAGTATCCTGCATGTCGCGCGCCGGATGAGTGGCCGGAATATTGAGCGCATCGAAATTGTGATATTCGGTTTCCACTTCGGGGCCGTCCAACACCGCGAATCCGAGCGAGGTGAAGAGGTCTTCGATCTCAGTCTGGATTTGCGTGACAGGATGAAGGCTGCCGGGGCGTGGGCCGGGAGCGGGCAGCGAAAGATCGAGCCACTCCGCTTGTAAGCGCTGATCCAATGCTCCGGCGGCGAACGCTTCTTTCCTGGCTTCGAAGGCGGCTTCGATTGTTTGCCGCGCGGCGTTGAGCGCTTTGCCAGCTGGGCCACGCTCGGCGGGACTAAGTTTTCCAATGTTGATCTGCGCGAGCGATCCTTTGCGGCCGAG